>CATLEJ010000017.1 GCA_949916125.1 uncultured Oscillospiraceae bacterium
GCCCTAATATTAGTTTTCATGGAGCCAATCCTGCGTCTGATTGGAACGAGCAGCGATACGGTCGGGCCCACAAGGGAATACCTGCGGCTGATTGTAAGTTTCGCCGTAGTGCTGATTTTGCAAGTTATCCTCCCCGCACTGCTGCGAGCGGAAGGAAAGGCTAAGGAAGCTATGATTGGTATGGTGATTGGAACCGTGCTGAACATCGTCCTTGACCCGATTATGATACTGGCGTTGAATATGGGCGCAGCGGGGGCAGCTTGGGCAACAATCATTGGAAATTTCTGCGCCGTAGTTTTCTATATCTTCATATATCTGCGTGGAAATACGATGTTGTCTATTAAACCCGCAGATTTCAAGCCTAATATACGCATTTTTTCAGAAGTCTTGAAAATCGGACTTCCCTCTACAATCGCGCAGACGATCAGCAGTATTGCCGTGATTTTATTCAACAACGTAGCTGCCGGTTATGGAGATCAAGTGATTACCGCCTACGGCGTTGCCGTAAAAATGATTATGATGGAGTTTATGATTACCTTCGGCTATGTGCAGGGATATGTCCCTTTAGCTGGCTATAACTATGGTTCTGGAAATATCAAGCGGCTATTCAGCGGGCTGAAATTTACAATGCTCACGGGGACACTGATCTGTTTGCTATTCCTGATCCCGTTTACAATACTTGCTCCCGTGTATATAGGCGCATTTACGACCGACCAAGAAATCATTTCCATAGGAACACAATTCCTTCATGCTCAAGCGTGGGCAGTACCGCTTATCGCAATACAGACCTCGCTGATGTCTACTTTCCAAGCCACCGGGCAGGCTGTACGGGCCATGGCCATCAATCTGGGGCGGCAATGCCTGTTTTACCTTCCTTTTTTGTATATTTCCAATTATTTGTGGGGGCTATCCGGCATTTTTTATGCGCAGATGGCATCTGATCTTGCGACCACTGCCCTTGCTGTACTGCTTGGCATCCCATATTTGCGGCAGCTCCTTCGCCAAAGCAAACCAATGGAAACAGATACATTCATCTGAACAGTCAACAGAAAAGAAATGGAGGCATCTATGAGTTGCTTAAACAGCATCAACTCCCCGGAAGATTTGAAAAAGCTGTCCCCGGAACAGCTTCCGGCGCTGGCCGGAGAAATCCGCCAAACTCTGATTGACCGCATCACCATTACCGGCGGTCACATGGGGTCAAACTTGGGCATGGTGGAGGCCACTATCGCCCTGCACTATGTATTCGATTCCCCCAAAGACAAATTTGTGTTCGATGTGTCTCACCAGTGTTACACGCATAAGCTGCTGACCGGGCGCAAGGACGGCTTTGTTGACCCGGCCCACTTCTATGACTATTCTGGCTACACCAATCCGCAGGAGAGCGAGCATGACCACTTCCTTGTAGGGCATACTGCGACCTCTGTCAGTCTTGCCACAGGATTAGCAAAAGCAAGGGACTTGAAAGGGGAAACGGGGAATGTAATTGCTATCATTGGGGATGGCTCCATGTCCGGCGGGGAAGCCTTTGAAGGGCTGAACAATGCGGCCATGCTGAACAGCAATATCATTATCCTGTTCAACGACAATGAAATGTCCATCTCCCCCAATCAGGGCGGAATGTATCAGAATTTTGCCCGGTTGCGCCGGTCAAAGGGCATGGCGGAGTGCAATTTCTTCAAATCCTTTGGCTTTGACTACTTCTATGTGGAGGACGGCAACGATGTGGAGCAGCTTCTTCCCGTACTCCGGCAGATAAAGGACACGCCCCGTCCCACGGTCGTACATATCCATACGCAGAAAGGCAAAGGGCTGGCCTGGGCGGAAGCAGATCGAGAGGCCGGACATTATGCTATGCCCAGCGGTTTTGATGTCTCTGCCTTTGCCGGTATGGAAAGCTATGATTCCATCACCACGGAATTGCTACTCAGAAAAATGGAAAAAGACCCGACTGTGATTACCATTACTCCGGCAACTGCCACGATAACGGGCCTGACTGCGGAATTTCGGCAAAAAGCAGGAAATCAGTTTGTGGATGTGGGTATTGCCGAGGAACACGCCGTAGCCTTTGCCTCCGGCCTTGCTAAAAATGGGGCAAAACCTGTCCTGATGATTACCAGCTCTTTCTTGCAGAGGGCATACGACCAAGTAATACAAGACTTGGCGCTGAATGGCAATCCCGCTACGATCCTGGTCTATGTAAATGGCCTGTCTCCCGCTGACGCCACCCATTGCGGCGTATTCGACATTCCCATGCTTGGCAATATCCCCGGCCTTGTTTGTCTGGCTCCTGCTTTCAAGGAGGAATACATTTCCATGCTGGACTGGGCTGTGGAGCAGACAGAAACGCCGGTTATTATTCGTGTTCCCAGCGCCGTGATTTCCAGCAGTACACCGGTGCTGACAGATTTTACAAAGTATCAGACAGTCCAGCAGGGCGGCGGGATCGCTATTCTTGGACTGGGCAGCTTCTTCCCCTTGGCTCAGGAAACCGGGAAGCTGTTGGAAGAAAAAACGAGGATTCAGCCAACCATCATCAATCCCCGCATCTTCTCCGCGCTGGATAAGGAAACTTTGGAGCAGCTAAAAGCCAGCCACAGCATTGTGATTACTCTGGAGGACGGAGTGCGTTCCGGCGGCTTTGGAGAAAAGATTGCCGCGTTTTATGGGGCCTCCAACATGAAAGTCCTGTCGTTTGGCGGTGACAAGGAGTTCAGCGACCGTGTACCGCTGGAAACGCAATACCAAAAGTATCACTTGACCCCGCTCCAAATCGTTTCCGCCATTGAGTGCTGCATGAAAGGATCGGAATAATGAACAGAAATAAATTGGGGTTCGGTCTTATGCGCCTGCCCCTGACAGACCCAGCCGATCAAGCGTCTATCGACTTTCCTGTACTGAATGAAATGGTGGATTTGTTTCTTGAAAAAGGCGGCACATATTTTGATACAGGGTATCCCTACCATAGTGGCATGAGCGAGGTAGCATTTCGGGAGGCCGTAGTCAAGCGTCACCCCAGGGACTGCTTTACCATTACGGACAAAATGCCCTTGATGTATATTCAAGAGGCATCGCAGTATTCGGCGTTCTTTCAAGAGCAGTTGGAACGCTGCGGGGTAGACTATTTTGATTATTACTTCCTGCACGCGATTGGACAGTTGAATTATTCGGCTGTTCAGCAGATGAACGGCTTTGACTTTCTGAAACAGAAGAAAGAGGAGGGCAAAATCCGGCATATTGGCTTCTCCTATCACGATAATGCGGCGCTTTTGGAAAAGGTTCTCACCGATCATCCAGAAACGGAGTTGGTACAGCTTCAAATCAACTATATTGATTGGGAGGATGCCGGGATTGAGGCCAGAAAGTGCTATGAGGTTTGCTGCCAGCATGGAGTAAAAGTATCGGTCATGGAACCGCTGAAAGGCGGCGCACTGATCCGGCTTCCGCAGGAGGCGGGAAAGCGGTTGACGGAGTACCGTCCTGATATGAGTTTAGCTTCCTGGGGCATCCGCTTTGCCGCGTCACTGGAACAGGTAATGGTCGTTTTAAGCGGAATGAGCAGCTTGGAGCAAATGCAGGACAATTTAAGCTATATGGAAAATTTCAAGCCTTTGGATTCGGAGGAAGAAAAAATCTTATTCCAGACAGTTGACACGATCAAGGCAAAAATTGAAATTCCCTGCACAGGCTGTCGTTACTGCGTAGATGGCTGTCCGAAACATATTGCGATTCCAGAAAGTTTCGCCTTTTACAATGATCTGAAGCTGAATGGCGGCGGCGGTGGTGGCATCGTTCGGTATGCCAACCTTGTCCGGGCAAATGGCCGTGCCGCTGACTGCATCGGCTGTGGGGAGTGCGAACGCCGCTGTCCGCAACACTTAACCATCCGGGAATATCTGAAAAGAGTAGCAGAGGCAGAAAATCAAGATCATGTGAGAATGGTATTTGAGTTCTGGGGTCAAAAGTAAATATTGATAGGAGTAAAGCATTGATTAAGTACATATCAATGTCTGCCATTTAATAGTGAAAATCTGCCCCAACGGGGAAAGAAAAAAACCGTTGATTGCGGCAGGCTATTTCATGCGCCCATTTTACAATATGGCATCCGAACGGCGGTTTTAAAGAGATTAAAGCCGCCGTTCTTCTTTTCTCCCAAAGAATGTTGCGGTTACGTTGATTATAGCGGCGGCTCAAGGAGGTAGCCGCCATGATCCCAAAAGTGTTTCGACCAATTTCGACAAAGAGTGATCCATCAAAAAGGGCCTGTCCTCCACCACTGGACGTTTCGGCCATAAAGATGAACTATACACTGTTGCCACAACTAAATTTTTTTCGCTCCGCCCGGTAGGTCGTAGACCTACCGGGCGTTTTTTGTCGTTATTAGACGAACCGTGGGATAAAACAGCTTTTCGTGTAAGGTGTCGTGGCCCGCCTTCCAGTCTGAATTTTCAAAAATTCAGACTGGAGGTAAAGGAAAATGGCAGACAGCCATCCTAAAAGCATTGACCCTCGGCCCAAGCGCCGGAGAGATAAGGATAACCCTTACACGATTTTCACAACAGGCATCAATACCGCCACCCCGCACTATTATCTGTCTTTTGTGGATAGCAACAATATGGAACGGTGCATTGAGATCGACAAGTCTTTGTTCGACGCCTTTGACCGCTTTGAGTTGGAGGATATTTCTTTCATGCACAAAGTGGACAAGCACTATGAGCGAACGGAGCAGACGGAGGCATCGTTGAATAAACGGGCCATGAAACCCCAGGAGAGCGTGGAGGAAACCGTTTCTCAACGGATGGAGGTGGACAAGCTGCATCAGGCAATCGCTAAACTGCCTGAAAAGCAGCGCCGCCGTCTGGTGCTGTACTACTTTGGGGAATTTACATACGAGCAGATTGCGGATATGGAAGGATGCAAACACCCCGCTGTGATAAAGTCGATTTCCTCAGCATTGAAGAAACTTAAAAAATGTCTGTCCGGGGAGGTTACAATTTAGCGTTTGAAGTGAGAAGCAGGTGGAGGGCGATGGAAAGCCTTCCACCTGTTCCTCGTTTATACGGCGAATGGGTTTGACCTTTGAAAACTTCATACCCATTCATCAAGCACAGTCCCATCGCCGCAAGCCTCTTTTGACGCTGCGCCAGGATGTGCCGGACAGGACAGTGGGATGCCACACTATCATTTCGTCCACGGTCTGCTGTCCGGCATGGAGCGAGAACCAGCGGCCATAAAATACCGGGTGGCTCCCGGTACGGCCACGACCGACGATGGGGACAATGAGACTCCTGTTCAGTCACAGTCCGAGCGTGATCGCGTTTTCCAGCGTGAAGCCGTCGCAGGCAATGAGAGCAGCCGCATGAGAACCATGCGGGGGTGAAATTCCCGTGGAGCTGGTCGCCGCCAGCCGTTTGATGACTTCCCACAGCGGGCCGGGGTGTCGCGGACAAATAGGCTTGCTTTCATATAAGCCGGACAGCGGGACAGGTTTATGGAAACGGGAGCGTTTATGCTCCACCAACCTTGATATGTCATGCTGTCCGGCTCTTACATAGGGGGCGCAGGCCGTCTAATCTATATTGTAGGAGGTCAAATACCATGAGCAGGACATATTTACGCGGCGACCTACATTACGCCGATCTGGGCCACGGGGTCGGCTCGGAGCAGAAAGGCACCCGGCCCGTCGTTATCATCCAGAACAACGTGGGCAATAAGCACAGCCCCACAGTCATTATCGCCGCCGTCACCAGCAAGGCCAACGTCAAAGCCAAGCTGCCCACCCACTACTATCTGGACGCCGGGAACGGGCTGGCGCAGCCCTCGCTTGTCCTTTTGGAGCAAATTCGCACCATAGACAAGCAGCGGTTGTCCGGCTACATCGGCAGACTGGACGAGGAACATATCCGGGGCATCAACCACGCCCTGGCGGTCAGCATCGGCCTGATCGAACCCGTACCCCCGAAACTGACGCTCTGCTTATGTGGCGCTTGTGCTGACGCTTTTCGCGGCACAGGCGCTTTTGCTTTGCGGGAGGCAACACCAGGACAGGCTGAAAAGGAAGTCTGCGCCTACTGCGGTCAGCACAAGGGGCTTTCGTACACAATTTCACTCCCGAATGGCCCAGTTAAATTGTGAGGTGCGCCGATGGAAAAAGTCTTATTGAGCGTCAAAGAGCTGATGGAATATACCGGCTGGGGAGAGAACAAAGTACGGGCCTTGCTCAATGACCCCACAATGCCCTTTACATTTCGAGATGGGACAAGCCGCTTACAGTGTAACAAGCGGCTTTTTGACAAATGGCTGGACTCGCAGTGTGGAAAGCAACGTGTCAGTCGCTTATAATGTATCTTGTCAGAATTGCTTTTCGCATTTTGCGTCATCAGGAAAGGATGATGTCGAATGGGAAAGGACTTAAAAGGTAAGGAGTTGGGAAAAGGAATCCTCCAAAGGAAAGACGGGCGGTATTGCGGACGGTTTACAGACCGATTTGGTCAGCGGCAAAACCTATACTCTTTCAAGCTGTCGGAGCTGCGCACTATGATGACCGAGGCCATGTACGAGAATGACAAACGGCTCAACGTCTACAACGAGCGCATCACAGTGGATGACTGGTATGAGAAGTGGATCGAACTGTATAAGAAAAATATTGTGCGGGACACAACGCTCAAAAACTATCAGTCAAATTATCGGGCGCATATTAAAGAAAAGATTGGTTTTATCCGTTTACGCGATCTGAACATGGCGCATATCCAGAAACTGCTGAATGGAATGAGGGACGCAGGGTATCACTACAAAACGATCCTTCAAGTCCGTATCATCCTGGTGGACATGTTTGAGAAGGCAATTCTCTCGGAGTTTATGACAAAGAATCCGGCAAAGAATGTCACGATTGTGAAAGACGGTAAGCAAGAACGCCGGGTATTGACGCAGGATGAGGAAAGTGAGTTTCTGAAAGCGGCATCGGGAAACTGGTATGAAATGCTCTTTCAGCTTGCCTTACTTACCGGCTTGCGTCAAGGGGAGCTGTGTGCGCTGACCTGGGACGATGTGGATTGGGACGCTGGCTTGCTTCACGTCACGAAAACGCTGATTTACTCCAAGCTGGAGGGAGAAACCGCCATATCGTTTAAGATCAATCCGCCGAAAACGCAGAACAGCCGCCGGGATATACCGCTGACAGATGAGGCGCTTCGTATTCTGAAGAAGCAGAAAGGACAGGACGAGTGGTTGATGGCTCAAATGGGAAAGCGCGGCAAGTTGAAGCCGCTCAAAGGCTTTGAGAATCTGATTTTCAAAACCCGGACGGCGGCTCCGATCAGCGGACAGACCTTTGGCGATGCCATTAAAACTGTGATCCGTACCATCAATAAGAGCCGTGCGGAGGGAATGCCGGAGTTTGAACACTTTACCCCTCACACCCTGCGTCATACGTTTGCTACCCGTTGCTTTGAGAACGGGATGAAGCCAAGGACGCTCCAGGATATACTCGGACACGCTTCTTTGGATATGACGATGGGCCTGTATACCCACGTTACCCAGGAGCAGAAGCGGCGGGAGGTCGATAAAATCGCTTCTATAAGAGCTGTTTCGAGTGGTGTAGAGCTGGTGTAAAGCGGTGCCGGAAAAGTTTTTAGCGCCGGAAACCGTTGCAGCGCAATAATTGTTACCTCCGTGTTCCCTAAGTTACAATATTGTGCGTACTTTACAATCATGGGATTTTACATTATACTGACAGCAGTCTACGGGATACACGTTTCCCTTAAATTGGAGGTTCCTACAATGAATGAAACCGCAAAAAAGTACATTGACCTGTTCCGGCAGGTGAAGATCGCCACCGCCGCCACGGTGGACGCCCAGGGCCGTCCTCAGGCCCGCATCATCAACGTGATGCTGGCGGAGGACGACGGGATGTACATTGTCACATCCAAGGGCAAGCCCTTCTACAAGCAGTTGGTGGAGACCGGCGAGATCGCCCTGGCCGCCATGTGCCCCGACTGCCAGTCCCTGAAATTCACCGGAAAGCTCCGGGTGGTGGGCAAGGAGTGGGTGGACAAGGTGTTCGAGCATAACCCCGGCATGAACGAGGTGTACCCCGGCGAGAGCCGTTACATTCTGGACGCCTTCCACATCTACGAGGGCCACGGCGAGTGGTTCGACCTGCTCCACTACCCCATCAGCCGGGAGGGCTTCGCCTACGGCGGGGACGAGGTGGAGAAGAACGGGTTTGCCATCTCGGATCGGTGCATCGGCTGCGGCAAATGCGCCGCCGCCTGCCCCCAGCGGTGCATTGCCGCCGGGACGCCCTATGTCATTGACCCGGCCCACTGCCTCCAGTGCGGGCGGTGCGTGGAGTTTTGCCCAGTGGACGCTGTGGATCGGTTCCACCCCTGAGCGCCATGGAGCTGGTTCAAGAGATTTTCGCCCTCTACCGGGAACGCGGGGGCTGGTTTTTGGGCCTGCTGTGGGATCATTTCCTCCTGTCGGGGCAGGCCATCCTGCTGTCCGGGAGCATCGGGCTGCTGCTGGGCATCTTCATTGCCCAGCGGCCCAGGCTGGCCCCGGCGGTGATGGGGGTGTGCAATGTGCTGTACACCATTCCGGCCATCTCCCTACTGGGCATCCTGATCCCCTTCACCGGGATTGGAAACAAGACGGCGGTGATTGCCCTGACCATCTACGGGGTCATGCCCATGGTGCGCAACACCTACGTGGGCCTCACCACCCTGGATCCGGACATTTTGGAGGCCGCCGACGGCATGGGCAGCACCGCCATGCAGACGCTGCTGCGGGTGAAGCTGCCAATGGCCGCCGGGCTGAGCCTGTCCGCCTGCGGCAAACCCGCCGCCGCGGGGCCGGTGAAGATCGCCACCAAGCCCATGACGGAGCAGTATATCCTGGGGGAGATGCTGGGCCTCATTCTGGAGGACGCGGGCTTCCAGGTGGAGATCACCAAGGGCATCGGCGGCGGCACCAACAACATCCACCCCGCCATGGAGAAGGGGGAGTTCGACCTCTACCCGGAGTACACCTCCAGCGGCTGGGTGATGGTACTGGATCACGACGCCGTGGGCGTGGACGACCAGGAGATGCTGGCCCAGCTCAAAGAGGAGTACCAGGAGAAGTTCCAAATGACCTGGGTAGGGCTGTACGGGTTCAACAACACCTTCGCCGTGGCGGTGCGGGAGGAGACGGCCCGGCAGTACGGCCTGACCACCACCAGCGACCTGGCCAAGGTGGCGGGGGAGCTGAACTTCGGCGGCAACCCGGACTATATCGAGCGGGCGGACGGCTTCGCCCTGCTGGCGGACACCTACGGCCTGGCGTTCAAGAGCGTCAACGACATTGACATCGGCCTGAAGTACCAGGCCCTCCAGAACGGGGACATCGACGTGACCAACGCCTTCACCACCGACGCCCAGCTGGGCAACGCCGCCGCCGGGCTGGTGACGTTGGAGGACGATCTGCATTTGCAGGTCAACTACTTCTGCTCCACCGTGGTGCGGCAGGACGCGCTGGAACAGCACCCCGGTTTGGAGGACGCGCTGAGGAAGATGGACGGCCTGCTGTCCGACGGGGAGATGGCCCACCTGAACTACCTGGTGGAGGTGGAGGGGGCCGACGAAAAGGACGTGGCCCGGAACTTCCTGGTGGAAAAGGGCGTTTTGAAGGGATGAGCCATGGCGGAGCCTGTGATTCAATTTGACCGGGTGTGCAAGTCCTTTGACAGCCATTCGGTGCTGCGGGATTTCTCCCTCTCCGTGGAGGGGGGCACCTTCCTGACGGTGATCGGCCGCTCTGGCTGCGGCAAAACCACCGCCCTGCGGCTGGTGAACGGCCTCATTTCCGCCGACGCGGGCCGGGTGCTGGTGAAGGGTCAGGACGTGGCGGACGCCGACCCCGTGGCCCTGCGCCGGGGCATCGGCTACACCATCCAGAACGTGGGCCTGTTCCCCCACATGACGGTGGAGAAAAACATCGCTTACGTCCCTTCCCTGTCCAAATCCCCCCTCTGGAAGGGGGATGAGCGTCGCAGACGGGCGGCGGAGCTGCTGGAGACGGTGGGGCTGGAGCCGGGGCTGGCGGGGCGCTATCCCCGGGAGCTGTCCGGCGGGCAGCGCCAGCGGGTGGGCATCGCCCGGGCCCTGGCCGCCCAGCCGGATATTCTTCTCATGGACGAGCCCTTCGGGGCGGTGGACGAGATCACGCGGCGGCAGCTCCAGGACGAGATCCTGCGCCTCCACCAGGAACGGGGCATCACCATCCTGTTCGTCACCCACGACATTGAGGAGGCCCTCAAGCTGGGCACCCGGGTGCTGGTGATGGAGGAGGGCAGGGCCACCCAGTTTGATCCCCCCGGCGCGGTGATGTCCAGCCCAGCCACGCCTTTCGTGGCCCAGCTGGTGCGCCGGAGCCGGGACTTTTCCCCCAGGCAGTAAAAGGGAGGGGCCATTTCATGAATATCACCCATTTCAGTTAGACGCGGGCAGGGGCATCGGCGATTGTCTGTGGATGAGCGGGGCTGCAAAGAGGGCGGCGGGATCATTTTGTCCCGCCGCCCTCAGTTGCGTGCGCCCTTTCGATAAAACGGCACGCGGGTGGCATTTCCGTGCCGTAATCAGGCTTACGTGCAATGCGCTGCGTGTGTCGTTGAATGTCCGTATTCAGTTGACGCTGCTTAGTGTATCAAATTGGTTTTGTAAACGCAAAGGTCATTTTTCACAAAATTCCACTTGAGCTGGAGCGTCCCTGCCCGTTCACATGGGGAGGGCTACCCGGAGGGTGAAGATGCCGTTTTCTGCCTTGAATTCGCACAGCCCGTGGCGGCTGTGGGCAATGGTTTGGATGCTGCGGCAGCCGTAGCCGTGGCCCTCCCGCTCGGATACAGGTGACTCGTCCCGCATGACCACCGTCCCGGCATAGGGGTTTTTGATCTCGATGAGCAGCTTGCTGGACCGGACGGTGCAGGAGCAGCTGATCCACCGTTGGTATTCCTCCAAAGCGCCGACGGCGGCAAGGGCGTTCTCCAGGCCGTTGGACAGCAGGGCGCACAGCTCGATGTCCGGGATGGCCAGCACGTCGGGCAGGTCGGCCTTTACCATGAGCCGGATTTTAAGCCGCTCCGCCCGGTCGGAGAATGCGGAGCAGAGGAGGTTGACCAGCTCGTTTTTGCAGAACCGCTTGGGGGTGATGGCCTCAATGCCGGCCTGCACCTCGTTGATGTATTCCCGGGCCTGCTGGGGCTTGCCCGCGGACAGGAAGCCGTCGATGGCGGTCAGGTGGTGGCGCATATCGTGGCGGTAGAGGACGGACTGGCTTTCCGAGCGGCGCAGAGCGGCCAGCTCCTTCCCCGCCTGCTTGAGCTGGGCGGCCAGAAGGGAGCTGCGCACCTGGGTTTGGCTGCGCTGCTGGAGCTGCTGGCGGTAGGCGGTGGTATAGATCATGTAAAACAGCCCCACCACCGTGGGGAGCACCCCCGCCACCACCTTGCTGCCGGAATAGAGAAGGTCGGAGTAAACGGCGGTGGCGTAGTCGAACACATAGTAGGCGGCGGGCAGGCCGCCGAACAGGAACAGGGATTTGGGCGACTCAGTCATGGCGCTGTGGGCGGAAGGAACGAAGTACCGCAGCAAAAAGAGGAAGATGGGGGCGATAATGATGGTGTAGACGGCCTGCCCCGCCAGCGCCGACCCGGTGATGGCGGTGACGGCGATTTCACCGCAGCGGGGGAGCTGGCAGCAGAGATAGGCGGTGAAGATGCTGACCAGCGAGATCCCCACCGGCCGCTTCATCCAGAAGGTCAGCACCGCAAACAAGGGGACATGGATGAACAAAGGGTAGAGCTGCTTGGTGAGCTCCAGCCCCAGCACCAGCCAGGAGACCGTCTGGAGGGCCAGAAAGACGGGGCACAGCGCAAAAAGGAGGGCCCAGTCCCGCCGGTCCTCACAGCCCCCGGCGATGGCCAGGCCCAAGGCTGCGCCGAAAAAGAACGCCAGCCCGTAGTTGACCCCGCTGAGGATATCCACAAAATTCATGATCCGGCCGTCCCCCTTTGGTCAAACAGCAGCGCCATATAGTCTTTCTGGAGCTGGGGATACAGGAGCCGGGACACCGGGATATCCTTCCCCGAGAAGGTGCGGATATGGCTGGACGACAGCTCTGACGCCTGAAACATATTGACGATATAGGAACGGTGGACCCGCATAAACTCCGGGCGGGAGAGCAGCAGGTTTTCGTAGTCCTTCAGGGAACCGGCCACCTCCCGCACCTCGCCGTCTGTCAGGTTAAAATAGAGCCGCTTGCCGATGACCTCCACGAAGACAAGCTGGGAAAAGGGCACCCGGATGATGGTTGTGCTGGTCTTCAGGACCAGGGCCTCCTGGGGGCGCTGCTCGCGGAGATACAGCCGGTCCAGCAGGCGGAACAGCTGCTCCCTGTCCACGGGCTTGAGCAGATAGTCCAGGGTCTGCACCCGGTAGCTCTCGCAGGCGAACTCGGGGGAAGAGGTGAGAAACACAATATCCGCGGCGCAGTCGAAGGTCCGCAGCTCGCGGGCCGCCGCCATGCCGTCCACGGTGGGCATGATCACATCCAGCAGATAGAGGGTGAAACGCTCCCGCCGGGCCGCGTCCAAAAGCTCCATGGCGTTGGAAAACAGCTGCCAGCGCAGGGGGAGCTGACGGTCTGCCTCCCAGTCGCTGAGAAGGGCGGAAATGGTGTCCAGTGCCTCGGTCTCGTCATCGCATACCGCAATGTACATACCGCGCCCCCCTTTCCAAAATGTATTACATCTCAACGCTAATTCTACCACAAAAGGGGGCGGTTGAGAAGCCGTTTCATCCACATTTCAGGGTAAAGTTTCCGCATTTCGGGCCGCTGCCGCCCCGCACCCCCCGAAACAAAGTATAATGACAGATTGTAACAGATGTGATCGCCCACAAGAGCGGATGGCGGGAAGGAGAGCAATTTTATGTCAAAACGATGGATCAGTCTGCTGCTGGCACTGTGTATGGTGGTGTCCATACTACCGGTCCAGGCTTTTGCAGCGGGCGCACAGGGGGGGACGGCGGATCCGCAAAACCCGTTCCAGGATGTGCCCGAGGATTCCTGGTATTATGAAGATGTGGTCTACGTCTACGCGAACCGCCTGTTCGTCGGCGTCACCGACACCGCCTTCGCCCCGGGGGACAGGATGTCCCGGGCCATGTTCGTCACCGTCCTGGGACGCATGGCGGGGGTGAAACCGGAGGACTACCGCGGCGGCGGCGCGTTCAGCGATGTGGCGGCGGGCGCGTATTATGCGCCCTATGTGTCGTGGGCGGTGAAGTACGGCATCACCACCGGCACGGGCGGCGGCAGGTTTTCCCCTGACGCCCCGGTGACCCGGCAGGAGATGGCGACGTTTTTTGCACGCTATTTTGAAGCCTTTGATGTGGATTACGGCGCGGATGTCACCAGCGGCAGCCCCAAGGACCTTGACAAAGCGGCCCACTGGGCGGTGGACGCCGTGGAGAAGCTCTGGCGCGCGGGGCTGATCGAGGGGGACGGCGTCAATTTTGACCCGGAGCGCCCCACCACCCGGGCGGAGGCCGCCGCCATCTGCCGCAGGGCAGACGACGCCGTAGACACCTGGTACCGCGAGCCCGGCACAGCGTCGGAGCGGGTGCGGACCGATCCCTTTGCAAAGCCCTCCGGCGGCGGGGGCGGAGGCGGAGGCGGCTATGTCTCCAACTCCTATTCCGTGGCCTTCTATGACGGCTCCAGGCGGATTGACACCCTGTATACCGCCAAAAACGAGCCGCTGGGCAAGGTCCCCGCCGTGGAGAAATCCTCCAAGGAGGGGGCGATCCTGCTGGGCTATTACACCGACCGGGAGTTTACCGAGCCCTTCTACGCGGGGGAGCCGGTGACCCGCAATATGCGGGTATATGCCAAGTACCAGGAGATGGACAGCAATGAGGAGCTGAACTTCACCACCTTCACCCAGATGGATCAGCGCCCTGACCTCAGCTTCCGCATCCGGCGGGTGTCCGGCAGCGTCGCGCCGGAGAACGCCGCCGTGCTGGCGGTAAAGGACGGCTCCGAGCCGGTGAGGCTGAACATCGTGGCGGCGAATTCCCAGGCTCCGGCGGACGATCCCGCATCCGGCGCCGGCGGGGACGGCGCGCAGGAGCCGGAGGAACCGGCAGTGACCGAGCCCGTCTGCACGGTGTCCGCCGTCGGCGGCTTCCGGGAGGGGAGCTCCTATGAGCTGACCCTGGCCGAGGGCTGGATCTTTGACGGGAAGCCGGAGACCATCCGCACCGCCTCCTTCTCCATTTACAAGGACGAGGTGGACAACATCCGGATGGGCCGGGATGTGAAGTATCTGGAGGATACCGGCGAGATCAATTATACGGTAGGCGGAAAAACCTATGATGTGCTGACCTCCAACCTGGTGACCGAGGGGGGCGGCAGCTTTACTTATGACGGAAATCCGGCCCTTGAAAAGGACGACATCCTCTGCGTCTACGTGGGCACCCACCCCAACGAGCGCAACTCCAAGGAGGGCAGGGCCCTGCTGGACCCCGCCGTCTACGTGAAGGTCAGCAATGTCAGCGGCGGCGCCGTCAGCTTCCAGCCGCTGGAGGCGGACGACCAGCGGAAGCTGTACGACGTTCCCGACAACTTCCCGCTCCTGCTGGACGCGCTGCCCGCCGGGGGGAACAGCTCTGCGAATATCGGCGAGCTGGATATCTCCATGTACGAGAACATGATGGGCAGGGACGACGGCAACCTGGCCTATGCCAAAGAGCACGTCAACGTGGGCGATTTTGTGACGCTTTACGCGGGGGAGATTTACTCGGAGGCCGACGTGTATTTCGGCGAGATCACCGGGTATGACGCGGCCACCGGCGCTCTCACCTATACCAGGACGACCCGGCAGGCCATCCTGGACAGCATGGAGCTGTACCAGCACATCGATCTGGCGGGGGAGGACCTGGTCACGCCGGAGCAGCAGCGGGAGATCCTCCGGGAGGTGCAGAGGGATCTGGACAACAGCGGATTCGGCGAGCAGGCCGCCAGCCTCCTGGCCGACCTGGTGACCAGCACCGACCAGTTCCGGAGCGACCAGACCCTTCAGGAGTTCCTGACCGCCGGCGTGGACCGGGCCACGGCCGCCAACGCCGGCGATGCCGCGATGCTGGCCGCCCGGGACGGCCTGACGCTGGACGGCGGCTCCGCCAGGGTGACGGCGCGGCTGGTCACCAGCGGCGGCGACCTCCATTTCAACGGCGGCATACAGCTGGCGCTGGACGTGGCGGCGAAGTTCAACGCCCCCATCAACAACAGCCTGGGCAATACCCTGGCCATCGACCTGGCCGCCACCTTTGTGCAGGAGCTTGCCATCCGGCCCACGGTCAAGGGCGGGCTGGTCTATAAGGAGATCCTCGGCTTCATCCCCGTGCCCATCGGCGTGGAGGTGGGGGCGTCCATCGACGTGAAAAACTACACCGCCCTGTCCTTTGACGCGGAGATCTCCACCCACGACAACAGCGGAATCCTCTACTCCACCAGCATTGTGTCCGACCTGGAGGATATGATGCGCGCGTCGGACAGCACCGGGCTGAGCGACGAGTACCAGAGCTCCCTGGAGGCGCTGATGGCGAAGTACAGCGAGCTGCTGTTCCAGGAGACGGACTGGATTACCCTGGTGGAGCAGGACTTCATCAAGGGCGCCGAGGTGGGCATCTACGCCGTCGGCATCGGCCTTTCCGGCGCGTTCGTGGTGAAAACCGACATGAGCATCGCCATCGGCTCCGACCTGGAGTATGAGATGGGCAAGCGGTATAACTTCTGGTTCAAGCTCGGCCTGTTCAAGCCCACCGCCGGGAGCTCCACCATGGATCTCATCGACGAGAGCTTTGCCTTCCGGTTCTACGTGATGGGCAAGCTGGGCGTCCGTGCCGGGGTCAAGCTGATGCTCTATGTGCAGGTGGGCTGCGGGAAGCTGGCCCAGGTGGGGGTCTCGGTGGACCTGGGGCCATACGTCAAGCTCTACGGCTTCTTTATCTATGAGGTGTCCAAATACCGGCCCCTGGGCTCCAGCCGCTGGGACTACAAGGAGCAGATGGCCGGGGCGCTGTTCCTGGAGTTCGGCCTGTACGTCACCCTCAGCTTTGAGGCCGAGGCTCTGACATTCTTTGAGTACAGCTACGAGTTTCTGGACGAGGAATTCCCCCTGAAAACGGCGGGGGACGAAAAATATTTCTACGGGTTCGCCTACAAGCCCATGGAGGACGAGTCGGTGGTGATCCGGGACGACGACCGGAACGCGGAAAACGGCGTCGCCATGAAGCTGCCCGACCGGGTGCGGGAGCTGTCCTATATGACGCTCAACACCGGGATGCGGGGCAGTATGCCCCTGCCGCTGGACCGGTATCACTTCACCGTATCCAACCCCAACTTCACCTATGACGCGGCCACGGGGGTGATGAGCGTCACGGTGCCGGAGGACACCCACTTCATGGAGTGCGACCTGACCGTCACCTACCTCCACGGGAAGATGGCCTTCAGCACTTACGATATGTCCGTCACCGTGCCCCTGGTGTGGACGGACCTGTCCGACCGGGAGCTGAACGAGTACTTCACCGCCTGCGTCCGGGTGGGCAACGACACGGACGGCTACGAGACGGTGTGGAGCAAAAAAATCCTCCGGGGCCAGGCCTTCGACCTGCCCACCTCCGACGAGGTCCAGGCGCTGATCAACTACAACAGCGCCAAATACGCCGGCGTGAGCGGCTACCGGTCCGGCCAGCAGCTGGAGGGGCTCACCGTCAACACCGACACGGTATACGACTACAAGGTGGAGTATCAGACCTATGACCTGACGGTGAACGGCATCCAGAATCCCGACGGCAGCACCCGCAGCCAGACCTTCACCGCCCGGTACGGCCAGGCGTTTGACTTCTCGGCCCTGGCGGGCACCGGCACGGACATTCCCGGGCAGACCTACACCAAATTTGCCAACGTGACCGCCGAGGGCGTCAACCTGTCCCGGCCCATCAACGGCGCCCTGGCGGAGTGGCTCAGCAGGCGCGGAGCCGCCACGGCCAACTATGTGGACGACAGCGTCACCGCTGTGTTCACCTTCAGCGGCATCACCCACGAGGACGTCACCATCACGGGCCGGAAGGGCGCCGTGCCCAATACGGCGGCGGTTGCCCGGGCTGTGGAGGACATCGGCAACACCGACACAACCGTGGGCATCAAGGAGATCACCCCGGCCCTGGGCCCCATCGACCACAGCGCCAACTATATCGTCACCTGCGTGGAGCTCACCGGGGAGCGGGCGGATCTCTCCTTTGACAGGAACTTTGAGCGGGAGGACGCCCAGGGAAGCGACACGCCGGAGCGCCTGAGCAAGCTGGTGGGCGGGCTGATCGTCAACCTGCCCGAGGTCACAAGGGTGGGTTACACCTTTGACGGCTGGTACACGGCGCCGGAGGGCGGCCAACCCGCCGTCTCCCAGACCGTGCCCGTGGGAGGCATCACCCTGTACGCCCACTGGACGCCCAACCAGTACGCCCTCGACTTCAGGGCCAACGGCGGCCAGGGCGCGCCGGACAGCGTCGCCGTCACCTACGACAGCCCCTACGGCGAGCTGCCCAGGCCCACACCCAGAAGTGGGGAGCGCTTCGTGGGCTGGTGGACGACGGCTGACGACAGCGGGATCCGGATCGGGGACGCCGACACCGTGAAGATCACCGAACCCCAGACGCTGTACGCCCACTATAAGCCGCTGGTGCAGATCAAACCGGAGTGGGTCCTCTTTGGGGGCCGGGAGGAATTCGTCTACGAAAAGGGCGTTGCCCGCGCCGCGGACTATGAATTCAACACGTCCGACCCCACAATGGTGGGCGGAGAGGCGGGCGAAAGCATCCCCTTCCCCACAGACGGGTTCTCGCTGGTCTATGTGCCCACCCAGGGCGGCCTCGGCATCAGCACCGAGGAGCCGGTCAACGCGGGCACCTTCAAGGTGCGGGTCACCCGGCCCGCGGATGAGCTGTACGCCGCGTTTGAGGCGGAATACGACAACGTGCTCTTTATTGACAGGGCCCAGCGCGACCTGAGCGCCGCCAGGCCCGACGCGGCCAGCTCCATCGTCGGCTTCAACTACCTGTCGGTGGGCACCACCGTGGATGATCTGGGGCCGGGGGCGCAGGTCAGCTTCTCCATGACCCTCGATGGCCGGGAAGGCGTCAGCACCGGCGACGGGAAGTGCTTCTTCTATGATTTGAGCAGCAGCACCGGCTATACCGCAACGCTGACCTACGTCTCCATCAAAGACGACCCCAACTACTACGACGCGAGCGGGTCTGTGAACGCCGGCATGGACATCAGTACCACGGCGGTTCCGTCGTATACGCCTGAAGGGGATACCAGCTGGTTTACCGGCGCTTCCGGCTACACCCTCACCACCGCCAGCCAGATGTTCGGTTTCGCCAGGCTGCTCCGGGAAGGGGAGAGCTTTACGGGCAAGACCATCCGGCTGGGGGCGGACGTAGATTTGAGCGGCGGCGTATGGAATTCGTGGCATGACACCACGGGCGACAAACCGGGCTTCTGCGGCACCTTCGACGGCCAGGGATACAGGATCTACGGCCTGTACAATCCGGCGGGGGTAAAAACCGTGGGGATGTTCAAGCGGCTTCAAAACGGCTCCCGTGTTCAGAACGTCCTGCTGGCAGGCGGCTATGTCCTTGGCAGCGAAAACGTGGGGGCCATTACCGGCTTTGTCGATAACGGGGCCGTTATTGCCAACTGTACCAGTTTTGCTGCCGTCCGCGCCGAGGGCGCGGAGGAGACGGACGCGGGCGGCATCGCCGGCCAGGTCAGCACGGATGGGAACGACCACGGCGGCGGTACGATCATCAACTGCGTGAACTACGGCAGGGTCAGCGGCTCCGGCTACCATACGGGCGGCATTGTGGGCTATCAGCTGGGGAGCAGCGTCATCGCCAACTGCGCCAACTATGGCCATGTCACCGGCGGCAGCGACTGCGTGGGCGGCATCGCCGGGGAGAACTACAACAAAAATTCCAAGGTGTATAACTGTGTCAACGGCGGCACCGTGGACGGCAGCGACCACTACCGCGGCGCCATTGTGGGCCGGAACAACAAGGACGACGGCGATGTGGATCAGGGCTACTATCTCGCCGGTTCCGCGCCGGGCCGCACTGCCACGGGCACCAAGGACGGCGCCAACGGCGACGGCAACAAGGTTAAATGCAGCGCCTTCAGCAGCTACAGCGGCAGTCCCGACCGGGTGGTGGAGGATAATTGCAACGGCAGTATGTCGCTGATGCAGGTACTGGACCACTGGGTGGGCCGCTGCGGATCGGAATACAGCAGCTGGCGGTGGTACAATGACGTACTCATTCCAAGCTCTGCACCCAGGCTGTAAAGCTCCGCCCCTGCCCCCTGGGCGCTCCGATGCTGATTGCGGTGGATTGGAACAGGATGTCCTTGAAAGAGGGCTGGTATGGTGATATAGTGGACAACGGTGAATATCACACGTTTTAATCAGCGGGCCGGTGGCCCGCCGCCACGCCTCGGCGGAACAAGGCCGCCTTTATGGAACACCTGGAGGGATAACTATGAGCGCTCTGTGCGATCTCCACACCCACACCACCGCCTCCGACGGGCAGTATACCCCCGCGCAGCTGGCGCGGCTGGCAAAAACCCGGGGCCTGTCCGTGCTGGGCGTGACGGATCACGACACCATCGCGGGGGTGGACGAGGCCCGGCGGGCCGGTGAGGCCCTTGGCCTGCGGGTGATCCGGGGGGTGGAGCTGAGCGCGAAGGAGCGGCCCAACTTCCACATCCTGGGCTATGGCTTCCGGGACGGCGACACCGAGCTGGCACGGCTGTGCGAGAAGTTCCGGGCGGGACGTGATGACCGCAAGTATAAGATCGTGGATTTTTTACGCCAGAAGGGTGTGGAAATTGAGTTGGCCGAGGTGGAGGCGCTGGCGGGGGGCGAGGTGATTGCCCGGCCCCACTTCGCCCAGGTGATGGTGCGGCACGGGTACGTGTCCACCAACCGGGAGGCCTTTGACCGCTATTTGGACACGGAGGAATTCCGGCAAAAGGTGAAGCGGTTCAAGGCGGACGCCAAAACCTGCGTGGAGGCCATCAAGGCGGCGGGCGGGAAGGTCTCCCTGGCCCACCCCTATCAGATGGGGCTGCCGGATGGGGAGCTGGACGCGCTGGTGGGACAGCTCAAGGACTGGGGGCTGGACGCCATCGAGTGCTGGTATCCCAAGTACACCCCCGAACAGCGGGAATTCTACCTCCATCTGACGGAGAAGTACCGGCTGCGCCGCACCGGCGGCAGCGACTTCCACGGCGAAAAGGTGAAGCCGGACGTGGAGCTGGCCGCGCTGGAGCTGGATCCAGACTGGCTGACGGAATGAAGGGGCCGCCATCCCGGCGGCAGGAGAAGCGCATATCATAAACCGCCGTCCGGCTGTTGAGGCCGGGCGGCGGTTTTTTTACGGGAAATGGCGGTTGACAGGCGGCCGCAGCTGTGGTATGATTTCCTCAAGCACTACTATATTATTGACAGTAGAGAAAAACACAGTAGTGAAAGGAGCGATTTCTGTGAAGAAGGATTACATGACCCGCCTGGAGCGCGCCGCCCGCTGGCGGCTCCCGCCCCAGGAGGCGGAGGACGTGATCGCGGACTACCGCGACATCGTGGCCGACCCGCCCCGGTCGGAGGATCAGCTGCGCCGGGAGGTGGGCGACCCGGTGGAGGTGATCAAGCTGCTGGTGGCCCCGCCCAAGGTCTACCGCACCTGGCTGGCGGCCTTCGCCGTCATGGCCGCCTGCATTCTGGCGGTGGGCTTCAGCGGCACATTCATCGGCTACCCCTTCTGGATGCTGCTCTTTGACGGCGGACGCGGCGGCCCCTGCTACGCCCCCCAGGTGGCCGCCCTGGGGGCAATCACGGCGCTGGTATGGTTCCGGCTGTGCGGGCGGAAGGAGGGGCGGCTGTCCCGCGCCGTCCCTGTCCTGCTGGGGGTGTGCCTGCTCTGCATTGCCGGGGTGCTGCTGTTCTGCCGGGCCTGCTCCCGGGACTTTGAGGCGTTCACCAATGCCTGGGGGACAATGACAACCTGGCTCGGCCCCAACAGGGATCTGCCCATCTCCCGATCCTTTTATCTGTCGCGGATGGCTATGTGCTACGGCAGCGCCGTCCTTGCCCTCATCGGCATCTGCGGTCTGGTCAAAGCCCGGATGGGGGATCGCCGGTGGGCAGCGGTGTATGTGCTGGCCCTGACCGCCATCACAATTTCCCTGTTGGTTGTCTATTGGACGGGCAGCATAGATGTGGGCGCTACGGAACCCACCGTGGAAGAATGGTTCCGGCAGATGCTGCTCCGGTACTCCGGGATCGCCGCCATCGGCCTTGTCGGCACGGGGGTGGCGCTGCTATGAAAAAAACGTATCTGGCCCGTCTGGAGCGCTGGGCCCGCTGGATGCTCCCCCGGGCCGAGGCGGAGGACGTGATCGCCGACTACCGGGACATTGCCGCCGACCCGGAGATGCTGCGGGGCCTGGACAAGCCCCGGAACGTGATCCGGCCCCTGACCCAGAAAAAGCCGTACTACACCTGGCTGGCGGCCTTCGCCGTCATGGCCGTCTGCATCCTGGCGGTGGGCTTCAGCGGCACATTCATCGGCTACCCCTTCTGGATGCTGCTCTTTGACGGCGGACGCGGCGGCCCCTGCTACGTCCCCCAGGTGGCCGCCCTGGGGGCAATCACGGCGCTGGTATGGTTCCGGCTGTGCGGGCGGAAGGAGGAGCGGCTGTCCCGCGCCGTCCCTGTCCTGCTGGGGGTGTGCCTGCTCTGCATTGCCGGGGTGCTGCTGTTCTGCTGGGCCTGCTCCCGGGACTTTGAGGCGTTCACCAATGCCTGGGGGACAATGACAGCCTGGATCGGCCCCAACAAGGATCTGCCCATCTCCCGATCCTTTTATCTGCCGCGGATGGCCATGTGCTACGGCAGCCCCATTCTCGCCCTCATCGGCGCCTATAGCCTGATCAAAGCCCGGATGGGGGATCGCCGGTGGGCGGCGGTGTATGTGCTGGCCCTGACCGCCATCACGATTTCCCTGTTGGTTGTATATCGGACGGGCTACATGGATGTAACCGATACCAATACCACCGTTGAGGAATTGTCCCGGCAGATGCTGTTTCGGTACTCCGGGATCGCCGCCATCGGCCTCGTCGGCACGGGGGTGTCCCTATGCTGAAAAAGGATTTGGTGGAGCTGGCCCTCCTCCACCTGCTGTCCCAGGGCGACCAGTACGGCTATGACCTGCTGCGCCGCCTCCACGCCGTCTTTCCCGACACCCAGGAGAGCGCCATCTACGCCCTGCTCCGGGGCCTGTGCCGGGACGGCTGCCTGGAGCAGTACCAGGGGGCTGCCTCCGCGGGCCCCGCCCGGAAGTATTACCGCCTCACCGACGCCGGCATGGGCCGGTACGGCGGCCTGCTCAAGCAGTGGCGGGCCCTGCGGGACGCGCTGGCGGAGCTGGGGGTGGCGTAGCCCCCCGGCGCGAAAAAAACCCTGCGGCATCTGCCGCAGGGTTTTTTGAGTACAGTAAGGAATCACCAGTTATCCTTTTCCTCGGCGTAAACGGAGGGCAGGATGGAGGCCAGGTGCCCAAACTCCTTCAGGTTGTGGGCGAACAGGCCCATGGGGGCCACGTCGGGCACCCGGACGCCGTCGGGCAGCAGCTTCACCACTTCGCCGTTCACCAGGCCGTAGCCGATCCAGAAGCGGCTGCGCAGCTCGATGCCGCCCTCGATTTCCCGCACCATGTGGGTCATGATGGCGGCCACGCCCTGGCCGGGGACGGGCCCGTGGCCGTTGGCGCACTGCATGGCGGCGCAGGCGGGGGTGCCCACCTTGTCCTCGTCATAGCCCAGCACGTGGGGGTACTGGAAGTTGAGGACCAGCTCGTCGGGGCCGCCGCCGATGTCCTCCAGCACATGGTGGACGGTGCCCCAGTTTTTCTCCCGCATGGGGATGCTGGGGTCCTTGATCCGATCCGGGTTCTGCTGGCGGGCGTAGAAATGGTCCTCCGGGTCCCAGATGCGGTAACGCATATCCTCCAGCCCGTGCCAGGCAAACCACCAGTTGAACATCTCGGGGGTGACGCCGGGCATCTTGGTCAGGTTGGCCAGGTAGCCGGTGCCGTTGTCCATGACGCACCAGCCGATCTCGCAGTCCAGGTAACCGGGCTTGAACAGGTCGTTGCGCCGCTCGATGGGCAGGGCCAGCTTGGGGTCGATGGGGCCGGCCTGTAGGACGGCCAGCTTCTCGGCGGGGATGGGGGTGATGGGCAGGTCGTAGTACTTGGAATAGGACAGGGCGCGCTCCTCGGGCTTGAGTTCCGGTCTGGTCGGCATGGGTGGTTCCTCCTTTTGGTAAGATTGATAAATTTATCATACCATAGAGGGAGTACATTTGTATAGTCCCCCGACGGCATTCTCCACAAAAAATGGACAGTCGGTGAAAAAATGTCCGAATTTTTCTTGTCCTTTTGTGGTGGGGCAGATATAATAAGGATACCACGCTGTGAAAGGGGATACGGGCCATGGGCGCCACCCGAAGGGATCTGAACCGCCAGCGCACCGTCCGGGAGATTGAGGACGCTTTTCTGGCCGCCTATCGGAAGGGGGGCGTGGACGGCGTGAGCATTTCGGGAATTTGCCAGCAGTGCGATATTTCCCGCTCTACCTTTTACCAGTACTTTGAGGACAAGTTCGCGGTGCTGCAGGGGGTGGAGAACCGCCTGCTGGCCTGCCTGTGGGAGATCTGCGGCGAGCTGCCCGATGTGGCGGACCACCATGACCGGGCGTCGGACAACGCGCTGCGCACCATCGCCCATATCCGTGAGAACATGGAGTGGTACCAGGCCCTGCTGGGCGGCAGGGGGGATCCCATGTTTGTCCACCGCTGGAAGCGGGACATTGAGCGCAGCCTGCGCCGCAAGCTGGCCGGGCGCAGCGCCGCGGAGGAAGACGCGGTGTTCCAGGGGGTGATGTTCGCCTCCGCGCTGATTGGGCTGTATACCTATGTGGTGCTGGAGCGCCCCGGTATCTCCGACCGGCAGCTCTGCCGCTATATGGACGGCCTGCTGGCCCAGATGCTGGGCTGAAGGCGGGCAAAGGAAAGGCTGTGATTGTGATGGTCAAAGGTGCAAAGGGCCGCCGCGGGGTCAGGATTGCCCTCGTCGTGGCGGCCGTGCTGCTGGCGCTGGCCGCGGGGGCGCTGGCCTTTGCCGGGAATTACCTGTTCAACTTCGCCCTGAACCCCCAATCCGGCGGAATGGCGGACAGCGGGGAGTGGGAGCTGGAGGGGGACAGCGCCTGGTTCAATGACAGCAGCGAGGACCGGTGGCTGGAAAGCCACGACGGGCTGAGGCTCCACGCCCTGTACCTGCCCCGGGAGGGCAGCCACAAATACGCTGTAATCTGCCACGGCTACGGGAGCATCCCCCAGTATGGGGGCCGGTTTGCCGCCCGGTTTTACGGGATGGGTTACAGTGTGCTGGCCCCCGCCGCCCGCGCCCATGAGGAGAGCGGCGGCAGGTATGTGGGCATGGGCTGGCCGGAGCGCCGGGATATTGTGGCCTGGGTGGACGATCTTGCGGCGCAGGATCCCCAGGCGGAAATCGTGCTGTTCGGCGTATCCATGGGCGGGGCCACGGTGATGATGACCGCCGGGGAAGCCGACCTGTCCCCCCATGTGAAGTGCGTCATTGAGGACTGCGGCTATTCCTCGGTGTGGGACGAGTTTGCCGTCCAGCTCCGGGATATGTTCGGGCTGCCCACCTTCCCGGTGCTGGACGCGGCCTCCCTGATCTCCCGGATGCGGGCTGGGTACGGCTTCCGGGAGGCGTCGGCGGTGGAGCAGCTGAAAAAGACCGCCCTTCCCATGCTCTTTATCCACGGGGAGGACGACGACTTTGTGCCGTATTCCATGCTGGACGTGGTGTACGGGGCCTGCGCCAGCCCGGAGAAGGAGCGGCTGTCCATCCCCGGCGCGGGCCACGGCGAGGCGTCTTGGGAGGACCCGGAGCTGTACTGGTCCACGGTGGAGGCGTTTCTGGACAGGCATATGGGGGGCTGAAGCGGCGCGCCCCGGATGATTGGAGTTCGGCAGACAGGGCCCGTGCGGCGGAGACAGCTCCGGCGTGCGGGCCCTTTTGCTGCGGCGGGGACAGGCACGGCGGCGGGGCGGGGCGCATAGGGATGGTAGAGGGCCCTGCGCGGGGCCCTGTGATGTCAACGGCACGGAGAGGAGCATCCAATGAAAGAGGTATTGGCCAACCGGCTGGCCCGCCTGCTGTGCGTCAAGTCGCTGGTGACGCTGATTTTGACGATTGTGTTTTCCGCCATGGCGCTCCGGGGGCAGGTCGGCCAGGATTTCATGACGGTGTATACCGTCATTATCGCCTTCTACTTCGGCACCCAGCTGGAGCGGACGGTGCAGAAGGGGGGCAGTGAGCGGTGAAGCTGCTCAAATGTATCCTTACCGAAAACGATTGTTATAAGAATAAAAGAACCATCCGCCCCAAAGGGGTTATGGTCCACTCCACCGGGGCGGACAACCCGGCGCTGGCGCGGTATGTCCAGCCCGCGGCGTCCACGCCGGGGCAGGCGGAGCTGCTGGCCCTGCTGGGGACCAACAAAAACGGCAACCACTGGAACCGTCCGGGGCTGGACGTGTGCGTCCACGGCTTCATCGGGAAGCTGGCGGACGGCTCCGTGGCGGCGGCGCAGACGCTGCCCTGGAACCACCGGGGCTGGCACGCCGGCACCGGCACCAGCGGCGGCAGCGCCAACAACACCCACATCAGCTTTGAGATCTGCGAGGACAACCTCACTGGTGCGGACTACTTTGGGAAGGTGTACCGGGCGGCGGTGGAGCTCACCGCCATGCTGTGCAGGGAGTACGGTCTGGACCCGCTGGCGGACGGCGTGGTGATCTGCCACAGTGAGGGCTACCGCCGGGGGATTGCGTCGGGCCACGCCGACGTGGAGCACTGGTTCCCCCGGCACGGCAAAAGCATGGACGATTTCCGGGCGGACGTGGCGGCGGAGCTGGCCCCTAAGCCGGAACCGGACCCCGACCCGAAGCCCGACCCCGACCCGAAGCCCGACCCTGACGAGGAGGACCATATGAAGTATTATAAAACGCTGGACGACGTGCCCGAGTACTACCGGGACGCCATCCGGAAGCTGGCGGACAGCGGCGCGCTGAAGGGCACCGGGGACGGTGTGCTGAACGTGTCCGAGGAATTCTGCCGTACCATGACGGTGCTGGACCGGCTGGGCAAGCTGAATTAGAAGCGCGGAGCACCCGGGAGCAGGTGGCTAAGACACGAAGCGGAGTGGACGGCTTGGCGGCCCGGAGGGCCGGCAAACGGCGCGCACAGTCGTAGTGGCTTAGCCGCCGTCGCGGAGGGTGCGCAGCGTGACAACGGACTGAGCGTAACAAGAGGGCGCCTGAGC
>CATLEJ010000018.1 GCA_949916125.1 uncultured Oscillospiraceae bacterium
AGAAGAATGAGGCCAATGGCATATTTCAGGCTGCGGAAGGAAGTCTCAATCCCCCAGCGCATGGCGTAGAGGCGTTTCAAGGCGGTAGGCGGAAAGGGCTTCGGATCCAGGTTGGTAATGAGAAGTTCAGTATGGTTGTTTTCTGTTTCAATACGGACGATCCGGAAAGAAAAGACGGCAAAGCCAGTGCTTTTCGGCTCTAAATCATCGAAGGTCATCTGGGGCTGGACATGGTAAATGGTAATAGGAGGCTGGGACCACAAGCCCCCGCTGCTCCAGCTGCCGCGCTGTCAGCCGGTCCAGGGTGTGCTGGACAGGAATATCGAACTGCGCTGTGCCAGGGAGTTTCAGCCCGTACGCGACGGTCCGGTTTTTGTCCCGGAGACGGATGAGGTAGTTCCACCCCTTTCTCTCCAGATGGGCCAGGTTATTGCAGGCCTCATACCCCCGGTCCGCCAAAAGGATAACCGGGCCGGAAACGGACGAGCGGTCCACCATGGCGCATAAGGCCGCTTTCTCGTCCTTTTCGTGTTCTTTTTGAACAATTACATCCGTATAAATGCCATTTTGCAAATCATAAAGCGCATTCAAATGCCAAAGGTTTCAGCCGTGCTGACGCTCTGTCCCAGGCCGGTAGGAGGCGGGATCCCCGGGATATGCGGCGGACTTCAGGTCGGATCCGTCCGCCGCCAGCAACCATAGAAACCTGTGTTTTGATTGACTCAAAAAGCAGGTTTCTTCCTTTTTTTGGCCATTTTCTGGTGAGTGGCCCATTATATTGCCATTCTGGTAGTGTCACACACTAAAAGTATTATTTAAATTCACACATAAGGAACAATTCACATTATGCTAAATATACTTATCCGTAACTTTTGAAAGGAGATATCCCCATGTCACTTCCACATGGGTTCATGCTAACTCCAAATGGCAGCGTTTCCATTGATCAAGAGAAATCCAATACTATCCGAGCTATATATCAGCAGTACCTCTCCGGCATAAGCCTGAAAGGTATCACTGATTTTCTTTTTGCTCAGGGTATCCCGTCACCAAGGGGCAAGGCCCAATGGACACAGGCTGTAATCAGTGACCTACTCTCCAACCAGCGTTATATCGGTTCCATCATCAGCTTCGATGAATTCTTCATGGTGCAGGGTGAAAAGGACAAGCGCAGCAATATTGACGAAGATACCAACCAGCGAAAGGCCACCCGGTACAACTCTCAGAGTGTACTGAGCGGCCTTTTAGTCTGTGTGAAGAATGTGGACACAACTATCGGCGTATTACTCGGCCTTCTGGTGAGGTTGTATGGCGTTGCGCCAACCGAGTGGAGCATGGAAAGCGTTTCTGCAAACACTCGCCATTCATTCCAGAGCAGCAAATTAAAGATAGTTATACTGAATTGTTGCCACATCCTGTGGAACTAAATGTTGTGCGAATGATCATGGATAAACCAAATGCTACTTTTCAATCGTTCCGAGAAATCAGTTCCGATACTTTTTTCGAGCTGTATGAACTGGGATTGCACGGGAGGGAAAATGGCTAAAACAAAATATGTGCTTATGTCTATAAAACCTTGCTATGCAAAATTGATAAAAGCAGGGAAAAAAACTGTTGAACTCAGAAGAGTAGTTCCTAAAATTACCTCAGGTGACTTTATTATTATATACGAGAGCAAGCCCGTCCAGCGGATCACTGCCATTTGTGAGGTTGAGACAGTTTTATCTGCAAAAATACTTGACCTATGGAATCAGGTGGGAAATGAGATTCGTATCACAAAAGATGCATTTGAGCAATATTTTGCTGGAAAAGAATGTGGTAGTGGAATCAAACTTAAAAATGTGTCAGTTTTAGAGAAATCAAAAACGTTGTCCGAACTCTCCCCCAATTTATTGCCTCCACAGAGTTATCGCTACATCTCCGCTTTGCAGTTCAGCTCCCTTTTTCGCAAATAAACGTGGGTACAAACAGTACAGACGCAGTCCGCTCCTACAAACCCCACAGGGAAGAGTTTGACGAAACCCTACGGCTCAGCGACTGTACACCAGACGAAGCCGTCCATATCGGAGAAATGGGAGCAAGGAGTATGGGAATCAGGCCAGTGCTCCTTCTTCGGGGACGGATACAGCAGCATGACGGTGTGGATGCTGTGAACGACTTGACTCAGGTTTTGGAACTGGTTTTCAACAACTCAAACAACAAAACGGAGGTCAAACATCATGCGGAAAAATTTTGGATCAAAGCCCTACACTTACCCTCAGCCGGTGTTCATCATCGCCACCTATGGCGGGGATGGCACCCCCGATGCTATGAACGCAGCTTGGGGCGGTATCAGCGAGGCAAACGAGCTCTCCATGTGCCTGAGCGCGGGCCACAAAACAGTGAAAAACATCTTGGAGCGCAAAGCCTTCACCGTCAGCATGGCGGATGCGGTCCATGTGGTGGAGTGTGATTATGTGGGCGTGGTGTCCGCCAACGATGTGCCAGACAAATTGGCGAGGGCCGGGTTCCACACCACAAAAAGCGAATTTGTAGACGCACCGCTCATCGATGAGCTGGCCATGGCAGTGGAATGCAAACTGATCAGCTATGATCCTGAGAACTGCCGTTTGGTAGGTGAGATCGTCAACGTCAGTGTGGACGAAAGCGTACTCACCCCGGATTGCTAACCTCGCCAACGCCGCGGCACTGCTCTATCACACAATGGACGGGCTTAATTGGGCCGGTTTCTATCTGATGAAAAGCGGTGTGCTTGTGCTGGGGCCGTTCCAGGGCAAGCCAGCCTGTATTGAAATTCCCGTGGGATGCGGTGTGTGCGGGACAGCCGTGGATGAGAACAGGACGCAGCTTCACAAATAGTGATTTCGTAGTGGCGAGCCATAAACCCCTCGATTTCCTTGGAAATTGAGGGGTTTTCTTTGTTTCTCTGTACTTTTCATGGCGGCTTGTTTTTTGCTTTTCCGCAAGACCCAGGTTCCGACCCATACGGTGAATACATCCTCACAAGCTCCATATCGCTCATTTTCGGTTCAAACCGAAAACTCGTTCATTCCGCTGTTCGTCCTCTCCCCAGCGAAACCGCTTCGATGGGTTTCGCCGGGGCCCCTTTTAGTTCCCAACAGCACCAGAGAGGATATTCGCCATGGTATCCGCCGCTTGGCGCTGGGCCTGGGTGGTCATGTGGGCATAGGCATCCAGCGTAAAACCAGCGCTGTAGTGGCTCAGCATCCCGCTCACCGTTTTGATATCCACTCCATTTTGCAGGGCTACGGTGGCGAACGTATGCCTCATGTCGTGGAACCAAATCTGGGGCAGCCCCGCCCGCTTCAGCTTTTCCTTACACCCCTTCTGGGTTTTCGCCAGCACATTTTTGTAGATCACTTTCTCAGTGTCCGGGTCATGCCCCGCTGTGTAGCGACCCTCCCAGCGGCCATCGCCGCGTTTGCGGATGTTGCCCTCTCCGTTGGCCCTTCGCTTAGCCATATTTGTCAGCCCCCTCTCTACAGTCGGAAGTCGGCGATGAAACTGGCCAGCGCCATTTCCTCCAGTGCCCTCATGCGGACTCCTTTTTTGATTACTCCGGCTCAAATTCTGCATGGGGTCTCCCCCGCCAAATGGTGGACAATGACGCCGATTCAAAGCTTTTCCTGCCTACCTGCGTCTGAATCGCTCCATCATATCCGCCGCACTGGTAGTTCAGTCCGCACAGCAGCGTCTTTCCCCCTCTGGACGGTGCCCTTGTTAGTAATGGTCCCATAGGCCCCGCCATAGGGTTCCAACAGCCGCCCCTGGAGGAATTCAAATATCTCGGGGATATATCGTTCCAAGGCCTCTGGTAAAACGCCCTTGCCCACCACCCCCTGCTGCGTATGTAGCTCGGCTTTCTTTATGACTCCGGGAATATTAATCAACAGCATGGAGCTTATTTTGTCCACAGGCAGATTTTTCAAATGCTCGAAACGATATAGTTATTGAGAACCGGCTATTGGGTGGGCTTTTCAGGTGTGAATGCCCCCGAATAAGTATACCGCAGGCAAAGCGCCTGCGGTATACTTATGGTCAGATTCCAGCACCTATTTAATTGTTGGATACATCATCTCTGCGTCCTACGCATACGCCATGCTCCAGATAATGCTGAGAATAGAGCGCGATAATGCGGTCTACTGTCTTAATGGTGACCGCCAGCTCCTCCTCCGTCAGATCTAAATACTTGGCTGCCCACTCTGTATGGTCATCGTCATAGCACAGATGGGCCGCGTTTACCTGCCTGCCCAAGTCTGTAAGCGTGAGCAGGTAGCGGCGCTGGTTGCCCTCCTCGCGCTCCCTGTGGATTAAGCCCTTTTTCACCAGCTTGTCCACGGCCACAGAGGTGGCTCCCTTCGTTCTGTACATCCGCTCAGACAAATCCGCCTGGCTGATTCCCTCGTTTTGGGCGATGAGCTTCAGAGTATGGGCCTCATTGGAGTGGAGCGACACTCCCATATAGGTCTTAGGCTGCTTTTCGATGGCGGAGGTGATCCGCTTTAAAATATGCAGCTGATCGATCAGGGTGGATAGATGTTGCTGGATCGGCATGGCGGATCCCTCCAAAATCAGGGTTATGTGATATATTATCACAGTCCCTGCCTTTTGGCAAGAATTAAGAGCGGGATCTCAGCAGCCGGATCTCAGCAGTCCTCGTAACTGATCTCCATGGTGACCTTGCTGTTGCGCGCCAAAGCGTATACCACGGATATGCCCAGGATGACCAGATTCCCCACGATTTCGGCGGTGGAGGACGTAACCACCAGCAGTACTACCTGGAAGGTGGCGATGGCGGTGCCCAAGACACTGAAAAAGGTGAGCAGCCCCTTGTTCACATGGAACTTGGACTTGTCCCAGAGCTCGGGCATGACCTTGGGCAGGAACATGGCGGTAAAGCAGGTGATGGCCTTGGTGGCGCTGGACAAGATGACGGTGGAATTGGACACAATGCTGATATCCAGACCCGCCAGGATGGGCACGATACCAATGACGTAAAACAGGAGCAGGATATTGATGGGAGTGGCGAACTTGGGGTGGAGCCTGCTGAACACCCGGGGGAGCCAGCCGTCCTTGGCGGCCTGGAGGATGGGGCGGCACATCCAGCCGATGGAGGCGTTCAGCGTGGTGAGCAGGGCGAACATGGCGCCGCCCACGATGAAGAAGATATAGATGGGCCGGGGCATGATGGCCTCCGCCACCAGGGCCAGGCTCTTGTTGGCCACGTCGGCCACGGGCAGCACGCCGGCGGCAATGGTGCCCATGATGGCGTATACCACGGAAATGCTGATGGTGGGCACGATGATGGCAAAGGGGATGTCCACAGTGGGCTTTTTGGCTTCGCCGGAGAAGTTGATGACCACCTGGGCGCCGCCGGCGGCAAAGGACAGGTAAGCCGAGGCCATCAAGATTCCGGTGAACCCCTTAGCCATGAAGTCGGGCGGGTCGAAGTAGCCCGGCTGGACCTTCGTGCAGCCGAAGGCAATGAACAGGCCGATGGCCACCGCCATCACCGCGCACATCACCGTCTGGAGGACAGCGGCCTGCTTGGTGCCCAGGATGTTCATGGCGAACAGGACAGTGAGCACCACCACGGACACCAGCTTGGATGGGGCATTGGGCACCAGGGCCAGCAGGTATTCCGTGAAGGAGATGATATACATGGCGATGCCCAGTCCGGTGAAAACGTTGATCATGGTGAATACGCCCGCCAGCCGCTGGCTGCCCAGGGTGGCCACCTGGGTGTACTGTCCGCCCTTGAACCGGGCAGTGCCGCCCACCATGATCTGGGGGATGGCAGTCATGATGCACAGGATACCCGCAATGAGGAACGCGACATTGACGCTGCGTCCCGTCATGCCGATGGCCGTGCCGGTCATGGCCATGATCCCCGCGCCGATGATCTGACCCACCGCCATGGAGACCAGGTCCATCCGGCTCAGGTTGCGTTTGAGTTCTGTGCCAGATGTGTTTTGCTGTGTACTCATTGTAATTTCCTCCCTTAATGATCTTATTTTGGTCTCTTCTCTCAACCTTTATAGGTAGAACAGTTCATTCTCTTTTGGGGCGGCCATCATGTTCTCCAAAATGGTCAGCTTCTCCAGCATGGGCGGCATGGTGATGGCCTTGGCCCCAGTGGGGCAGCTGTGGATACAGCGGGTGCAGAAAAGACAGCGCCAGCCGTCAATTTCAGCGGGATTCAGAGGATTGATGGCCTGGACGGGACAGTTTTTCTGACACAGGCCGCAGCGGGTGCATTTGGAAAGGTCCGTTCCGGGTCCCACAGGCAGGTCGGAGCCCGGGGTGTACGGGAAATTGCCCTTGACCGCCAGATCCAGGCCGTCAAGGCTATCCCGTCCGGCAAGCAGGGCGGCCGCCTTTGCGCCCAGCTCCCGGGCCTGCGCCAGATCATCCGGGCCGGGCCGGCCCTGGGCCAGTTTCCCCGCCATGCAGTGATGGGCCACAAAGGCCCCTGCGGCCACAGGGATGAAGCCGTGATCCAGGCTCTCGTTTTTCAGCTCCAGCAGAGCGTCATCGTAATCCCGGTTGCCATAGGTCACGGCCAGCACAGCGGGGATCCCTTCCGCTTTGATATAGCGGAAAAATTCCACCATAAGCTTGGGCAGCCGTCCATAGTACACCGGCAGGGCGATCACGGCCAGATCTCCCGGCCAGAGAGGCTCCCCGGCCCAACGGCTGTCGAATAGGGTGCGGTCCAGATCCAGCCGCTCCGGGGCGCCCACGCCCTGGGCGATGGCATCCGCCACCTGCCGGGTGGTCCCGTTGGGGCTGAAGAACAGCGATACCACACGATTGATTTTCATCTTGCGTTACTCCTTTCCGTTCAGCCAACCAACCAGCTGATCCACAGTGGGCAGGTCCGCCGCCTTGGCCGCGTAATGGGCTTTGAGCACCCGGTTGTCTTTGTCCAACAGGAATGCAGCGGGGAGCTGAAGCTCATCTCCCTCGTACTTGCCGTGGACCAGCCCGGCAGCCCGGGCCTGCCCGATCTTCTCCAGCGTCCGCAGATCCGCCATCCTTTCCATGGATAGGGCGGGACACACATGATAGCGGCGGTACAGCGCCTGCTCGGGATCGCAGACGATCTCAAAGGGGAAATGATCAGGGCCGATCTGCTCACGGATGCCTGCCGGGTCGCTCTGGAGCACCACCAGCACCCGGCCTCCCGCCGCCTCAATCCGGTCATACCCTTGCTTCAGCCGGAGCAGGTCCAGCTGGCAGATGGTGCAGCCATAGTAGCGCAGGAAAAACAGGATGGTGGGCTTTCCTCCGTTGTCGGACAGACTGCCCTCCCCCCATGGGGTCAGGTAGGTAAAATCCTCCAGCTGGTCTCCGGGGTGGATGCGGTCCAGGGCTTCGCACATACGCCGTACCCCTTCCTCCAGCATGGGACGGGGGCAGGCGGTGTTGATGCGCAGCCGCGTCTCTCCGCCAGGGCCAAAGGTGGGCTCGCCCTCGGGACCGCTTTCAATGAGTATGTCGGCGGTCTGTACCAGATAGCTGTCCAGATCCTTCCGGGCCGCCCCCTTTAGGTAAGGCGCCACGTCCACCCATGCAAAATAGGTGCCCTGGGGAATGTACATTTTGGCCTTGGGCAGGTGCTGGGCCAGGTAGTCCCGGACAAAGAGCAGGTTGTCATGAAGATAGCCGTTGAGCTGATCCAGCCACTCCTCGCCGGTGGCGTAAGCGGCCTGGATGGCGGTGATGGACAGGGGGTTGGGAAGCCTCACGCCGCAGTCGTCCTGAACATATTTGGTCCAAAGGGCCTGAAGATGCGGGTCGTGGATGATGATGTTGGAATAGGCCAGCCCCGCCAGGTTAAAGGTCTTTGATACGGAAGCGCAGGTGATGATATCATTTTTGCGCTCCGGGAACAGCTTGGCCAAAGGGATGTGCTTTTGGCCGGGAGCGATGATGTCGTGATGGATCTCGTCCGACACGATGCGCACACCGTTGGCCAGGCACAGCTCGCCCATGCGGCGCAGCTCATCCTCGCTCCATACCCGTCCGGAGGGGTTATGCGGAGAGCATAGCAGAAAGAGGGTGGTTTTAGGGTCCTTCACCTTTTTCTCAAAATCGGCGAAATCGATCTCGTAGCCGTCAGGCCCCTCCACCAGCTGGTTTTCCACCGGGACACGGTGGGTGCAGCGGATCTTGTTGTAAAAGGGGCGGTAGACGGGGGGCTGAAGCAGCACTTGGTCTCCCTCATGGGTCATGAGCTGGATGAGGAAGCGCAGGGCGGGGACGATGCCATTGCAGTAAAACACATCCTTGGAGTTGACATACCAGCCAAAGCGGTGCCAGTACCAGCCGCAGATGCTGCGGAAAAACTCCCCCGTGAAGTTGGCGCTGTAGCCGAAGATCTGCCGATCCACCCGCTTGTGCAGAGCCTCTACCACCCCGTCGGGGCAGGGGAAGTCCATGTCCGCGACCCAAAAGGGCAGCGTACTGGTCCCTGCGTAGCGGTTTTGCACCGGCATGAACTCCCACTTGCCGCAGTTGGTGCCATGCCGGTCCACCAGCGTGTCAAAGTTGTAGGCCATTTCTTCTCCTCCTTGTTTATTTGCTAAACTGTTTTATAGGTGAACTGTTTAAGAGTATATAGATTGTCTAAGCAAATGTCAATCCTTCATCCAACTTTTGTCGAATGTGACAGCCAAGATTGTTAAAGCAAAAATTTTCGTCATTCTAAAAAGTGAAAACTGGAAATCATTTGGAAAAATTGACTGATTGTGCAAGAAGAACACGTAAAAGCCGACTGAAATAATATTGGTTTTTTTGAATCCCGCGCTGTTAAGAAACCTTTGAATAAATCGGTCAGAGCGATTTGTGAGAGATTTTTTGCCGCACCCTTTTCCAAAAATGACTTTGTGCTGCTTTCAAAGATAAAGTTGTCCGTTGTGATACGCTCCTTTCCTTTGCCGGATAAAATAACAAACCAGATGGAACTCGTTGAGAAGTTCCATCTGGTTATAAGAACCTGTATTCACAGCCGAAACCGCCGGATGGCCGAGGAATTTTCCCGTCAGGCAAGGCAAATTTTCGCAGGAATCATTGTGTTTATTTCAAGAAAATTTAACGCAGCATGGCGGGGAAAGACCCGGCCAGACGGTGAATTGAGGTTGTGAATACAGGTTCTAAGGTTTAAACCTTGTTGTTTATTGATTTGATCCTGCCGCTGTAGAATGGGAGCGATCCGTATGATATTTTATTTTTCCGCCGCTGGGCAAGCAAGTATGTGGCCCAGCGGCAGACGGCCGCCGCTGGCGATACCGCCCGTTTCCGTTTTGGACTGGGAACCAGGGTGTGCCGCCACCGGGCTCATACGCGGCTTCGCAGCCCCGCAGCGGTTTACCGCCTGGCGACGCGCTTGGGCACGGCCCGTTTGGAGGCGGCCGTGTGTCCGCCCCGCCGCTGGGACAGCAGAGTCAGCAGCCCGCTGCCCAGCTCGAAGGCCCGCTCAAACACGAAGATCACCGACGGGGTGAGCATCAGAAACACCACAATGACCAGCCCGGCCTGGAAATCCAGCGGCGTGAGCTGGAAGAAATCCCCGAAGGCCAGCACCGCCACGGCAAAGGCCGCCGTCATGGCGCCCAGCAGCGTCCAGCGCTTCCAGTCCAGCGGCTTGGAGATATAGTACAGCACCAGCAGGCCCACCTCGCCCATAATCACGGTGGCCAGGGTGGACAGCGTCACCCGCTGGAAGTCGAAGGCGATGGTAAACAGCTGGATGCCCACAATGAGCAGCACGTTGGTCAGGCCGCCGGGCAGGGCGCGGCGCAGCACGTTGGTCATAAAGCGGCCCTTGACAATCTCGTGGTTGGGCTCCAGGGCCAGCACGAAGGAGGGCGCGCCGATGGTCAGGGCGCTGATGAGGGTGAGCTGGATGGGGATAAAGGGGGACGGGAACCCGGCGATGAGGTTGATGAGGGACAGGAACAGCGCCATAATGTTTTTCACCAGGTAGAGGGCGGCCGCCCGCTGGATGTTGTTGATCACCCGCCGGCCCTCCTCCACCACCTGGGGCATGGCGGCAAAGTTGGAGTCCAGCAGCACCACCTGGGCCACCTGGGCCGCCGCCTCCGCGCCGGACGCCATGGCGATGCCGCAGTCCGCGTCCTTCAGGGCCAGCACGTCGTTGACGCCGTCCCCCGTCATGGCCACGGTGTGGCCCGCCTTTTGCAGGGCCTTCACCAGCTTGCGCTTCTGGTCGGGGGTCACCCGGCCGAACACGTTGTAGTCCCGCACCGCCCGGGCGTAGTCGGCGGGCTCCTTCAGCGTGGCGGCGTCCACGTACCGGTCGCCCCCGGCGATGCCCGCCTGCACCGCCACCGCGGACACGGTGGAGGGGTTGTCCCCGGAGATCACCTTGACGGTGACCCCCTGCTGGGCGAAGTACTGGAAGGTTTTGGGGGCTTCCTCCCGGATGGGGTTGGAGATCACCGCCAGGGCCAGCGGCTCCACCCCGCCCGTGATGCCGCCCTCCATCGTCGGGGCGTTGGCGCACTTAGCCAGCAGCAGCACCCGGCAGCCCTGTTCCTGGTAGGGCGTCACCATGTGCTGCAAGTCGGCGTACCGGGCCTTCATGATGAACTCAGGGGCGCCCACCACGTAGGCGCCGTAGGACTTGAATACTACCGCCGACCACTTGTTGGCCGACGAGAAGGGCACCGTGCGCTCCACCTGCCACAGGGAGGATTTGGAGAACCGCTCCGCCATGGCCCGGGCGGTGTCGTTATCCGCGTCGATGGCCCGGTAATAGGCGTTGAGGATTTCCTCCACCCGTCCGGCGGGGCAGCGGTCCTCGTCCAGGGGTACGACCTCCTGCACGCGCATCTCGGGCTGGGTGATGGTGCCCGTCTTGTCCACGCACAGCACGTCCACGTGGGCCAACGTCTCCACGGCGGACATCTCATGCACCAGGGTCTGCTTCTGGGCCAGCCGCATGACGGACACCGCCAGCGCCACGCTGGTGAGCAGGTACAGTCCCTCGGGGATCATGCCGATGAGCAGGGCCACCACGGCGGGGACGGCCTCGGTGAAGGTGTTCTCCTGCACCACCAGCTCGTTGTAGAACAGGGCGGCCCCGATGGGGATCAACGCAAAGCCGATGAAGCGGATCAGCTTGTCCAGCGACTTCATCATCTCCGACTTGGCCGCCCCCTGGTCGGCCTTGGCCTCCAGGGCCAGCCGGGCGGCGTAGCTGGACGCGCCCACCCGGTCCAGCCGGGCGCGGCACTTGCCGGATACCACAAAGCTGCCGGAGAGCAGCTCGTCCCCCACATCCTTCACGATGGGGTCGGCCTCGCCGGTGATGAGGGCCTCGTTCACCGTCACCTGGCCGGACATGACCGGGCCGTCGGCGGGGATCTGATCCCCCGCGCCCAGCTCCACAATGTCCTCCCGCACCAGCTTGTGGAGGGGGACGGTGCCAAGCTGGCCGTCCCGCACCACCTTGACGCGGGCCTCGCTGAGCAGGTTGAGCTTTTCCAGGGTGGCCCGGGAGCGGAGCTGCTGGATGATTCCGATGACGGAATTGATGACGGCGATGCCCAGGAACATCATGTCCCGGAAGTGGCCGGAGATGACCAGCAGGGCGGCCAGCACCACAAAGACGAGGTTGAAGAAGGTGAGGGTGTTTTCCCGGATGATCTGCCCGGTGGTTTTGGCGTTGGAGGCAGGGGCCTCGTTGCCCAGCCCCTGCTCCAGCAGATCGGCGGCCTGGGCGGCGGTGAGGCCCAGCTTGGGGTCGGGGAAGATGCGCTCCGGCTCCCTGGGCGAGCGGGCGGCCCGTTCCTCCCGGCGGCGCTCCCGCTGCTTTTCCTCCCGTCCCCGTTTGGGGGGCGGAGCCTGCTGCGCTTGTGACGATTGAGCCATATGTAAGCTCCTTTTTTTCTCGATTTGACACTGCTACAGTATATCATACCACAGGAAAGGGTTGGCGTAAACCGCCAACCCTTTAACGTTTTATTAAATCAGACAAAAGTTTGGCCGCGGGCTCCCCCTCCGGAGCCCTCCGGGGGCCCCCGCAAAGCCACCGAACCTCGATGGTGAACACCCCGTCCTCCCACCGGGCGGCGGCGGTGTGGCCCATCCGCTCCGCCAGGGCCTTGACGATGGCCAGCCCCAGCCCGGTGGACTGGCCGGTGCGCATCTTATCGGCGGTGTAGAACCGCTCAAACACGTGGGCGGCGTCCTCGGCGGTGAGCCCCTCCGCCCGGTTGGAGAAGGCGGACACAATGACGTTCCCCGCCCGGTACAGCCGCACCGAGAGGGTGCCCGTGCCGTGGCGCAGGGCGTTGGTGAGCAGGTTGGAGAAGATCCGGGTCACCGCCCCGCTGTCCGCCCACACCGGGGGCAGGCCCTCCTCAATGTCCACCTCCATCTCCAGCCCCGCCTCCTCGATCTGCCCGTAGGAGGCGGCCAGCTGATCGGACAGGGCGCGGCCCAGATCCACCCGCTCCCGCTCCAGGGGCAGCTCGCCCCCCTCGATCCGGGACAGGTCGTAGAAGGAGGCGATGAAGGTCTGGAGGGTCCGGGCGCGGCCCTCGATCACCGCCAAGTACTCCGCCTTTTTCGACCGCGACAGCCCGTCCCCCTCCAGCAGCTGGAGATAGCCCAGGATGGAGGTCAGCGGCGTGCGCAGATCGTGGGATACGTTGGCGATCTGCCGCCGCAGCTCCTGCTCCTTCCGGCGGTAGAGGGCCCGCTCCTCCTGCCGCAGCTCCAGCAGCTGGTTGAGGCAGGCCAGCAGCTCCTCCGCCCCGGCGCCGGGGCAGGGGAGGGACAGCCGAACCGTCGTCTCGTCGGCCATCTGCTCCTTCATACGGCGGGCGGCCTGGTGGAGGCCCTGCTCCAGGGTATACTGCCGCCAGAGCAGGACGGCGCAGGCCAGGGCCAGGAGGACAATGAGGACAATCTGCATGGAGGGCACCCCTTCCGGCGGTCACAAAATTCTGAACAGGACAAGCAGCAGCAGGGCCAGCAGCGCCAGCAGGGCCGCCTTGACGTACCAGGGGGAGCGGTCGCCCCGGGCCAGCCAGAGCCCTGCCGCGATCAGCAGGATGGGGCCGAAAATGCCCAGAGGGCCTCCGGCAAAGATCAAAAACCATTCCATCCGAATATGACGATGTAGAGGAGCAGGAGGAACACAACGACAGGAACTCTCATAGCACACCTCGTTCAAAGCCGTCCAGCCGGGCCCTTGGGCCCGGCTGAACACGGCCTTATTTTTCCCGCTTTTGCAGGATGCAGCACAGCCCACCGATAAAGGCCGCCGCGATCACGATACCAAGTACGATGCCCATCCGTTTTTCTCCTTGATTCATTTGATCTCCTTTCTGTGGAACCCGTACAGGCCGATGGCGGTGCACACCACCATCCAGAAGGCCCCCACGATCCACGCCTGCCCCAGGTAGACCGGGTCGCCCACCACGGCCTTGGCGCCGTCCAGCATTGTCCGGGGGAAATACGGGTGGATGGTCAGAAGCAGCTCGCCCACCCCGCCTCCGGCAAGCAGGCCCGCAAGCTCAACGATGGTTTCCAGCACGAACACAATGCCCACATAGAGGAAGGAGCCCGCCATCTCCCCGGCCACCAGGAACTGGCACATACACACCGCCGCCTGGGCGCCGACCCACAGCGGCAGGCCCACCGCCAGGAAGTAGCCCACAATGGTGAGGGCGTCCTGGGCGGAGTAGAACCCGGCGGCCTCTGATTCTATGGGCAGGCAGACGGCGCACAGGCCCAGGAAGAAGGCCATCATCACCGCCAGGTACACAATGGACAGCAGCGTCTGGGCGATGAGCTTGCCCAGATAAATCTGGGTTCGGCTGATGCCGAAGGACACCTCGTTTTTCAGGGTGGAGTTCTTGTACTGCCCCGCGAACACGATATCCCCGGTGAGCAGGCAGACACAGAAGCCGATGGTGCCCATCTCCACAAGGGTGACAATGGCCCCGCCGAAGGGGGTGGCCATGGAGTGGGAGTTGTGGAAGGCGAACATGGAGGCGTACAGCCCCTCCAGGGCCAGCAGGATGCCCAGGGTGATATAGGTGTAGGGCCGGCGCAGCAGCTTGTAGATCTCGGCGCGGATGTAGTTAAGCATTGTGCCCACCCCCGATCAGGTTGAGGAAATAGGCCTCCAGATCCGCGCCCTTCTGCTCCATGGCCAGCAGGGCCACCCCGTTCTGGGCCAGGGCGTAGGACGCCCGCTTGGGATCGTCCAGGCAGTCGTAGAGCTGGATCACGTTGCCGGGGAGCACCTCGAACTTGTCGGTGCCCAGCTGGGTCTGGAGGATGGCGGCGGCCTTGGCCGCGTCGTCCACCTCCAGGCGCAGGCAGGTGCGGCACTTGTCGTGGAGCGCCTCCGCGGAGATCTCCTCCAGCAGCTTTCCCTGCTCCATGAAGCCGTACCGGGTGGCGATGCTGGACAGCTCGGACAGGATGTGGCTGGAGATGAGGACGGTGGTCTGCCGCTCCTGGTTGAGCCGGCGGAGGATCTGCCGGAACTCCGCTACCCCCTCCGGATCCAGGCCGTTGATGGGCTCGTCCAGGATGAGGAAGTCCGGGCGGTTCATCAGGGCCAGGGCCAGCCCCAGCCGCTGCTTCATGCCCAGGGAGAAGGACTTGAACTTCTTGGGCCCGGTGTCGGCCAGGTTCACCAGCTTCAGCGCCTCGTCCACCGTGTCCCTGCCGGGGATGCCCCGCTGGAGGCGGTAGTATTCCAGGTTCTCCCGGGCGGTGAGGAAGGGGGAGAAGGAGGGGATCTCAATCATGGCCCCGGTGCGGGAGCGCTGTAAGCGCAAATCCTTTCCCGACGCGCCGAACAGCTCCAGCTCGCCGCCGGTGGGGGTGGACTGGCCGGTGGCCAGGCGCATAAAGGTGGTCTTGCCCGCCCCGTTCCGGCCCACCAGGCCGTAGACGTCCCCCCGGCGCACCATCAGGTTCAGCCCGTCCAGAGCCATGCAGCTCCCGTAGGCCTTGGACAGGCCGTAGGCCGCCAGCACCGCTGTATTTTCCGTCATAGCGTTTCCGCCTTTCTGTTTGAACTGTCCCTATGATACCGCCGAAAGGCCAAAACTTCGGAAAGGAAAGGTTAAGAAAGATTAAACTTGAAGCCAATGCCCCACACGGTTTTGATATAGCTGCGCTCCGGGTCGGCCTTGGCCAGCTTGGAGCGCAGGTTGCTCACATGGACGTTCACCGTGTTGTCGTCCCCGATGAAGTCCTCCCCCCACACCGCCTCGTAGATCTGGGCCCGGGAGAAGGCCCGCCGGGGGTTTTTCATCAGCAGGGCCAGAATGTCGAACTCCCGGCCGGTGAGGGGCACCTCCTGTCCGTCCACTGTGGCGGCGCGGCTGTCCAGGTCCAGCGTCAGCCCGCCTGCGGCCAGCACATCCGCCGCCGGGACGCTGAACTGGCGGCTGCGGCGCAGCTGGGCCTCCACCCGGGCCAGCACCTCAGAATTGTCGAAGGGCTTGGGGATGAAGTCGTCCGCCCCCAGTTTGAGGACGTTTACCCGGTCGGATACCCCCAGCTTGGCGGACACCACGATGATAGGCATGGTTTTCCCCCGGCGCACCCGTTGGATGAACTCCTCGCCGGTGACCCCGGGGAGCATCAGATCCAGCAGCACCAGGTCGTAATCATACTTTTCCGCCCAGAGCAGGGCCTCGCTGCCGGAAAAGGCGGCCCGGCAGGTGTAGCCCGCCCCCTCCAGGATGGTACACAGCAGGCGGTTGATATCGGCGTCGTCCTCCACGATGAGGATATTGGCGGTTTCCACGGTCATTCCCCCACTTCATTACTTGGCAATAGTATAACACAGCTGCCCCCGGCGTTTCCAGACGCCGGGGGCAGACTTTAGGAATTTTTAAGAACCTGCGCGGCTATCCTCACGCTTCGATGGTGTCACGCTCGGATTGTCCGCGCGGCCGGGTCGCTTTCCCTCCGGCTTGGGCAAAACCCCACCTGCCGCTATGCGGCGGCCGGGCTTTTGCCCTCGCTCCGGTCCAAGCTCCCCTGCGCGGCTATCCTCACGCTTCGATGGTGGGAGCCTGGTTGCTGAACTTCTGCGCCGCCTGGGCCACCATCTGGGGCTGGGCCTGCTCCACCTTGTACCAGCCCTTCTGCTTGGCCGTCTCAAACAGCTGGGTCTGGGTCTTGTGGCCCTGGGTGAGCAGATTCACAAAGGTGTCCCGGAGCTGTACGTTGGTACACTCGGAGGCAAACAGGTTGTAGTTGGTGCTCATCTTCTTCTCGGTGAGCAGCAGGTCGGTGATGATTTCAGATTCCTTCATAGTCGGTCCTCCTTAGCGTAAGAAGCCCAGCAGGGTGTCGTAGTTCTGCTTGTGCTGGGCGGCGTACTGGGTATAGACGTTTTTCAGCTCGGTTTCCTGGGTGGCCTGGGCCGCGTCCTGGTACTTGCAGCACAGCATCCCCTCAAAACCCAGCTGGTCCTCCAGAGCGGACAGCTCCTTGGAGCTCAGGTTTGGCATGGTGGATTCCTCCTTTGTCAGTGGTGGCCTTAGTATGCCCGGGGGAGGAAAATATATGCAGACGCGGGGACAGCGGAATATTGATCCCGCCGTCCCCGCGTTTGACCCGCCTCAGCGGATTGTTTTTTCCATGATGATTTCGTCCTCGTCCCGCTGGCCGGTGTGGGTGAAGCCCAGCCCGCTGTACAGCTTTCTGGCCGCGTCGTTTCCCTCGATATAGCAGAGAACCACCTTGTCAAAGCGGCCCTCGGCCTCCATCTGTTCCAGGACCAGCTGCGCGGCCCGGCGTCCGAGGCCCCGGCCCTGATACCGGGCGTCGATAAAAAGCTGACTGAAATCATAGGCGCCCAGCTCGGCGCAGTCATGGTACAGGGCCATGCCCACAGGGGTTTCGCCGTCCCGGACAACAAAGGCCCGGCTGCCGTGTTCCCGGTAGGCGTAGGCCCTGGCCAGCAGCCGCATATCGCTGGACACAAACCCCCGCTGTGCCTCCGACACCGCCAGCCCCAGACGCCAGTTGTCCGGGCCGACGGGTTCCAGCCAGGTCACCGGGCGGTCTCCTGCCCGGAGGCAGGCGCTTTTTTCCGCCTCGCCGGCTTGAGCTTCAGCACATCCTTATAGAACCCGTCCAGCCCCCGCTTGGTGGGGAAGGTGGCCACGTACATCTGGTTGCCCATGGCGTCGGACAGCACGTCGGGGATCCGGCCCACCAGCTTCAAGTGCGCGCTGTACTTGGCCAGAATGTCCGCGTGGCTCAGGGCGAAGTCCTTGCCGTCCCGCCGCCCGGCATAGGCGCAGAAGGCGTGCTCCCCATCCTCCAGGGTGGACTTGTCGAAGGCGACCATGTCCGCCCAGATCTTGTAGACGTTGGTGGAGTTGGCGAAGTTCATCATGTCCGGGCTGAACCCGCCGCAGGGCCGCATATTGACCTCCAGGGCCACCACGTCCCCCTTCTTGCCCATGCCCTCCTGGTCCTGGGTGAGGCGGAAGAACTCGAAGTGGACGAAGCGGCTTTTCACGCCGAAGCTCTTGACGGTGGCCCGGCCCGCCTTCCGGGTGTCGGCGGGGAGGTCCTTGACGATGTAGTAGATGGAGTTGTCCTCATCGTTGACAATATCCATAATTGACATGGGGGTGACGTTGCCCGTCTCAAAAATGGGCTTGCCCTGGGAGTCGATGATGGCGTCGTAGGAGTTCACCTCCGCGTGGATGAACTCCTCCATGATGTAGGCCACGTCCTGCTTTGTCTCCAGGAAGCGTTTCAGGTCGGCCTGGCAGGACAGCTTATGGGTGTCGGAGGCGCCCACGCCGTTGTCCGGCTTCACCACCACCGGCCAGCCCACCTGCTTGATGAAGGCCATGCAGCCCTTCTCGTCGTCCACCAGATGATACCGGGCCACAGGGATCCCCGCCTTCTGGTAGAACTCCTTCATCCGGGATTTGAACTTGATCCGGGGAATGTCATCCACCTGGAAGCCGGAGGTGATGCGGAAGTCGGTGCGCAGCATGGCGTCCCGCTCCAGCCAGTACTCGTTGTTGGACTCCAGCCAGTCGATGCGCCCGTGCTTGAAGATGAAGTAGGCCACGGCCCGGTACACCTCGTCGTAGTTCTCCAGGCTGCCCACCTTGTAGTACTCGTTGAGGCTGTCCTTCAGCTCACCGGACAGCCCGTCATAGGGCGCGTCCCCGATGCCCAGCACGTTCATGCCGTTGTTTTTCAGCTCCCGGCAGAACTGCCAGTAGTTGGTGGGGAAGTTGGGGGAAATGAAGATGACGTTTTTCATTTGGTGTTCCTTCTCTCTTTTCTTCTCGCGGGGGTATCAGGCGTAATACGCCCGGAGGATTGGCTCCAGCTCCCGCCACTTGATCTCGTACTCCTGGCGGTAGTCCTCCGCCGTGCGGGAGGGCGTGATCAGCCGTTCCTTCCCCCGGTACTTCATGGTGTAGGGCTTGAACGCGCTGGAATCCGGGTCCAGGCCGTGCAGCCCGTCCAGCAGCTCCCGGCCCTCCTCCAGGTTGCGCAGGATCACCGAGACGCAGGACAAGCCCTCCTCATTGGGCGGCCGGAACGTATGGATGTCCGCCCCGTGCTTCAGCAGCTCGTCCAGCACCGCCCGGAGCATCTCCCGCAGCTGGCGGTTTCCGGCCTTGGTCTCCTCAACATAATAGCTGGGATAAGAGCTGTGGGCAAACTGGTCATACTCCTCCAATGCGTGCTGCCAGGCATTGAGATTGTGGGAGGTCCTTTGATTGGGATCCATCCCCATGTCCAGCAGGCGGCGCAGCAGCAGGAAATAGCCCTTGGACCGCTCCGGGCCGGGACCCACGGTATGCCTTGCCCGCATAAAGCACTGGCCCACGGCGTCATACCAGATGGGGGCGGAGAAATTGATGCCGTAAGGGTTGACCGCGTCCGCGAAGTTCACGTCCGCCCCCCGGTCAAGAAGCAGGTGGGCTACCTCCAGGTTGTCGCTCTTGATGGCCACCATCAGGGGGGACTGGCCGTCGTCCTTCTTGGGCGGGGCCTTGGCAAGGCAGGAGATCAGCTCCGGCTTTTTATCCAGAATGGCGGCCACCTCGTCCAGATTGCCCCGGCGGATGGCGACAAACAGCTTCTTCACGGCTCACCCCTGATCCAGCAGGTAGGGCACGAAGTAGGCCACCTGCTTGTACCACCAGTCCCAGTCGTGGGCTACGTCCCACCCCCAGAAGTCTACCCACAGGTGGATGTCCTTCTCCTGGCAGATGTCGGCGATCTGCCGGGTGGTCTCGGGGATCTCCCAGGGCCCCTGGCCCACGCAGACCACCCCCTTCTTCTGGTTGTAGAGCTGGATGAAGGGGTGGTCCTTGGGCATATTCGCCAGATAGTGCACCGGGGAGTTGCGGTACACCACCTCGTCCATATAGTTGTCGAAGCCGTAGGCGGCGGTGTAGATGCCGCTCAGGGCCAGCACCCGGTCGAACAGGTCGGGACGGCGGAGGAACAGGTTGAGGGCGTGGGTGGCCCCCAGGCTGCACCCGAAGGTCATCACCCCCGGCTCCCCGTCCCAGCCGTTGCGCTCATTCACCATGGCCCGGATGAAGGGCACCGCCTCGTCGGTGATATAGGCGATCCACTGCTCGTACCGGCGGATGCGCCAGTAGGGGTCGCTCCACTTGTCCGACCAGCTCTCCTGGTCCATGGTGTCGATGGAGAACACCATCACCTGGCCCGCGTCGATCCAGGCTGACCAGGCGTCGGTCATCTTGAAGTTCTCGAAGTCGAAGAACCGCCCGTCCTGGCAGGGAATGAACAGCACCGGGCGGCCGGCGTGGCCGTACACCTTCATCTCCATGTCCCGGCCCAGGGCGTGGCTGTAGTCTTTAAAATACTGTGTCTCCATAGGGAACCCTCCTGTTGCTTTTCCCGCCCGCGGGACGGGATATAAGCGTTAATTCTCCCTGCCATAAAACAGGGCGTTGATGAAGAACGGAATCTGCCGCTCCCAGCTGGCCTCGCAGTGCTGGCCGCCGGGGACGACGCGGAAGTCCAGCCCGATCCGCTTTTCCGTCAGCAGGGCCGCCGTCCGGCCCAGGGCTTTGAGCTGGGCCGGGTGGTTGTTCAGCTCCTCCGAGCCGTAGTCCATGTACAGCGCCGTGTCCGGCGCCACCCGGGCGGAGCGGATCAGGCTCTCCACCCGCCCCGGGGCCACCCACAGGGACGGGGACAGCGCCGCCGCCCGGGAGAACACGTGGTTATACTCCAGCAGGGCGTACAGGCTCATGAGCCCCCCCATGGAGCTGCCGGCGATGAAGGTGTCCTCCCGGCCGGGGAGGGTGGGGAACTCCCGGTCGATCTCGGGCTTGAACACCCGGGTCATCCATTCCATGGTGGTCCTCCCCCGGCCCACCACCTTCTTGAACTGGGGGGCGCGGAAGGTAAAGGGGGAGTATTCGCTCAGCCGCCCGTTGTCCGGGTGGTGGTTGCACTCCACCGCCGCCACCATGAGCTGGGTTCCGGCGGCGTCCAGGTAGTCTCCCAGGCCCCAGCTCTTGCCGTAGGTGGCATCCTCGTCAAAAAAGACGTTGTGCCCGTCAAACATATAGAGAACCGGGTAGCGCAGGTCGTGGTTTTCCTCCCAGGAGTCCGGGATATAGACATAGGCCCGGCGGGGTTCGTCCCCGGTGAGGGCAGGTATGGTCAGGTTCCACTGGTCGATCATGAACAAGGCGTCCTTTCCTGCTTCAAAGCGTTAATATATAATGGAACAGTTTAACACAGCCGGCGGGAAAATGCAATCCTGTATCTGAAGCGGCGGAAGAGGCCCCCGTATGTTCAGGCCTGGAACAGCTCCGCCGTTTTTTTCATCCGCTCCGCGATCTTCACCCCGAAGGGGCAGCGGCCCTCGCAGGACTTGCAGGCCACGCACTCGCCGGCGTGGTGGTTCAGGGCCAGGTAATGCGCCTTCACCGAGGCGGGCGTGTCCGGCTGCATGGAGGCCAGGTCATAATATTTGTTGACCATGGCAATGTCGATGTTTACGGGGCAGGGTCGGCAGTGGCCGCAGTAGGTGCACTCCCCCTGCCCGAAGGTGTGGCGGGGGGCATGGGCCAATACGCTGGCGTAGTCCCTCTCCGCGTCGGAGGCGGTCTCATAGGCCACGGCCTGCTCCACGTGCTCCGGGGTGTCGTAGCCGGCCAGCACCGAGGCCACGGCGGGCCGGGTGAGGCAGTAGTGGATGCACTGCACCGGCGTCAGCGCCACGCCGAAGGGGGAGCGCCCGGCGTCAAACAGCCGTCCGCCGGCGTAGGGCTTCATCACCGTGATACCCACGTCATGCTGCTCGCACAGCCTGTACAGCTCCGCCCGCTGGGGGTCGATGCCGCCCAGTTCCTCCCCGAAATTTTCCCAGTCAAAATAGACGTCCAGATTGTCTGTGGCGGGGTGCATATCGAAGGCCGGGTTGACGCTGAACAGCAACATCTCCACCAGGCCGTGCTCCACCGCCCGCTTGCCCATGGCGGGGTTGTGGGTGCTCATGCCGATGTGGCGGATGGTCCCGGCGGCCTTCAGCTGCTTTACATAGTCCAGGAAGGGCCCGTCCATGGCGGCGGCCCAGTCGTCCTCCGTATCGATAAAGTGGATCATGCCCAGGTCGATGTAGTCCGTCTGCAGGCGCTCCAGCAGGTCTTCAAACGCCGTCCGGCATTTGCCCACGTCCCGGGTGCGGACATACTGCCCGCCCTGCCATGTGGAGCCGATGTGCCCCTGGATATACCAGCGCTCCCGCCGCCCGGCCAGGGCCTGGCCCAGGCTGGCGCGCACCTCAGGATTGGACATCCAGCAGTCCAAAATATTGACGCCCAGCCGCTCCGCCCGCGCCAGGACGGCTTCGCACTCCTGGGGGGTGTGCCGCTCCATCCACTCGGCGCCAAAGCCGACCTCGCTGACCATCAGGCCTGTTTTTCCCAATCTGCGGTAATTCATCGTTCCCATCCTTTCCATTTTGCTGGGGATCAGGGAAGCCGCCGCTTCCGCCTGGATGCGCAGGCTTGCCGCCCGGCGCACTATTGTGGGGAAATTTTATCACAGCAGGCCGGGATGTGTCAATTACAGTTGACGCAGTTGAGCAGAAGGAACCCCCTTTTGATAAAATATGGGTCAAAATTGTAGAATTAGGGCGAAAATGAATTGCAGGATGAGATCAAACAGTATATAATGACTATAATTCGACAAACCGCTAAGGCTATGGCAGGTTTTACTGTGGCGGAAACGTACATCCCACAAAAGGAGACAAACCAAATGACTGTTTTGGATGAACTGGTCACGCAAATTGAGAACCCTGACCTCCGGGCGCGGATCGCCGCAGAGGTGGAGAAGCTGGCCAAGCAGAAGAAATTTGGGCTGGTGTTTGAAGAGCATCTGCCGGAGTGCACGCCGCTTTGGGAAATCCCCGTCAGGAAGGGCTGCAAGGCCGCGTGGAAGGCCGGACAGATCAGCGATTTCTATACCGTACTGGAAATTGAGGATGGCGTCGCCACCTGCCTGAACAGGGATAAGAGCGCTGCCGCGCAGTTCCCCGTGGACGAGCTGGTGAGCGTGGCGGAATTCGGCGAGCCGATCTATCCGTATTTGAAGCCGCTGGACAGCGTATGCAGCGCGCCGGACAGCGACCTCTGGCATACGCTGATCGAGGCGGACAACTACCATGCCCTCCAACTGCTGGAGTACCTTTATGCGGGGAAGGTGGACTGCATCTACATCGATCCGCCCTACAACACGGGGGCGAAGGATTGGAAGTATAACAACAATTATGTGGACAGCAATGATATATACCGCCACAGCAAGTGGCTGTCCATGATGAAGAAGCGGCTGCGGCTGGCGAAAAAGCTGCTGAACCCCAGGGATTCGGTGCTGATTGTTGCCATTGACGAGAAGGAATATCTGCATTTAGGTTGCCTGCTTGAGGAAATATTTTCCGGTGCGGTGCTGACAATGGTAAGCACCGTCATAAATCCTGCCGGCGCCGGCCGCCAGAATACGTTCGCCAGAACTGACGAATACCTTTTCTTTATCCAGATTGGCGGTTCAAAGGTTTTGCCGGAGAGCCGGGAGCAGGAAAACGTGCCCATCATCTGGGACACGCTGCGGCGCAGCAGCTTGGCCAACGCGCGTGGTAAGCACGGGAAAGGAGCCTGTGGGCCCAATCAGTTTTATCCGATTTATGTGGACGACGCCACGGGGCGCATTGTAAAAATTGGCGCGCCGATCGCGGAGGGGGTGGATCGAAACACGGCTCCGCAGATCGAGGGGTGTACGGCGGTTTTTCCGGTGCGTCCGGATGGGACGGAAATGAACTGGGGGATCAAGCCGGACGAGGCGGTGGCCAGGTTGGAGAAAGGATATCTGCGTGCGGGGAAGCGCAAGCCGAATGAGCCGCAGAAGTATGTGATCTCTTATGTGACGGGGGGAAACATTTACGACATTGAACACGGTATTGCCGTAGTAGACGGATATGAAGCGGACGGAAGCGTCAGGGCTTATTATCCGGAGGGCCGGGACAAGATGCCGACGACGAATTGGAACAGGCCACTTCACGACGCGCAGAGATATGGCACCAACCTAAACCGGCAGATGATGGGGGGGAGATTCCAATACCCGAAATCGCTGTATGCGGTTAAGGACTGCATCAGTTTTTTCCTGGGGGAAAAGAAGGATGCCCTGATTGTGGATTTTTTCGCCGGCTCCGGCACTACCCTCCACGCCGTCAATCTGCTGAACGCCGAGGACGGCGGGCGCCGGCGCTGCATCCTGGTGACCAACAATGAGGTATCGGCGGAGGAGGCCAAGGCCCTCTCTGCCCAGGGTTATCAGCCGGGCGACCCGGAATGGGAGCGCCTGGGCATCGCCCGGTATGTGACCTGGCCCCGTACAGTCTGCTCGATTGAGGGACATGACATCAACGGCCAGCCCTTGAAAGGCAGTTATCTCGGCCTTGACCTTCCCATGGCGGACGGCTTTAAGGCCAACGCGATCTATTTCAAACTGGGCTTCCTTGACAAAAACGCCGTGGCGCTGGGCAGGCAGCTCAAGGAAATGCTGCCGATGCTGTGGCTGAAGGCGGGCGCTGCCGGCCCCTGTCCCGCCATCGGGGAGGAAACGCCGGGTATGCTCATTTTGCCGGAAAACCGCTTCGCCGTGCTGGTGGATGAAAAGCGGTACATGGAATTCGCCGGGAAGCTGGATGAGCATCCGGAGATTGAGACCGTGTACATTGTCACTGATTCCGAATCCGGCTACCGGGACATGATCTCCGGGCTGAACGTAAAGGAGAGCTTCCAGCTCTACCGCGACTATCTCGACAACTTCCGCATCAATTCTACCAGGAGGTAAGCGGCGATGAAGGTTGAACTGTTCCCATTTCAAAAGGCGGCGCTTGCCAGGCTCCGCCAGAGTGTGGCCACGGCGCTGGGCAATTACCGTAGCACCCATACGCCCCAGGTCGTCTCCTATACCGCGCCCACCGGCGCAGGCAAAACCATTGTGATGTCCGCCCTGATCGAGGCGGTCTATTACGGGGACGAGCTGTATTCCGACCAGAACGAGGCAATCTTTGTCTGGCTTTCCGATTCCCCGCAGCTCAATGAGCAGTCGCGGCTGAAGATCGACCTGAAGGCGGACAAGATCCGGCTGAACCAGTGCGTCACCATCAGCGACGATTCCTTTGATATGGAGGTGCTGGAGGACGGGCATATCTATTTCCTGAACACCCAGAAGCTCTCCAAATCCAGCAACCTGACCAGGCACTCGGACGGGCGGCAGCATACCATCTGGGAGACGCTGGCCAACACCGTGGAAAAGAAGCCCGACCGGCTGTACTTCATCATCGACGAAGCCCACCGCGGCGCGCAAAAGCCGACCGACCTCACCAGGAACACCACGATCATGCAGAAATTCCTGAAGGGCTCCGACGCAGACGGCCTGCCGCCCATGCCGGTGGTCATTGGCATGACGGCCACACCGCAGCGCTTCATCCGGCTGGCGGAGGGCATTCAATCCACGACGCACCATGTGAAAACGTCAATGGACGAGGTGCGGGCTTCCGGCCTGCTGAAGGACCGTATCGTCATCACTTACCCCGAGCACGCGGGCAACGATATGGCAGTGCTGCAGGCGGCCACGGACGAGTGGAAAAGCAAGTGGGACCACTGGTATCAATACTGCTATGAGCAGCATTACGGACAGGTAAACCCGATCTTTGTCATCCAGGTGCAGAACGGCGCCGGGCATCAGGTCTCCGCAACCGATCTGAACGAATGCCTGCGGATCATGGAGGAACGGATCGGGGACCGCTTCCTGGAAGGGCAGGTGGTCCACGCCTTCGGCGAGGGGATATCCACCATTCAGATCGGCGGGCTGGATGTGCCGTACTGCGAACCTTCCCGCATTGCGGACGATAAGCGCATCAAGGTCGTTTTTTTCAAGGAAACGCTTTCCACCGGCTGGGACTGCCCCAGGGCGGAGACGATGATGTCCTTCCGCCGCGCGGTGGATTACACCTACATTGCGCAGCTGCTCGGCAGGATGGTGCGCACGCCCACCCAGCAGCATATCAACGTGGACGAAACGCTGAACGACGTGCATCTCTATCTGCCGCAGTTCAGCGAGGCCACTGTTTACGACGTGGTCAAGGCGCTGCAAAATGAAGAAGGCGCCGTGATCCCCACAGATGTGGAGGCCGAGGAAATGGGCAGCGGTCATTACGATACGCTGAGCCTGCGGCCTACTTATCAAACCGCGCCCCGCCGGCCCGGGAGGCCGTGCGCA
>CATLEJ010000019.1 GCA_949916125.1 uncultured Oscillospiraceae bacterium
CCCGCCCATGGTGTCCACAATGTATTTTGTGATGGCCATGCCCAGGCCGGAGCCCTCGGTCCGGCGGACCCGGGCGCTGTCCTCCCGGACGAAGGACTCGAAAATCTTTTCCTTGAACTCCTGGGTCATGCCGATGCCGTTGTCTTTGACTATGATATGGGTGCGGACGTACTCCTCTCCTTTGGGGGAGTCCTCCTCGTAGAGGGAGACCTGGATGAGCCCGCCGTCGGGGGTGAATTTCAGGGCGTTGCCCAGGATGTTCAGCAGGACCTGGTTCAGCCGCACGCTGTCGCAGCACACGTTCTCCGTGGAGATGTCGTGGATGGACACGTCGAAGTGCTGGCGCTTTGCCCGGACCTGGGGCTGGACGATGCTGACGATGCTGTCCAGCACCTCCCGCAGGGAGACCTGGTCCACGCTGAGGGTCAGCTTGCCGCTCTCGATCTTGGACATGTCCAGCACGTCGTTGATGAGCCCCAGCAGGTGGCGGCTGGAGAGGGAGATCTTTTTCAGGCTGTTCTGCACCTGCTGCTTGTCGTCGATGTTGGCCGTGGCGATGGCCGTCATGCCCACGATGGCGTTCATGGGCGTGCGGATGTCGTGGGACATGTTGGAGAGGAACTCGCTCTTGGCCTTGTTGGCCCGGATGGCCTCCTTCCGGGCGTGGTCCAGCTCCTCCATCTGCTGCCGGGCCATCTGGAAGTACTTCAGGAAGATCAGCACCAGTACCATCAGCACCAGCGCGCAGGCCCCGAACACCATGTAGGTCCACCGGCTGGTGAAGCCGTTGACCATGGTGTCCAGCTCGTCATAGGGCATGAAGGTCAGCAGGAACCACTCGGAGTGGGCCAGCTTGTTGCAGTACACCTGCCGGGCTTCGCCGTTGACCCGGACCTCGTCGGAGTAGCTCTCCCCCTTGGCCATGGCGTCGGACAGGGCCTCGATGTAGAGCTCGGGGGTCTTGCCGTCCACCGGGTCGTACTGGCTGAGGACCCGCTCGAAGTAGCTCTTCCGGAAGGCGTCCCCGGTGCGGATGACGAAGCTGCCGTCCTTGCGGATGATGAAGGAGTAGACGTGGTTGCCGTCCTCCTCCAGGGCCAGGGTGTCGCTGATGTAGGAGGCGGGGAGCCCCGCCACCAGGGCGGCGCAGGGATGCTCCTCCGTGGGCGCGTGGGTAGAGGGGACCCCCAGGAGGATCACCCGGTTGCCCTGGGCGTCGTTGCCGATGGCAACCTTCTTCTCCCCGGCCAGGACGGAGGCCATGAAGGGCTCCGGGTCCGTCAGCTCCACCTCCGCGCCGTACATCATGTCAAAGCTGCCGTCGGTGCGGTAAAAGGCCAGGTGGGTGAAATCCCGGGCCTGGGCGTTGGTGATCAGGTCCTGCTCCTGGGACGGGCTGGCGTGAGCGTCTGCGGGCAGGACGGTCTGCACCATGGACACAAGCTGGTCCAGACGGAGGCCGATGGTGGTCTCGAAGTGCATGGCGATCTGGTCCCCCATGCTGGACATATACATCTGACTGATTTCCCGGATGGTGCTGGCGCTCTGATGGCTCATGAAGAGCGCCAGGAAGGTGAAGATCGACAGGCTGAGGGTCAATACCAGGATCAGGCTGGTCTTCAGAAATTGGGTCGTTTTGATTTTCGCTTTCCCGCGCATGATGCCGGGCCTCCTTCCTATTGTGTTTGCCGGAGGCGCGTCACGCGCCCACGGACTCCTGGAAGGCCCGGATGGCCGCCACGGTCTGGGCGTAGTCCGCCTTGACCTGCTCCAGCAGGGAGGGGGCTTCGGGAGTAACGCCGTTGCGCAGGGCCTCGCTCAGCTGGCAGCTGGAGCGGTAGAGCCTGGTGAAGTCCAGGTTCTGACACACGCCCTTGATGGTGTGGGCGGCCCGGAAGGCCTCCTGATAGTTCTCCTCCTCCATGGAGCGGACCAGCAGGTCGAAGCTGCTGTCGTTCAGGAACTTGAGAACGAACTTCTGCACCATGCGCTCGCTGGTCAGACGGCCCAGCACACCCTGATAATCGCCCTCCAGGGCGGCGTAACATTCCTGCAAAGTCATGGCTCGCTTTCTCCTTTCTCCCCGCCGGATTCCTCCCCGGCGTCCGAACTGCCCTCGATGGGCGAGATAACAGAGAGCATATCCCGCATACTCTCATCGTAAAAGGCGTACCGTCCCCGTCCGGACCGCTTGACCTTGTAGAGGGCCTGGTCCGCCGCGTGGAACAGGGCGTCGTAATCCGTGCCCACCACGTCCGTGGGGGCGATGCCCATGCTCAGGCAGATGGGGAAGTCCTCAAACATGCTGCCGGAGATGCTGCTGTAGATACGGGAGACGATGGGGTCCAGCTCCCCGCCGTACTCCAGGAACAGCAGGAACTCGTCCCCGCCCACCCGGGCGGCGATATCGCCCCCGCGGATGCTCTGGCGCAGCTTCCCGGCCAGGTGGATCAGCACCCGGTCCCCACACATATGGCCGTAGGTATCGTTGGCCTGTTTGAAGTGGTCCAGGTCCAGGATCACCAGGGCAAATTTTCCGTCAGGCCGGTCCGCCAGCCGCTCCATCACGCGTTTTTTGGCGGTGGCGTGGTTCAGCAGCCCGGTCATGGCGTCGTGGGTGGCCATCCGCTCCAGGTTGTCCAGCTTCAGCCGGGAGTCATGGATGTCGATGGCCTTGCCGATGGCGCCGGTGTACCGGGGCGGTTCGTCGGAGGACCAGGTGGCCCGGGCCACAATCCGGGTCCACCGGGGGGAGCCGCCGTAGTTGAGCAGGCAGTCGAAGGTGACCACCGGATGGCCCGGCGTGGTGCCGTGGAGCGCGTCCGACAGCCCCCGCCAGTTGTCCTCCCCGATCAGTTCCTTCACGCGCCCGTTGCTGGCCGGGTCCATAATGATTTCCTCCAGCCCCAGCTTCTCCGCGCCCCACGCGGTCAGCGTGACCATGGGGGGCTGGACCGTGAACTCAAACTGGATTTCCTCGCTCATGGCGGCAAAGAAGCTGTACTTCATCCGCTCGTGCTCCAGCAGCTCCAGGGTGCGTTCGGAGGCGGTGAGCTCCTCGTGCTTGTGCAGCTCCCGGGCCACGCTCTGCATCTCCCGCTGGCTCTGCCTCTGCGTGGTGTCGCTGCCCAGCTCCAGCAGGATTTCGTCCGCACAGCCCCCCAGGCACTCCATCACCAGCGGGTTGAAGGTGCCGCATTCCCCTTTGAGGATCATCTCGATGGCCTTCTCATGGGAAAAGGCGGGCTTGTATACCCGCTCGCTGGTCAGCGCGTCGTACACGTCGGCCAGCGCCACAATCTGGGCGGATATGGGGATCTCGTCCCCCTTCAGCCCGTCCGGATAGCCCCGTCCGTCCCACCGCTCATGGTGCCAGCGGCAGATCTGGTAGGCGGCCTTGACCAGCGGCTCGTCCCTGTAATCGTCCGGCAGAGCCTCCAGCATCTCCGCGCCGATCATGGAATGCGTTTTCATAATGGCGAATTCCTCGTCGGTAAACCGCCCCGGCTTGTTGAGGATCTCCTCCGGGATGGCGATCTTCCCGATGTCATGGAGGGCGGAGGCGGTGCTGATGACGGAGATATCCTGGGACGTGAGGCCGTACTTGTCCGTCTTGCGCATCAGCGCCGTGAGCAGCGTCTCGGTCAGCGTATGTACATGGCGCACGTGCATCCCGCTCTCGCCGTTGCGGAACTCCACGATGTGGCTGAGTATGTCGATCATCAGGCTGCTGCGGCGCTCCTTTTCGTAGATCTGCTCCGCCGCCAGCGCCACCAGCTTCTTCTGCTTCGCGTACAGCAGGATGGTGTTCACCACCCGGCGGTGGACGATGAGCGCGTCGAAGGGGCGGCTGATGAAGTCGGTAATGCCCATCTCAAACGCCCGCTCCACGTGGGAAGACCCCCGCTCCGCCGAGATCATGATGACCGGCACGTCCTCAATCCAGTGGTTCCGGTTCATCTCCGTGAGCATACCGAAGCCGTCCAGCTCCGGCATAACAATATCCAGCAGCACCAGCGAGATCTCCCCCGCGTGCTTCCGGAGCATGGCAAGCCCCTCGATACCGTTTTCCGCCTCAAGGATCTCATATTCCCCTCCCAGCATATCCGCCAGGATCGAGCGGTTCATCTCCGAGTCGTCTACAATCAGGATTTTCTGTTTGTCTGTCATTCTCTCCAAGGCAAGCATCCTCCTATCCGGCCCGTATGCCGTACAGCCCCGCGCTCGCCAGGCCGGGCGAAGGGCATAGTCGTTCACTTTACAAAGAATTATAACACAACCATGGGGGGAAACACAAGTTTATATTTGCAATTTCCCACCGTGCCGGCCATGCAGACAGATTTCCCAAAAAAGCGCGGGAATGTCTTTACATTTCCCTCCGCCTGGTATACAATGCAATTAGAGAAACTACACAACGCCAAACAACAAGCGGAGGTGCTTTTTGATGAAATTGACCTTTTTCGGCGCGGCAAAGGCGGTCACGGGCAGCTGCCACTGTGTGGAAGCCAACGGCCACAAGGTGCTGGTGGACTGCGGCCTCCAGCAGGGCCGGGACGAGCGGGACAACGCGGAGCTGGATTTCGCCCCCGCCTATATTGACGATATGGTGGTCACCCACGCCCACATCGACCACTCCGGCCGCATCCCCCTGCTGGTGAAACAGGGCTTCCGGGGCAATATCTACTGCACCCGGCTGACGGCGGAGCTGCTGTCCATCATGCTCCGGGACTCCGCCCACATCCAGGAGAGCGACGCCGCCTGGGAAAACCAGAAGGGCCAGCGGGCGGGCAAGCCCCCGGTGGAGCCGCTGTACACCATCGTGGACGTGGAGCGGGCCCTGCGGCACGTGGTCACCATGGAGTACGGCCAGGAGTTCCAGATCGCCGACGGCATCCGGGCCCGGTTTATCGACGCGGGCCACCTGCTGGGCTCCGCCTGTGTGGAGCTGTGGCTCACCGAGGAGGGGGAGACCCGGAAGATCGTGTTCTCCGGCGACATCGGCAACCGCAAGACCCCCATCATCCGTCCCCCCCAGTACATCGCCGAGGCGGACTATGTGGTCACCGAGAGCACCTACGGCGACCGGCTGCACAACGTGAAGGAAAAGCCCAACTACTCCGCCGACCTGGCCCAGGTCATTGAGGACACCCTGTCCGCGGGAGGCAACCTGGTGATCCCCTCCTTCGCCGTGGGCCGCACCCAGGAGCTGCTGTACTTCATCCGCCAGATCAAGGAGCAGGGGCTGGTGACGTGCCTGCCCGATTTTCAGGTCTATGTGGACTCCCCCCTGGCGGGGGCGGCCACCGAGATCTTCTCCGGCGACCTCACCGGCTACCTGGACGAGGACGCCATCGAGCACCTGCGGGGCGGGGCGCTGTTCCGCTTCCCGGGGCTGAACATCACCGAGAGCAGCGAGGAATCCCGGGGGCTGAACACCGACCCCACCCCCAAGGTGATCATCTCCGCCTCCGGTATGTGCGACGCGGGGCGCATCCGCCACCACCTGAAGCACAACCTGTGGCGGCCGGAATGCACCATCCTGTTCGTGGGCTACCAGGCGGACGGCTCCCTGGGCCGCCGGATCCTGGACGGGGCCCACCATGTCAAGCTGTTCGGCGAGGATGTGGCGGTCCGGGCGCGGATTGTCCGCTTCCACGGCCTCAGCTCCCACGCCGACCGGGACGGGCTGGTGCGCTGGATCAGCGCCTTCACCCCCAAGCCCCAGCACGTCTTCGTGGTCCACGGCGAGGCCCGGGCCGCGGAGAACTACACCCAGACCCTCAAGGAGCTGGGCTTTGAGGCCCACGCGCCCAACTATGAGGAGGTCTACGACCTGCTGGCCAACCGCATGATCGCCCCGGGCATCGTGCTGGAGCCCAAGGCCCCGGCGGCCCCCATGGCCTCCCCGGCCTACCGCCGTCTGGAGGACGTGGGCCAGAAGCTGCTGGAGGTCATCGCCCACAACCGGGGCGGCTCCAACAAGGATCTGGGCAAGTTCGAGGATCAGATCCGGGCGCTTATCGCCAAGTGGGACCGTTGAGGGCGGGAGGCCCCCATGGAAATCCTGTACGAAGCGTTCTCCCCCTGCGGCGGGTACAAATACGAGATCTCCCGCCGCCGGGATGGGCTGTTCGACATCCACGTGGAGAAACGGTATACGGACTCCGACGGTTATATGCCGGAGGACTGGTTCCAGTACCTACACATGCCGGATATGCGCCACGTGGCAGACAGCCTGGAGCGGGCAAAGGAGATCGGCGACGAGTGCTTGAATAACCTGATATAACAAAAAAGCGCCCCGGAGAAGTGGTTCTCCGGGGCGCTTTTTGCTTATTCCACTTGATGTCCCTGGGCGATGATCACGTCCACCACCCGCTGGGCCAGGGCCTGGCAAAGGCCCTTCTCCTGTGCCTCCACCATCACCCGCACCAGCGGCTCGGTGCCCGACTCCCGCACCAGGATCCGGCCCGTGTCCCCCAGCTCGTCGGCCACCGCCTGCACCGCCGCCTGGACGGCGGGGTCGTCCTGGGCGGTTTTCTTGTCCTTCACCCGCACGTTGATCAACACCTGGGGGTAAATCGTCACCGGCTCCGCCAGACGGCTCAGCGTCTCCTTCTTGGCCATCATGACCTCCATCACCTTCAGGGCGGTGAGGATGCCGTCCCCCGTCCGGGCGTACTTGGAGAAGATGATGTGCCCCGACTGCTCGCCGCCTAAACGGCGGCCGTTCTTCACCATGTCCTCGTAGACGTACTTATCCCCCACGGCGGTCTTGACGTACCCGATGCCCGCCGCGTCCAGCGCCTTGTACAGCCCGAAGTTGGACATAACGGTGGTCACCACCGTGTTGGTGAGCAGCTTGCCCCGCTCCTTCATGTAGAGGCCGTACAGGTACATGATCTGGTCGCCGTCCACCAGATTGCCCTTCTCGTCCACCGCCAGACAGCGATCCGCGTCCCCGTCGAAGGCGAAGCCTACGTCGCAGCCGTGCTCCTTCACGTACTTCCTCAGCCCGTCGATGTGGGTGGAGCCCGCGTTTAGGTTGATGTTCAGCCCGTCGGGGCGGTCGTTGATGACGTGCACGTCCGCGCCCAGGGAGCGGAACACGTTGGGGGCGATGCTCCAGGCGGAGCCGTTGGCGCAGTCCAGGGCGATTTTCTTCCCCCGGAAAGAGTACACCGCCAGCGAGATCAGATAGCCCATGTACCGGTTGCGGCCCGCAGTGTGATCCACGATGCTGCCGATCCCCTCGCCGGTGGCGAAGGGCAGCCTGGGCAGGGCCTGACCGTCCACGGACAGGTTGCCGTCCAGATAGTCCTCCACCAGCCGGATGGTGCCCTCGTCCATCTTCTCCCCCTCCCGGTTCATCAGCTTGATGCCGTTGTCGTAGTAGGGGTTGTGGGAGGCGGAGATCATCACGCCGCAGTCAAAACCGTCCGTCCGGGTGACGTAGGACACGGAGGGGGTGGTGGTGACGTGGAGCAGGTACACGTCCGCCCCGGAGGCAGCCATGCCCGCGCTGATGGCGTACTCCAGCATATAGCTGGAGCGGCGGGTGTCCTTGCCCACCACGATCCGGGCCCGCTCTCCGCCCCGGCCGTAGTACCAGCCCAGAAAGCGGCCCACCTCGTAGGCGTGATGGGCGGTGAGCTCCACGTTGGCCTTGCCCCGGAAGCCGTCGGTGCCGAAGTATTTTCCCATAGTCAGTCTCCCTTCCGCTTGGGGACGATGACGCCCCCGGTCTTATAGATGCTGTCCGCCGGGACGGCGCCCCGGACGCAGGACAGGGGATAGACGTTGCTGCGGGGGCCGATGACGGTGCCCGGGTTGAGCACGCTGTTGCAGCCCACCTCCACCCAGTCGCCCAGAATCGCGCCGAACTTCTTCCGGCCCGTCTCGATTCTCTCGTCCCCATCCTTGACGGTGACAAGGGTTTTGTCCGACTTCACGTTGGAAGTGATGGAGCCCGCCCCCATGTGGCTCTTATAGCCCAAAATGCTGTCGCCCACGTAGTTGTAATGGGGCGTCTGCACGTTGTCGAACAGGATCACGTTTTTCAGCTCCACCGAGTTGCCGACAACGCAGTTGGCCCCCACCAGGGCGGAGCCCCGGATAAAAGCGCAGTGGCGCACCTCGGTGTCCGGGCCGATGATGCAGGGCGCGCCCAGAAAGGCGGTGGGGGCGATTTTGGCCGTCTCGTGCACCCACACCTGGGGGGCGCGCTCCTCGTAGTCGTTCCCCAGGGCGGGGCCCAGGGACAGGATCAGGTCTTTGATCCCGTCCAGCGCCTGCCAGGGGTATGCAAAGCGGGCCAGATAGTCCCCGGCCAGGGTGTGGCTCAGGTCAAACAGCCCGGTTGTGTTCAAATTCATGGGAAAACCTCCTTATTCCTTGCCTTTTCGTCCCTTCCAATACCGATAGAGCATGACGCAAAAACTGGCAAACCAGATTGCGGCCAGCAGGACGTTAAACCACGGCGTCCCCTCCATGCCGGACACAGCGTTGTAAATGGAGCGCCCAATCCAGAGCACCGACACAATCCCCCAGACTACAAGGGTCAGCAGTCCAACCGGTTTCAATTTCATGCGAACCACCTCATTTTTGCTCCGGCACCCGCTTCACCAGTATCCCGGACACAATCCCGATGAGCACCCCGGCGATGGTGCCCGAGATCCACAGCACCGGCAGATACCACGCCAGCCTTGCCGTCTCCAGCATGGCCATAGCCACTAAAATCTGCCCCGCGTTGTGGGCCACGCCCCCGGCCACGCTGACGCCCACGGAGGAGAACTTCCCCGTCCGCTTCAGCAGGCCCATGAGAGCAAGGCTCAGCGCCGCCCCGGCTACGCTGTAGGCCAGCGCCGCCCCGTTGCCGAACAGCAGGGCCACCAGCACCACCCGCACCAGCGAGATCACGCAGGCGTCCCTCCAGCCCAGCCGGTACAGGGCGAACACGATGGCAAGGTTGGGCAGGCCCAGCTTCACCCCCGGCACCCACAGGGGGGGCACCAGCGACTCCAGATAGGACAGCACCAGGGCCAGGGCGGTCAACAGCCCGTACTGGGCCACTTTTGACGCTTTCATCCCATCCTCCTAACCCGTGGAGCCGTCCACGCCGTTTGACCCGCCCCCCTCAATGGAGACGATGAGCTTGTGGGGCAGGCAGACGATGGACTCCCCGTTATAGCGCACCGCGCCCTGGCGCACGCATACCTGGTCGGGGCAGTCGGCGGCAATCACTTGGGCCGCGCCGCTTTTGATCACCAGCGTGTTGGTGTGTTCCCCCTCGCCCAAAACGAACTCAGCGTCCTCGTTCAGGGGCAGCTCCAGCACCGTCTCGCCGTCGATCCGCACCTGGGCGAACCCGCCCGCCTGCCGGGTGAGCCCCAGCCACAGCAGCAGCGCCCCCCCCGCCAGCAGCAGGGCGGCAATCAGTATAGCATCATTCCGATGGGTTTTCAACCACTCCACAAAATTCCTCCAAACCGCAACGGAGGGAGGGCCTCGCGGCCTTCCCCCGTCCATGCTTCGGGGCACGGCGGGCTGTGGCCCGCCGTGCCTCCGGTTCTCTTTTGTCAGCCGTTGATGACCTCGGCCTTGGTGATGTTCAGCGCCACCAGGCACCCGGCCTTACACACCTCAATGCACTTGCCGCAGCCGTCGCACTTGGCGTAGTCGATGCTCGCCAGGTTGTCGGTGACGGTGATGGCCCCGGTGTGGCAGTTCTTCTCGCACAGATGGCAGCCGATGCAGCCCGCGGAGCAGCTCTTGCGGGTGCCCGCGCCCTTCTGGTGGCTGTTGCAGTCCACCACCATGTGGGCGTCGGCGGGGCGGATGGCAATGACGCCGTTGGGGCAGGTCTTGGCGCACAGGCCGCAGCCGATGCACACGGACGCGTCCACCCGGGCCAGCCCGCCGTTGATGTGGATGGCGCTGACGGGGCACACCTGGGCGCAGTCGCCCAGGCCGATGCAGCCGTAGACGCACTTGCCCGTGCCGCCGAACAGCAGCTTGGCGGCGGCGCAGCTCTCCAGGCCCTTGTAGTCCATCTTCACGGAGGTGGCCTCACAGGTACCGGAGCAGCGCACCTCGGCCACCTGCTTGGCCACGTCGCCGGCTTCCCGGCCCAGCACCTTGCCGATGCTGGCGGCGGCGGTGGCCCCGCCGGGGACGCACAGGCTGACGGACAGCTCCGGATCCTCCACCAGGGCGGCGGCGTACCCGTCGCACCCGGCGAAGCCGCAGGCGCCGCAGTTGGCGCCGGGCAGGCACTCCCGCACCTGGGGGATGCGCTCGTCCACCTCCACCGCCATGAACTTGGAGGCGATGGTCAGCATCACGGCGCACAGCAGGCCGATGACGCCCACCACCAAAATCGCAATGACAATCGGGTTATCCATAAACGCTTCCCCTCCTTAACCCAGCAGGTTTTCCACGAGGCCGGCGAAGCCCATGAAGGACACGGACACGATGGCCGCGGAGATCAGGGTGATGGGCATCCCCTTGAAGCACTCGGGGCACTTGCACTTGTCCACCCGGCTGCGCACGCCGGAGAACAGCACCATGGCCAGCAGGAAGCCCAGGCCGGAGCCCAGGGCGTTGAACAGCGCCTGGACGAAGGAGCCGGCGAAGGCGGTGACGCCCATGTAGTTGTCCACGTTGCTGATGCACACGCCCAGCACCGCGCAGTTGGTGGTGATCAGGGGCAGGTACACGCCCAGGGCGGCGTGGAGGGAGGGGATGTACTTCTTCAGCACGATCTCCACCAGCTGCACCAGGGCGGCGATCACCAGGATGAACACGATGGTCTGGAGGTAGCCCAGCCCCAGCTTGTTGAGCACAAAGTTCTGGATGGGATAGGTGACGGCGGTGGCCAGCACCATGACGAAGATGACGGCCACGCTCATGCCCGCGGCCTGATCCAGCTTCTTGGACACGCCCAGGAAGGGGCAGATGCCCAAAAACTGGGCCAGCACGTAGTTGTTGACCAGAACGGCCGCCATGACGATGGCTAATAACTCTTTCATTTCGCGGCAGCCTCCTTCTTCTTCTCAGCGCAGTTCTGCCCGTTGCACGCGGCGGCGCTGGGGCAGCCCTCGCAGCTGAAGTCCTTCTTCTTGATGGCCTTGCCGTTGCTGGCCTTGTTGATGATGGCGATGAGGATGCCGAAGATGGCGAAGCCGCCGGGGGCCATGGTCATGATGGAGATGTTGTTGTCCGCCAGCACGGGGACGGGCATCCCAAACCAGGTGCCCGCGCCGAAGATCTCACGGATGGAGGCCATGGCCAGCATGGCCAGGGTGTAGCCCACGCCCATGCCGATGGCGTCCAGGGCGGAGTCCAGGGGGTTGTTCTTGTTGGCGAACATCTCCGCCCGGCCCAGGATGATGCAGTTCACCACGATGAGGGGCAGGTACAGGCCCAGGGCCTTGTCCAGGTCGGGCAGGTAGGCCTTGACGATCATCTGCACCAGGGTGACGAAGGAGGCGATGACCACGATGTAGCAGGGGATGCGCACCTTGTCGGAGATGACCTTGCGCAGCAGGGAGATCATGATGTTGGAGCACAGCAGCACGAAGGTGACCGCCGCGCCCATGCCGATGGCGTTGGACGCCTGGGTGGTGACCGCCAGGAAGGGGCAGGTGCCCAGGATCAGCACCAGGATGGGGTTTTCCTTGATGATGCCGTTGGTCAGGATTTTCAGCTTATTGTTTTTCATATCCATGTGCCTCCCTTCCTCAGCCCTTCACCAGGTCGAACGCGGTGTAGGCGTCCGCGATGGCGGCCCGGAAATAGTTGGAGGAGAAGGTCGCGCCCGAGATGTTGTCCACACCCTCCAGCCCCCGGTCCTTGCCGGGGAACTGGCCCTGGAAGGCGTCGGTGGTGATCTTGGAGCCCAGGCCCGCCGTCTCCTTGTGGTCCAGCACCTTCGTCCCGGTGATCTTGCCGTCCATGTCGATGCCCACGGCCATCTTCAGGGTGTTCTTGCCGCCGTAACCCTGGGCGGTGATGGAGAAGGTATAGCCCGCGCCGTTCTCGGCCTGGAACACCTCGGTAACGGAGGCGGGCAGGCCCGCGATCTCCACCTGAAGGAAGCTGTCGGCGTCGGGGAGCACCTCCATCCGGGCCTCCTCCTTGGCCTTGGCCTCGGCGGCGGCGATGATGGGGGCGGTGGCGTCGTTGGTGAGGGCCAGCAGGCAGCTCATCACCGCGCAGATGATCACCAGCACGGCGATGGGGGCCACAAAGTCGCTGACTACATTGGATTTCGCTTTTGTCATGCCTGCACACCTCCAAACGGCTTGGTCTTGGTCCACTCACAGATGTAGGGGTTCAAAATGTTCATCAGCAGGATGGAGAAGGACACGCCCTCCGGGTAGTTGCCCCACACCCGGATCAGCACGGTGATGAGGCCGCAGCCCAGCCCGAAGATGAGCTTGCCCTTGGGGGTGGGGGGGGAGGTGGTGTAGTCGGTGGCCATGAAGATGGCGCCGATGAACAGGCCGCCCGCCATCACCTGGTAGAGGGGCTGCTGCCCCAGCAGGGCGGTACACACCAGCACGGTGCCGATGAAGGCCACGGGGGTGTGCCAGGAGATGACCCCGCGGTACAGCAGGTAGGCAAAGCCGATCAGCAGGGCCAGGCAGGAGGTCTCACCCATGGAGCCGCCCCGGGCGCCCAGGAACATCTGGGCCAGGGTGGGCAGCTGGCCCTCCGCCCCGGCGATGACGGCCAAGGGGGTGGCGGAGGAGGTGGCGTCGGTAAAGGCGGGGATGGCCCAGGCGGTCATGGTGCCGGAGAAGGCCACCAGCATGATGACGCGGGCGGTGATGGCGGGGTTGGCGAAGTTCTGGCCGATGCCGCCGAAGAACTGCTTCACCACCACGATGGCCACGAACGCGCCGAACACCGCCTGCCACAGGGGGATATCCACCGGCAGGTTCAGGGCCAGCAGCAGGCCGGTGACGGCGGCGGACAGATCCATAATGGTGCAGGGCCGGTGGGTGATCTTCTCAAAGGCCCACTCGCACAGCACGGCCACCGCCACGCACACCACTTCCACCAGCAGCGCCTTGATCCCAAAGAACACGATGGACGCGATGACGGCGGGGAACAGGGCGATGAGCACGTCCCGCATGATAGTCTGGGTGGTCTGGGCCGCGTAGATATGGGGGTTGACGGAGACGACCATGTTCTTGTTCATCTCAGACCGCCTCCTTTTCTTTTTCCTTGGCGGCTTTCTTCTCCGCCGCTTCCTTCTGCTCGGCGTTGTACTTGTTGAGCATGGCCTTGGCCAGCTTGTTCACCTGCACCAGCGGACGGCGGGCGGGGCAGCTGAAGGAGCAGCAGCCGCACTCCATGCACAGGTTCACCTTGAGGGCCTTGAGCTTCTCCGGCTCCTTGTGGTTGTAGGCGCTCTCAATGGCGGCGGGCATCAGGTTGAAGGGGCAGTGGGCCACGCAGCGCCCGCAGCGGATGCAGGCGGAGGGCACGGGGTCCTCGGCGTCCTTCTCGTCGAAGGCGATGATGGCGTTGGTGTTCTTCATGATGGGGGCTTCCAGGCTGGGGACGGAAATGCCCATCATGGGGCCGCCGTAGAGCACCTTCTTGGGCTCGCACTTCAGGCCCACGAAGTCCAGCAGGTTCTGGATGGGGGTGCCCACCGGGGCGATGATGTTCTGGGGGTTGGCGATGGCGGAGCCGTCCACGGTGACCACCTTCTCCACCAGGGGCATCCCGGTGCGGATGTACTTGGCGATGACGGCCAGGGTGGTGCAGTTGATCACAATCGCGCCCACGTCGATGGGCAGCTTGCCCTCGGGGACGATCTCGCCGGTGGTGTTGTAGATCAGCACCTTCTCGCCGCCCTGGGGGTACAGGGCCGGCAGGGAGGCCACCTCGAAGCCGGGCACGCCCTTGCCCGCCTCCTCCATGATCTTCACGCACTGGGGCTTGTTGTCCTCAATGCCGATGACGATGCGGTCGGCGGTGTAGTACTTCTGGAGGAGCTGGGCCCCATAGATCAGGTCGTCGGCGCTGTCGATCATGGTGCGGGTATCCGAGGTGATGTAGGGCTCACACTCCGCGCCGTTGATGATGATGGCGTGGACGCGATCCGGGTCCACGTTCAGCTTGACGGACGTGGGGAAGCCCGCCCCGCCCAGGCCCACGCAGCCGCACTGGCGCACCGCCTCCACAAAGCTGTCCTTGTCGGTGACCACGGGGGGCTTGATGCCCTCCCACACCGCCTGCTCGCCGTCGCTCTCGATGACGATGACGGTGTCGAACCGGCCGTTGGAGCCGACGATCTCGTCCAGCCGCTTCACCTTGCCGGACACGCCGGAATAGATGGGCGCGGACATAAAGCCCCCGGCCTCGGCGATCAGCTGCCCCACCTTCACCGTGTCGTTCACCTTGACCACCGGCTTGGCCGGGGCCCCGATGTTCATGGACATGGGGACGGTGATCACCGCGGGCACCGGCATACGCGCCGGCGCGCAGTCCACAGTGTTCTTCCTGTGGGGCGCATGAATGCCATGCAATTTGCCCTTAAACACAGAACTTCCTCCTCAATCGTAGTTTCTCCTTGCGCGCGGCCCGCCCCGGGCGGCTGGCCCGGAACAGGCAGGCGGCGTCCCCCGCCGGCGGCGAATCGAACCTGCCAAACAGCGGGGGACGCCTGCTCACGTACTGACTATTATACCACGTCTTATTTCAAACGCAAGGGAAATTCTATTCCTTTTTGCCGATTTTTGTAGGGCAAATCACACCTCCCGGTTGTAGATGGCGGCCACCTCCCGCCGCCGCCGGAAGATGAACAGCCACGCCGCGGCCAGCCCCAGATTGCTGAACAGCAGGATCACCCCCCGCTCGGGCAGGGTCTCCGCCAGGGAACCGGCCAATAGGGTGCCGCACAGCGATCCCACCGAGGTGAGCATCTGGTACGCCCCGTTGAACCGGGCCCGCTTTTCGTCGGGGAGGTAGGACTGGGTGGCGGCGATGCGGATGTTGTAGGAGGTCACCCCCAGCATCCCGTAGAGGAAAAACACCGCCGCCATGAGGGGGATGGGCAGGAACAGGATCACGCCGTCAATCAGGTTGATCAGGACATAGATGGTCATGGCGATGGCAAACTTTTTCTCTGTGGGCAGCCTGAGCTTATAGTGGACGAACCCGCCCGCCACACGCCCCGCCTCCGAGAAGGCGGACACGATGGTATACAGCGTCACCGCCGCCACCGGCCACGCGGCGTACAGGGCGGCGTGGCTGCGGAAAAAGGGCAGGTGGAGCCCCCCGGCCCCGCTCCCGGCGAAGTTGGAAAAGGCGAAATACAGGGTGATGGCCAGCAGGCCCTTCTCCCCGGCGATGTATTCCACCCCCTCCCGGAGATCCCGGCCGAAGCGGCTCAGCGCCCCCACCCCGTGGTTGGGCGGGGCGGCGTCCATGTGGGTCTCCCGGTGGCGGATGCGGGTTTCAAAGCAGGCCCCCGTGAAGAAGCACACCGCGTTGACGGCCAGCAGGGGCCCCACGCCCCCCAGCGCCTCATAGGCCAGTGCCCCCAAGGGGTAGGCCATCATCATGACGGACTGGAGCACCCCGGAGATGGAGTAGGCCTTGGACAGGTTCCGCTCCTCCACCAGGTTGGGGTACAGGCTGTCGTAGGCCACCATGTACACGCTGTCCACACCGCCCCGGATCAGGTTGAAGCACAGCAGCGCCGGGAAGCTGAACCAGCCCGTCCGCAGCAGCAGGGCCAGAGCCGCGAACATCCCGGCGGACAGGAAGTCCAGCCGGTAGATGACCTTTTTGCGGCTCATGCGGTCCAAATAGGGCCCCGCCAGGATGGGGCACGCCAGCATGGGGATCTGGTAGGAGGCGTTGAACAGGGCGTAGAGGAACACCGAACCGGTGTAGTCCAGCACCATCATGCTCATGGCGAAGCTGGACAGCACGCCGCCGATGAGGGAGATAATGCTGCCAACAGTAATAATGGTAAAGTCCCAGGTCCATAGCCCCTGGGAGGGCTTATTCGTCTTCATTTTTGATTTCCTTTCTCACAAAGCGCCAACAACAAAAGGGGCCGAACCCCCTCCGGGGTTCGGCCCGCAAAAAAAACGCAGCGCATGAAACGGCCTCCCGCCGGTTCACGGCAGGGGCCGGGAGGTCACAAAAGCGCGTCCGTTCGATTTGCGGGCCGTTTTTGCGTACAGAAACCAAAGCCCGCCCTTGGCGCGCCCCGTTTCCCTACGCATCGACAGACCTAATACAAATCGAAGTAAGACATCGCGTCCGCGTCCTCCTCTGTCAGAAAGTGGGTTTAGTATACCACCGGCTCCCGCCCGCCGTCAAGCCCCTTCCCTTTTTTGCCGGAACGTGGTATACTCTCCCCAAACGCCGGAGGGGGGATCCATCCTGGAGCGGAAAAAGTACGCCGCCGCGTTCCTCGCGGCGGAGGGGGCGCTGTACGCCGCCTTTCTCGCCCTCGACCTGACAGGCCGGGGCGGTAGGTCCGTCCCCGTCAAATACGCGGGGATCCTGCTGTGCCTGGGCTTCTCCCTGCTGGCCCGCGTCAAATGGGGCGGCGACCGGCTGGTTCCCGTCGCCCTGACCCTCACCGCCGGGGCGGACTGGTTCCTGCTGGTGCGCAACGACCACTATGCCCTGGGCATCGCCCTGTTTCTGTGCGTCCAGACGGCCTATTACCTCCGCCTGCGCCGCATGGGCGCGGGGAGCGGCTGGCCCCTGCGCTCCGCCCTGGCCCTGGGGGCGGGGCTGGGGCTGTACGCCCTGGACATGGCCTCCCCGGTGAACCTGCTGGCGGGGCTGTACTTCTCCCAGCTGGCCTCCAACACCGTATTGGCCTGGACGGTGGAGGGCCGCCCCGGGCGGCTGTTCGCCGTTGGCCTCACCCTGTTCGTGGGGTGCGACCTGTGCGTGGGGCTGTTCAACGCCCTGCCCCCCTCGTCCCCGCTGTATCCCGCCGTGGCCGTGGGGATGTGGTTCTTTTACCTCCCCTCCCAGGCGCTCATCACCCTGTCCGCCCTGACCGAAAAGGAGGAAACCCCATGAAGGAAAGCAAGCCCCTGTGCGCCCTGCTGGCCGTCCTCACGGCCCTGGCGCTGCTCACCGCGTCCATCGCCGCCCCCATCCTGTGCCGCCCCTTCTACTACGCCCACATCGGCCCCATGGGGCTGGAGGAGCGCACCGGCCTGACGCAGGACGAGATCAAAACCGCCTTCAACGAGATGCTGGACTACTGCCTCGGGGGGGCGGAATTCTCCACCGGCGTCTTGAAGTGGTCGGAGGACGGCAAGGCCCACTTTACCGACGTGCGGGTGCTGTTCCTGCTGGACCTGCGGGTGCTGGGGGTGTCCCTGGGCCTGCTGGCGGCAGTTTTGCTGTACGCCCGGTTCACCGGGCGTACCCCGGCCAGGCCCCTTGGCCGGGGCCCCGGCTTCTGGGCGGGGGCGGGGCTGGGGGCTGCGTTCCTGCTGGTGGGGGCGCTGGCGGCGCTGGACTTCGACCGGGCCTTTGTGCTGTTCCATGCCCTGTTCTTCCCCGGCAAGGACAACTGGCTCTTTGACCCGGCGGAGGACCAGATCATCAACATCCTGCCCCAGGAATATTTCCGCGACTGCGCCCTCCTGATCCTGGCGCTGCTGGTGCTGGGCTGCGCCGTTCTCATCGGCCTCGATCTGCGCCGCGGGCGGCGGACGGGGCGGGGCTGAAAAAAAACTTGCATTTTATCCCGTTAAAGTGTATAATGTCCCCAATCCAAAGGCGGCGAGGTATCCTGTTATGACCCTTTCCCACGTCCACAGCTTTCCCTTTTCCTTCGGCTGGACTCGATTTACCGGGTTCGGCTCTTTTGGCGTGGAGCGGCGGATTGCGTGAGCAAGGGGGCGGCAGGCCCTGCCTGTAGGGGGATATTCAGGGAGCTCATGAACCGCCGGCTGCGGATCATGGGCTTCTTTTTATTTGGCGAAAAAAGGAGTTTTTGACATGGTAATTGTGATGAAACCCGGCGTAAGCCAGGAGAAAATCCAGGCCCTGGTGGCCACCCTCGAGAAGGACCACGGCGTCACCGTAGGCGTCACCAACGGCGTGGGCTGCTCCATCCTGGGCCTGGTGGGGGACACCGCCCACATCGACATGGACAAGCTCACCATGAACGACGACGTGGAGCGGGTCATGCGGGTGCAGGAGCCCTACAAGAAGGCCAACCGCAAGTTCCACCCGGAGGACACCGTGGTGGACGTGTCCGGCGTGCCGGTGGGCGGCGGGGCGGGCTTCGCCGTCATCGCCGGCCCCTGCTCGGTGGAGAGCGAGGATCAGATCGTGGGCGTGGCCCGGGACGTGAAAGCGGCGGGGGCGGCCCTGCTCCGGGGGGGCGCGTTCAAGCCCCGCACGTCGCCCTACTCCTTCCAGGGCATGGGGGCGGACGGCCTGGAGCTGCTGCTGGAGGCCAAGGCGGACACCGGCCTGCCCATCGTGTCCGAGCTGATGGCCCCCCGGTACTGCCAGCTGTTTGAGGAAAAGGTGGATCTGGTGCAGATCGGCGCCCGGAATATGCAGAACTTCGACCTGCTGAAGGAGGCGGGCAAGCTGTCCAAGCCCATCCTGCTCAAGCGGGGCCTGTCCAACACCTACGAGGAGTGGATCATGTCGGCGGAGTACATCATGGCCGCGGGCAACGAGAACGTGATCCTGTGCGAGCGGGGGGTGCGCACCTTCGAGACCTACACCCGGAACACCCTGGATCTGTCCGCCATCCCGGCCATCCGGCGGATGAGCCACCTGCCCATCGTGGTGGATCCCTCCCACGCGGCGGGTATGTACTGGATGGTGGAGCCGCTGGCCATGGCGGCGGTGGCTGTGGGGGCGGACGGCCTCATGGTGGAGGTTCACAACGACCCGCCCCACGCCAAGTGCGACGGGGCCCAGTCCCTGACGCCGGACAAGTTCGCCCACCTCATGGGCAAGCTGAACCCGCTCATCGAGCTGATGGGCAAAAAATTGGTGTAAACCGATCCGTAGGGGCGGATATCATCCGCCCGCCCCTGTCGGCCCGCTGTGCGTAACAGGCGGGCGGGTAATACCCGCCCCTGCAAAAATGTAACCCTCACAACTTCTCCAGGCAGGCGTCCGCGATCTGAATTCCCAGCCGCAGGCCCTGATAGAATGACCACAGCCCATGGGCGCGCATGGGGTCTTTTTGCAGATAGTCGGGCCAATACTCCGGCAGCGGCCCCGGTACAAAATACGAGTATAGACTCTCCACCACCATGGGGATGTTCGGTTCCATGGCTTACCCCTCCAAACGTGAAATTTTTTCTACAGCCCCATTATAGTGAACTATCTTCTACTTGTCAAGAGGGAAAGGGATTTTATGACTACATTCGCGGAACGGTTGAAACAACTCAGAGGCGGGCAAAACCTTTCCCAAGACGCGCTTGGAAAGGCGATGGGGATCTCCCGCTATGCCGTCTACACCTATGAAAACGGGAAAGCCTTTCCAACGGTAGAGGGCTTGCTTGCCCTGGCCGAGTATTTTGATGTGTCCACGGACTATCTGCTGGGCCGCACCGACGTGCGGGACGTGGCCCACACCGCCCCAAAAGGAGGTACGCCATGAAAACCCTGACCGTCAACCTCCCCGGCCGGGAGTACGATATTTTAATCGAGCGCGGCCTCCTCTCCCAAGCCGGAGATCGGATCCGCGCCGTTCTGCCCCGCGCCCAAAAGCTGGCGGTGGTCACCGACAGCAACGTAAAATCCCTTTATGGCGACATGGTGCTGGCCAGTTTAGCCGCCTCCGGCTTCGACTGCCGCCTGTTCCCCGTCCCCGCCGGGGAGGAGAGCAAGAACCCCTACCAGCTGGCCGCGCTGTGGGAGGGCTTCCTGGACTTCGGCCTCACCCGCGCCGACGGCGTGGTGGCGCTGGGCGGCGGCGTGGTGGGGGATCTGGCGGGCTTTGCCGCCGCCACCGTCCTGCGGGGGGTGGCGTTTGTCCAGATCCCCACCACCCTGCTGGCCCAGGTGGACAGCAGCGTGGGCGGCAAGGTGGCCGTAGATCTGGACGCGGGCAAGAACCTGGCCGGGGCCTTCCACCAGCCCCGCCTGGTGCTCATGGATCCGGACGCGCTGGACACGCTCTCCCTCCCCGTGTTCATGGACGGCATGGCGGAGGTGCTGAAATACGGCTGCATCCGGGACGGGGCGTTCTTCGACTTCCTCACCGCCCGCCCGGACCGGGCAAAGCTGATGGCGGATATTGAACACATTTTGTATACCTGCTGTGAGATTAAACGGCAAGTGGTCGCAGAGGACGAGCTGGACACCGGGGCGCGGATGATCCTGAACTTCGGCCACACCCTGGGCCACGCCTACGAGCTGGCGGGCCAGTACATTGAGTGGACCCACGGCCAGGCGGTGGCGGCGGGTATGTGCATGGCGGCGAAGCTGGGAGTGGCGCTGGGCGTCACCCCGGCGGACGTGCCGGATCGCGTCGCGGACGCCTGCGCCTCCCTGGGCCTGCCCACGTCGATCTACTGCACCGCCACCGAGTACGCCGCCGCCGTGGGCCGGGACAAAAAGGGCGCCGGGGCGGACATCACCGTCATCCTGCTGGACGGGATCGGCCGCGCCGTGCCCTATCAAATGCCCAAGGCGCAGCTGGTGCGGCTGGTGAACTCCTTCCACAAGGTTCCCTGAACGGAGGCGCTTGTTATGAACATCACCATCACCCCCGGCAGGCTGTCCGGAACGGTCACCCCGCCCCCCTCCAAATCCCAGGCCCACCGCCTGCTCATCGCCGCCGCCCTGGCGGAGGGGGAGAGCGTCATCTCCAACGTGGCCCTGTCTCAGGACATTGAGGCCACCCTCCGCTGCCTGGGCGAGCTGGGGGCGGACTTCACCGTGGACGGCTCCACCGTCACCGTCCGGGGCATGGGGGCCAACGCCATGTCCCCCCTGCGGCGCATGGCCTACCCCCATCTGGACTGCGGGGAGAGCGGCTCCACCCTGCGCTTCCTGATCCCCATCGCCCTGGCGGTGCGGGGGGGCGGCGTGTTCACAGGCCGCGGGCGGCTGATGGAGCGGCCCTTGAAGCCCTACTTCGACCTGTTCGACGAAAAGGGGATCTTCTATGAGCAGAAGGACGGCGCGCTCACCGTGTCCGGGCTGCTCACGCCGGGGGAGTACCGCCTCCCCGGCGACGTGTCCTCCCAGTTTTTCACCGGCCTGCTGTTCGCCCTGCCCCTGCTGGGCGGCCCGTCGGCCCTGATCCCCATCACCCCCCTGGAGAGCGAGGGCTACATCCAGATGACCCTCCAGGCCATGGCCCAATTTGGAGTGGAGTTCCCCGTCACCCTGTCCCTGCCCCCCCAGTACCACCCCCAGGGGAACCAGACCTACAAGGCCGCCGACGCCGCCGTGGAGGCGGACTGGTCACAGGCCGGGTTCTGGTACGCCGCCATGTACCTGTGGGACGTGGACGTGCGGGGGCTGGATTACGGCTCCACCCAGGGCGACCGGGTGATGGCGGACTATTTTGACCAGTTTTTCATGGGGACGGAAACCTTCGACGTGTCCAACTGCCCCGACCTGGTGCCCCCTCTGGCGGCCATGGCGGCGCTGCGACCCGTCGGCAACGTAACCCGGCTCATCAACGCCGCCCGGCTGCGCCTCAAGGAGAGCGACCGGCTGGCCTCCGTCACGGCGGTGCTCAACGCCCTGGGGTCGGACGTCACCGAGGGCCCCGACTTCCTGGAGATCCGGGCAAAGGACTACCTGGCGGGCGGTGTAAAGGTGGACAGCTTTCACGATCACCGTATCGCCATGATGGCGGCCATCGCCGCCACCCGCTGTATAAAGCCCATCACCATCACAGGCGCGGAGTGCGTCGCCAAATCCTACCCCGATTTCTGGGAGGAATATGAGCGGCTGGGCGGGTTACTTTTTCTCGAGAGAAAAAGTAACCAAAAAGAGCTTGAAGCTCGCTGACGATTGTTTCTTGCAGATGAAACGTATCTGCCCGGCAACAAATATATTGCAGACCGGAACGTAAAAAGAACCGCTCGATAGAATACCGCGAAGGGACTTGATTTTATGGATTCAATCAAATTGATCCTCCCCACGGAGGAATATTTAGACCAGGTATGGGCCTACCGCCAGGAGTGCCGGGAGGCGGACAGCTCCATGGACGGCTGCGGCCCACTGGGGCGGGCCGACACCCCGGAGCAGTGGCTGGCGGATGTGCGGGCCTATCTGGATCCCGCCACCGTTCCGGAGGGGAAGGTGCAGGCCACCCAGTTCCTGTCCGTCCGGGAATCCGACGGCAGGCTGGTGGGCATGATCCAGGTGCGGCACCGCCTCAACGAGTATCTGGAACAGTTTGGCGGGCATATCGGCTATTCCATCCGCCCCGGCGAGCGCCGGAAGGGCTGCGCCAGGGAGCAGCTCCGGCTGGCCCTGGCCTTCTGCAAGGAGACGCTGAACCTTGACCGGGTGCTCATCACCTGTAAGACCACCAACGAGGGCAGCCGCCGCACCATCCTGTCGGCGGGCGGCGTGTACGAAAACACCGCCCACGAGCCGGATCGGAACGTTGATTTGGAGCGGTATTGGATTTCTTTTTCTTGAAAGAAAAAGAAACAAAAAGAACTTGAAACCGCTGACCACCCCCGTGCAAACCCTTTTTTTATTCAGACGGCAACCAATGAGGTGATCCCTTTGAAGTATTCTATTTTTGGCGAATCCCACGGCCCCGCCATCGGCGTGGTGCTGGAGGGCGTCCCCCCCGGCCTGGCCCTGAACCTGGACGCCATCCGGTTCGACCTGGCCCGCCGGGCCCCCGGCAAAAGCGCCCTGTCCACCGCCCGCCGGGAGGCGGACGAGCCCCAAATCCTCTCCGGCGTGTTTGAGGGCAAAACCACCGGCGCCCCCCTGTGCGCCGTCATCGAGAACACGGACGCCCGCTCGGGTGACTACGCCAAAACCAAGGATCTGGCCCGCCCCGGCCACGCCGACTACCCCGCCCACGTCCGCTATGCGGGGTTCAACGACTACCGGGGGGGCGGCCACTTCTCCGGGCGGCTCACCGCGCCCCTGGTATTCGCCGGGGGGGTGGCCAAGCAGCTGCTGGCCCAAAAGGGCGTGTACGTGGGGGCGCATATCTCCACAATTTACGGGATCAACGACGACCCCCTGGAGGACTGGGCGTCCCTGCGGGCCTGCGCCGCCAAGACCTTCCCCGTCCTCAATGACGACAAGCGCGCGGAGATGCAGGAGGCCATTTTAGAGGCGAAAAACGAGCAGGATTCCGTGGGCGGGGCCATCGAGTGCGGGGTGTTCGGCCTGCCCCCCGGGCTGGGCTCCCCCGACTTCGGGGGGAACGCCGAGGGTATTTTCTCCCAGCACCTGTTCGCCGTGCCCGCCGTCAAGGCGGTGGCCTTCGGGGCGGGGACGGCCTTCGCCCTCATGCGGGGCTCGGAGGCCAACGACCCGCTGTACGTGGACGGGGACGGCTCCATCAAGGCCGAGCAGAACTGCGCCGGGGGAATCAACGGCGGCATCACCAACGGAATGCCCCTGGTGTTCGAGGTGACCCTGCGGCCCACGCCGTCCATCGCCCGGCGGCAGTTCACCGTGGATCTGGCAAAGCGCGAGAACGCCGAGCTGGAGCTCACCGGCCGGCACGACCCCTGCGTGGTACACCGGGCGGTGCCGGTGATCGAGGCGGCGGCGGCTTTGGCCGCCTGTGAACTGATGGGGATTTAAGCCTTCCCCCCGGAAGGGGAAGGGCTGGAATAACAAACTGCGAGGAATCAGACATGAACTTAAAAACTCTGCGTCAAAGCGACGACAACGTGGTGATCCTCCCCGGCGCCATGGTGGTGGGGGACGTGACCTTCGGCCCGGGCTGTTCGGTGTGGTTCAACGCCGTCCTCCGGGGGGACGGCCAGCCCATCACCATCGGCGCGGGCACCAACATTCAGGACGGCGCCATCCTCCACTCCGACAAGTTCCCCACCACCCTGGGGGAGTATGTCACCGTGGGCCACGGGGCCATCGTCCACGGCTGCGCCGTGGGGGACAACACCACCGTGGGCATGGGGGCCATCCTGCTCAACGGCGCGAAGGTCGGCAAAAACTGCATCGTGGGCGCGGGGGCGCTGGTGACGGGCAAGATGGACGCCCCCGACGGCTCCATGGTGCTGGGCAATCCCGCCCGGGTCGTCCGGCCCCTCACCCCCGAGGAGCTGGCCGGCCTGCGCCCCGGCGCGGAGCACTACATGGAGCTGAGGGAGGAATACTGCTGATGGACGAACTGAACACCCTGCGCCAGGAGATCGACGCCATCGACCGGGAGCTGGTAGAGCTGTTCCGCCGCCGGATGGACGTGACCCGGCGGGTGGGGGAGTACAAGCGGGCCAACGGCCTCCCCGTGCTGGACCAGGCCAGGGAGCGCCAGGTGCTGCAAAACAAGGGCGAGCTGGCGGGGGAGGCGCTGCGCCCCGCGGTGATCACCCTGTTACAGACGGTGATGGCCCTGTCCCGGCGGCAGCAGCGGGACCTCATGAGCCAGGGGGCGGACAACCCCGGCCTCACCCGCTGGCAGTCCGCCCAGGACGGCGCCCGCCAGCCCATACCCGCCCCCCGGGTGGTGTACCAGGGGGAGCCGGGGGCGTACAGCGAGCAGGCGTCCCTGGACTTCTTCGGCCCCGCCGTGAGCAGCACCGGGCTGGAGCAGTTTGAGGACTGCTTCCTGGCCCTGCGGGAGGGGCGGGCGGATTACGCCGTACTGCCCATTGAAAACAGCACCACCGGGGCCATCCGGCAGATCTACGACCTGCTGACCCAGTACGAGTGCTACATCGTAGGGGAGACCACGGTGCGGATAGAGCACTGCCTCATGGCCCTGCCGGGGGCGTCGCTGGATACCATCACCCACGTCTACTCCCACGAGCAGGGGCTGTTCCAGTGCGAGCGGTTCCTGAACGCCCACCCCAACTGGAAGCAGGTGCCCCAGGCGGACACGGCGGGCTCGGCAAAAATGGTGGCGGACAGCAGCGACCCCACAAAGGCCGCCATCTGCTCCGCCCGGGCGGCGGAGATCTACGGGCTGGATATCCTGGCCCGGGGCGTCAACCACAACGCCCACAACACCACCCGGTTCGTGGTGGTGTCCCCCCGGCTGGAGCTGCGCCCCGGCGCGGACAAGATCAGCACCCTGTTCGTCCTGCCCCACGAGGCGGGGTCCCTGAACGAGATCCTCACCATGTTCTCCGTCCACGGGCTGAACCTGGTGAAGCTGGAGTCCCGGCCCCTGCCGGGGCGGAGCTGGGAGTATATGTTCTTCCTGGAATTCACCGGCCGCCCCGGCGACCCCGCCGTGGGGGACGCCCTCCACGAGCTGGCCCAGACCACCGGGGAGTTCCGGGTGCTGGGCTGGTTCCCGTCCAACCTGGATTAGGGGCG
>CATLEJ010000020.1 GCA_949916125.1 uncultured Oscillospiraceae bacterium
ATTTTCCAGTTTTTTGAAATGAACACCACGCCCAGTCCGCCGAACAGGGCGGGCAGAATCTGGGCAAAGGCGGGCTCCAGCACCGGCGCGTTCAGCACCGGCGTCAGCGGGGTGATCAGCAGCACACCCAGAATAATAATGAGGGTGGTCACGATGCTGGAGACGGCGATGGCCACGGTGGAGATGATCTCCCCCTCCTCGGAATTGACCTTTACGTCCGCCTGCTCCAAGGCGTTCAGGGCCACGGGGAGCTTTAAGTTGGAGATGTTGCCGGTGACAAAGGACAGATAGGAGCCGCCCGCGCCCAGCATGGGCACATAGGTGAACGTCTCTACCACCCCCACCGCCCAATACATGGGCGCCGTGGCGATGACGCCCATAAGAAGGCCGTGCCAGTCAGGCGCGGCCTGATAAATCACGGCCACAGCGATGGGAAAGAGGAACAGCAGCACCATCATGGACAGGTTCCAGATCCGCCCGTCCCGGTGGACGCAGTCCATATAAGAAAGGTTCTTATTCATGTCAGTCGCTCCTTTTTCACCCGAGTAAGGCTGTAATGGGGATGGCGCTTGCCATGCCCGCAATGAGGCTGATGGGCAGGGCGTAGTCGGAGATCCACCGCCATTTCAGCTTTTTCACCGCCAGGCCGGAGACGGCCATCATCAGCGCGGACACCAGCATCACCAGCGGCGGGATCAGGCCGGAGGCGTCGCCGGAGAATATGGTGGAGAAATCGCAGAACACATAGCCCAGAAACGCGGAGATCATGCCGATGAACATGGCGTTGGAGAAAATGTCGCTCCACTTTTTGTCCCGGTTCTCCAGGGAAATGAGGCCGTTTTGCAGCTTTTTGCCGATGAGGGGCACCAGCCAGATGCCTACCATAATACTCACGGTCATGACACAGACGATGGTCACATACTGCTGGGCGGTGAGGGAGGTGACCTGTCCGAAGGTCAGCCCCATGGCGCTCTCGGCGTTGGTGGCGGCAATCGTCTCATAGGACATGGAGCCCACCACGCTCAGACGCAGCCACGGCAGCGGGACGCCCAGATCCTTGGCCAGGGTGATCACGCTGATGACAATGGCCACCGCGGGCGCGATGGTGAACACCGCGGCCGTCCCCGCGATGCGCCGGAGCTTGCCCATATCCATGCCGATTGCCGCGGCCCTCCGCCACGCCTTTACCAGAAAGTATACCGACTGGGCCAGCACGGCGAGTATAATAACGCCTGCCAGCACAAACAGGATCGGGTCGTTCACATGGAATTCCACATTGCATCCCCCTATATCTATTTGATACAGCCAGTATAGTATAAAATTCCAAAAAATACAAGAGAAATCGGGGCGGTTTGTTGACTTCCACCCATGGAGTTGGTAGAATAAAATTGAATCTGGAACGTGTTTGACTACAACAGGGAGGAAAATGATATGCGCGACAGCATTTATTCCATCGACCGGAAGGAGCAGGTGCCCTTGGGCGGCCTGCCGCAGACCATCCATATCTGGGGCACCAGGCGGGCCAATCCTGTGCTGCTGTTCCTCCACGGGGGGCCCGGCGTTCCCAACCGCCACAGCATTGCCAGGCGGCACCTGGATCTGACGGATGACTTTACCGTGGTAGCCTGGGATCAGCGGGGCACCGGCGGATCCTACTTCGGCTGCGATCCGGCGAGCCTGACGCTGGAGCAGCTTATTTCCGACTGCGTGGAGCTCATCGACTATCTGTGCAGGACGTTGGGGAAAAAGAAGGTATATCTTTTGGGCGGCAGCTGGGGGACGGAGCTGGGCACGTTCGTATGCGCCCGGGCCCCGGAGAAGGTGGCGGGCTACATCGGCTACGGCCAGGTGGTCAACGGCGTGGAAAATGAAGCGCGCTCCTATGCCTACACGCTCCGCAAGGCGGAGGAGGCCGGCGACGTCAAGGGCCTGGAAACCCTTCGCCGCGTCGGCCCGCCGGAGGGCGGCCAGTACAAGCCGGTGTTTGAGGGGCTGATGGCCCAGCGGCGCCTGCTGAGCAAGTACGGCGGACATACCGTGAAGAAAGAGGGCTATTTCAAGGGGACGGTGCTGCCCATCCTGGGCTCCCCGGAGCTGTCCTTTCAAGAGAAGCTGGGCACGGCGAAGGGATACCGGCTGTGCCTTGCCCAGATGTGGCCCACCATTGTGAATTACGATTTCTGCCGGGAGGCGCGCACCTTTTCCATGCCATATTACATCTTTCAGGGCCGGAAGGACGAAAACACGCCCGCGTCCCTGATCCAGGAATATTACGACGCCATTACCGCGCCGGACAAGGATTTGATCTGGTTTGAACACTCCGCCCACGGCCCGCTGGGAGAGGAGCCGGAGAAGTTCAAAAAGCACCTGCGGGAGAAATTCCTGGCCATTGAAAGGGGCGAGCCCACATGAAAAAGATCACCAATGGAAAGATATTTGCCCTGTGCCTGGGGGATATGTCCCGCGGGCTGATCGGCGGCATCATCACAAGCTATCTGCTGACCTTCTTTATCCCCACCAATTCCAACACCACGCTCCCCCGGTTTTTCCTCAACGCCGCTCTGACCATGGCGGTCATCCGGGGGATCGGCACCGTGATCGACGCGATTACAGACCCCTGGGTGGCCAGCCTCTCCGACAACTGCAAATCGCCCCTGGGGCGCAGGGTGGTTTTCATGCGCTGGGCCGCCATCCCCTACGGGCTGTTTTGCCTGCTGGTGTTCTTCCCGCCGGTGGGCGGGACGTCCGCCGGCAACGCCGTGTGGGTAGGCGTCATGCTGATCCTGTATTACCTGTTCTCAACCCTGTACAACATCCCCTACAGCGCCTTGCAGGCGGAGATTGTGGCGGAACCTGAGAAGCGGGTTTTCCTGTACACCATCAACAGCCTGTTCTATGTCATTTCCTCCGCGCTGGTCTTCTGCACCTCCATGATCAAAAGTATCCTGATGTCCAACGGAATCCCGGAACTATGGGCGCTGCGGATCCCATTCATCGCGTTCTGCGTTTTGGGGGCCGCGTCGGCGCTGATTCCGGCCTTTGCCATCAAGGAGCGGGACTATGTAGCCCCCAAGCCCTACCACCAGTCCATTTGGGGGGCGCTGAGGGCTACCGTCTCCTATCCCAACTTCACCGTCATCACGGTGGGCTATCTCGTGATGTGGATCGCGTTCACCTTTTTCAATACCGCTGAGGTCTATTACATCACAAACCTCCTGGCCCTGGGAGACATATGGGTAACCATTGTGTCCGTGATCTCCATCGCCGTGGGAGTGGCCACCTACCCGCTGGTGAACATTCTGGCCCGAAAGGTGGGCAAAAAGCCCATGCTGCTGGGGGCCTGCATCACCTATGTGCTGCTCTACTTTGCCATTTACCACTACAGCGCAGTCATCAGCCTGATTGGGGGGCCGGCGTTTGCCATCCTCATCGGCCTGGTTATCGCCTTTCCCATCGCCATCACAAACATCATCCCCGCCTCCATCTTTGCCGACCTGGCCCAGTATGACGCCATCATGACCGGGCAAAACCGGGCGGGTATGTTTTTTGCCGCGCGCAACTTTGCCAACAAGCTGTGCCAGGCGGTGGTCGTCATCTCCTGCTCGCTGCTGCTGGGTACCGGGGCGGACGGATCCGGCGCCGCCACCAGTACCGGCATCCGGCAGACGGCCCTCGTGGCCATGCTTTTTGTTGCGCTCTCCGTGGTGATATACTGTTTTTATAACGACAAAGAAATCACTCGCGTCCTTCGGGAAGGAAAATAACTCATTCGCCATCGTACAAGGCGGGGGACTATACTCCACATTGCTGTATAGTCTCCCGCCTGCCTTTTCTTATTTTAGCCGCCACAGTTTTATACAACTTTTAATTGTTTTTATGCAATCCTCTTGAGCTTTCCCTGCGGCGTCCCCCTCTTTACAAGCGGAGGAAATTTCTATATAATACAGAGACCGAGACAGTTGTGACTATAATCAGCGGCCTATGCCGCGGAAGGATGAACACACAATGCTGCAATTTGACGAGTACCGGGTAAAGCTGAACAACCTGAAGCCCGACCTGGACGACCTGGGCAAGGCCCTGGACCTGGAGGCCGCGGAGCGGGAGCTGGACGAGCTCCACGCCCAGTCCGCCGCCGACGGCTTCTGGGACAACGTGGAGAAGGCCAGAAAGGTGCAGAAGCGCATCAGTAACCTGGAGGACAAGGTAAACGCCCAGGCCAAGCGCCAATCCGCCTGGGACGACCTGATGACCCTGTGTGACATGGGCAATGAGGAGGAGGATGAGTCCCTGGTGCCCGAGGTGGAGGCGGGCTTCGCCGCCCTGGTGGGGGAGATGGAGACCGCCCGGCTGTCCACCCTGCTGTCCGGGGAGTACGACAACTCCGCCGCCATCATCTCCCTCCAGGCCGGGGCGGGGGGCACTGAGGCACAGGACTGGGCCCAGATGCTCTACCGTATGTACACCCGGTGGGCGGAACGCCACGGCTTCACTTATTCTGTGCTGGATTACCAGGACGGGGACGAGGCGGGCATCAAGTCCGCCGCCATCCGCATCGAAGGGGACAACGCCTACGGCTACCTCAAGAGCGAGCACGGCGTCCACCGCCTGGTGCGTATCTCTCCCTTTGATGCCAACGCCCGGCGGCAGACCTCCTTTGCCGCCGTGGAGGTCATGCCCGAGCTGGACGACAGCGTGGAGGTGGATATCCGGGACGAGGACATCGAGCGCCAGGTGTACCGCTCCTCCGGCGCGGGCGGCCAGCACATCAACAAGACCTCCTCCGCCGTGCGCCTGATCCACAAGCCCACCGGCATCGTGGTGTCCTGCCAGACCGAGCGCTCCCAATTCCAGAACGAGGAGACCTGTATGAAGATGCTGCGCTCCAAGCTGATGCAGATCAAGGAGCAGGAGCACCTGGACAAGATCTCCGACATCAAGGGCGTACAGCTGAAGATCGAGTGGGGCAGCCAGATTCGCTCCTACGTGTTCATGCCCTACCAGCTGGTGAAGGACAACCGTACCGCCTATGAGACCTCCAACGTCAACGGGGTGATGGACGGCGACCTGGACGGCTTCATCAACGCCTATCTCACCGCCGCCGCCACCGGCAACTGGGCGACAAAATCAATCCAAGGCCCTGTCCGCAATAGCGGGCAGGGCCCAGCCTGTCGAAAAGCGGCCTGCCTGGACATTTCCCAGGCAGGCCGCTTTTCGACCGATGACGGGCGGCCGACCCCCGCCCGGTGGCGGGATATCCCCTCATCAGACGAGGCGGTATATAGGAACAATATGAAGAAGCTTAAAACTTTTGCCAAGGGAGAGCTCATTGTCAAACGACATGGTATGGCAGCAGGTTTGGTGATATTTGTCATTTCCTGTAGAATAGAGTTGCTAACCATGACAGAACAAGGAGGCAACTTTATGGAAGGAACAACTTACGGCTATGTACGGGTGTCCACCCAGGAGCAGAACGAGGCCCGCCAGCTGGCCGCCATGCGGGAATTCGGGGTGGCGGAGCAGAACATCATCGTGGAAAAGCTATCTGGGAAGGACTTCAACCGCCCCCGTTACCAGCGGCTGGTGCGGGGGATCGGCGCGGAGGATGTTCTGGTGGTTAAGAGCATCGACCGGCTGGGGCGGAATTACGAGGAGATTTTGAACCAGTGGGGGTTCATCACCAAGAAGCGCAAAGCGGCCATCGTGGTGCTGGATATGCCCCTGCTGGACACCCGCCGGGGGCGGGACTTAACCGGTACGCTGATCTCAGATATTGTGCTCCAGCTTCTCAGCTACGTGGCCCAGACGGAGCGGGAGAACATCCGCCGGCGGCAGGCGGAGGGCATTGCTGCCGCGAAAGCAAACGGGGTGAAATTCGGGGTGCCATGCCGGATTCTGCCGGACAACTTTGAGGAATTGCGAAAAGCGTGGCGTGGTGGGCAGATAACCCTGCGTGCAGCGGCAGAAATCTGCGGGATACCAAAATCCACCTTCCGGGACGCCGCAGTCCGTGCGGAAACGGCCGCAGGGTGCTAAGGCTTGTTTGAAAAAAGAGGAAAGATGTGCTAAATCAACAAAATAGCGATAGAAGCCAGGTAAACAAAGGCGAGAAAGGAAGCATCCAACTTGTCATACCTTGTGGCAATCCTGCGAAACCATTTGAGCTTTTGGAAGAAGCACTCAACCAAATGGCGCTCTTTATAAAGCCACCAATCTACCGGCCACGGATCAGAAACATTGCTCTGTGGCGGGATCACATAGCGGGCGCCTTGTTCTGAAATATAAGCTTGGATCGCCTTTGCCCCATAAGCACGGTCTGCTAATACATTGCTGCCGCTGATCTCGACCTTTTCCAGCAATTCAACAGCATGGACGCAATCATGGTCATTCCCCGCAGACAGCATGAACTCAACCAGGTTCCCCCAGTCCATCCACAATCGTGTGCAGCATTGTATTCAACCCCCCTCTGGTTTGCCCGATTGCCTTATCCGCCGTTTTTTCCCCTCTATTGGCACTTTCATGAACCTTGATGCAAGTAGAGTCCATGCTCAGGTTTTCCATATCCGCATCTGCGGACAATGCACGAAACACGGCCTCCAATGTGCTGTCGTCCCGCCATTTGGCAAATCGGGCGTACACAGACTGCCAGGGGCCATACGCCTCCGGCAGTTCCCGCCACTGTGCTCCGCTGCGGGCGATCCAAAGCATCCCGTTGAGCATTTTTCTAAATTGGGGCGATGTGAAGATTGTGCGCAGGTGCAGGACAGGCGCACAGACAAAAAGAACTGTTAAAAAAGAGCTGCGAAACAAACTATACGAGAAATCTTAATAACAATAGCGATCGCAAAACGCCGAACGCCTACCCGCTTCCCCCAGAGCGCGGGCAGGCGTTTTCTGTGTCCGCAATTTCTGAAAAATATTTTGTGGGTTTTTGCCGCGCCCGGTGTATAGTAGGGTAGACAAACAAAAGGGAGGGATTCATTGTGGAGGATGTGCAGCTGATCCGCGCCCTGCAAACCCGGCAGGATGGCGCGATGGAGCAATTCCAGACAGCGTACACCCCGCTGCTGCGGTACATCATCGCCCCCATCCTCCCCGACGAGCGGGACCGGGAGGAATGCCTGTCCGATGTGCTGCTCCGGGTGTGGAACTCCATCGGCACATTTGACCCCGGCAAGGCCGCCCTGACCACCTGGCTCACCCACCTGACCCGCAACGCGGCCCTCAACCGCCGCCGGGCCAATGAGCGCCGCCGGGAGGGCGGCGCGCTGGACGAGGCCATGCCGGACGCTGCCGACGGCCCGGAGCAGTCCCTGCTGAAAGCGGAGGCGGCCCAGGCTCTATGGACATCTGTGGGGCGGCTGGGCCGCAGAGATCGGGATCTGTTTTTGCGTAAATACTACTATTATCAGCCCACCGCTCAGATCGCCGCCGAGTGCGGCCTGACCGTCCGGGCGGTGGAGGGCAAGCTGTACCGCATCCGCAAGCATTTACAGGGGGAACTGGGAGGTGTGATCCATGGATGAATTTGACCGTCTGCTCTATGTGGGCTCCGCCCAGCTGCCGCCGGAGCTGGCGAAGCTGGAGCCGCCCTGCCCGTGGAAAAAGCCCATCGGCCTGATCTGCTGGGGGCTGGCGCTCATTACCATCACCATCAACGGGTTCGGACTGAACCTCATCCTTCCGGCGGTGGGCGCGGGGCTGCTGTGGCTGGGGCTGGGCGCCCTGCGCCGGGAAAACGGCCCGTTCCGGTTCGCCTACGGCTGCGCCGGCCTGTACGCCGCGCTGCGGCTGGCCGTGGTGGTGCTCCAGGCCACCCCCCTGGACGGCCGGCTGAAGGAGCTGGTGGGCGGGGAATGGAACACCACCACGGGGGCGGTACCAGTCTACAACGTGCTGTGGACGGTGGCGCTCCAGCTCACCCTGATCTTAGTGGTGGGCGGGCTGTGGCAGGGTCTCAAGGGAATATTCCGCCGGGCGGGGCAGAGGCCCCGCACCGCCGCGGCCGGAGGGGTGGTCATCGTAGAGGCCCTGCTGCTGCCCATGGCGCTCATTGGGCTGGAGGGCTGGCTGCTGGTGGGGCCGCTTCTGATCCTCTGGATCTGCCTGCTGGTGGGCTTACGCAAGGTCAGCAGGAGCCTGGATCAGGCGGGGTACGTGCTGAAGGCCGTGCCGTCGCGGGTGTCTGGCCGGGTTGTGCTGGCCGTGTGGCTGGCGCTCCACCTGCTGGCGGTGGGCGTCCTGCCGCTGGTATTCGCCCGCCTGCCGGACGGGGAGCATACGCCTGTGTACGGCTCCGACGTGAGCGATTCCCCCCTCCGCGCCCAACTGCTGGAGCTGGGCTTCCCGGAGGATATCCTGGGCGGGCTGGACGACAATGAGCTGGCCCGGTTTGAGGGGGCCTACGGGCTGAAAAAAGAGGGGTATCACGATCCGGCCGGCCCCCATACAGACGGTATGCCCAGCGTGATCACCGTTGAGGTCCCGGTGCGGGACGGGCGGTATGGGTTCCGCTGCGTGTATCTGGCCCACCTGCGCTGGAACCCCGGCGAGGCGTCCGGCGGCTATATGGAGGGGATCCAGGTGGCACAGGACATCCAGGGCGTCACCGTCCATACCACCAGGGTGGAGGGGGTGCTGAAGTGGAAGGACGGCGCGGGGACGGCCTATACCCTGCCGCTGGACTTCCGATTTGAGGCGGACGGCGCCGGGAAGCCCTGCTGTTACGCCGACTTCGCCCTGCCGGAGGAGGTCGATGGCCCCACGGAGGCCTTCCTGTTTTGGGAGGCGGCGCCCTCCCTGCCGGAGACCGTGTCACTCTACAACTACACCGTGACCATCGCCCATAAGCGCGGCGGCTGGCAGTACCCTTACGCCCTGCCGTCCGACATCCTGGCCGCCGGGTTTTACTCCGCGCCCAGCTGGCAGTGGCGGATGTACCAGTGGGGCTCCGAGGGGCAGCTGGCCCCGGAGGGGCTGTATGACCCCCGCAAGTATTGAGCGCGAAAGGCCTCGTTTTCCCTGCGCAAAGCGGCACGGCGATCCTTGGATACAGGATCGCCGTGCCACAATCATTTTTGCCTGCCTTTGATCACGCCGTGCGATACAAAAAGCAGGACACCTGCCAGTCCAGCAATGATAGCGAGCGATCATCCCCATACAAAAAAATATGTAACCACAACCCCGCCAATCGTGCTTATAATAGTGAAGGCCTTCGATGTACGCAAGAGAGGAGACGGACGCTATGGAGGACGAGCAGATCGTGGAGCTGTACCTCAACCGGGACGAATCGGCCGTCCACCATACCGCTGAGAAATATGGACGCCGCCTGTACACCCTCGCCTTTGGCGTGGTGCAGGACGCGCAGACCGCCGAGGAGTGCGAAAACGACACCTATCTGGAGGCGTGGCGCTCCATCCCGCCCCATGAGCCGCGGAGGTATCTCTACGCTTTCCTGGCCCGGATCGCCCGGCACGTTGCCCTGAACCGCTGCCGGGAGCGGGACGCGCTGAAGCGCGGCGGCTTTGTGGGTGAGCTGACCGCCGAGCTGGATCAGTGCGTCCCCGTTTCCGATGACCTGGAGGGGCACCTGGACGCCATGGCCCTGGGGGAAGCGGTCAGCCGGTTCCTGCGGTCCATTGATCGGACAAAACGGGATATGTTTCTGCGGCGCTACTGGTATCTGGACTCCGTCTCAGCCATTGCCCAGCGCTTCGGGTGTTCGGAGGGGAAGGTCAAGACAACCCTGTTCCGCGTCCGGGGCAAGCTGCGGGAGTATCTAAAACAGGAGGGTTACACAGTATGAACGGAACGAAATTGTTTGATAGCTTGGAATATATCAGCCCCGATCTGATTGAGGCGGCGGACGAGCCGCCCAAGTGGCAGCGGGTCATGTGGCTCAAATGGGGCGGGCTGGCGGCGTGCTTGTGTGTGATAACGGCAGCCATTGCCCTGTGGGCCCCGCAAGGCGGGCCGGGAGGCCCTGTGTTCCCGGTTTGCCCCAGCGCCTCGCCGTCTGTGTCCGACGGGCCGGTGGAGAGCGGCGCCCATCCCGTTGACCGCCCCCAGGAGCCCACGTCCGACACCTATTCCAGCCTGGAGGAACTGCTTGGCTATCTGCGGTTCCATGACGCCCACAGCAGCGACCAAAAGGGCGGCGCTGCCTCCCAGCCCAAGTTGACGGGCAAAGAGGGCGCGGGGACGGACAGCGCATGGCAGACCGGGCGGGACGTGGTGAGCTATGAGGGGACGGTCTATCAGATCGTGAAGGGGGATCCGCTCTACAATGAGGAATATGTGGCCATATTTCACGACGGCGCCGAGATTGGCAGGGTAGAGCTGGCCACCCCGGCGGAGGCCCTCTACCTGACGGACGGGAAGCTGATTGTGGTGGGACGCCGCCAGAACAGCATGGAGCTTGGCCCGGAGCCGGAGGACTATGGCACGGCGGTGACGATTTATGACCTGTCCGATCCGCACAGGCCGGCCCAGACGGACGTCTTTCACCAGCGGGGCGCCTGGGCGGCCTGCTGGGTATCCGGCGGCAGGCTGTGGCTGATTACGCTGGATGGTGTATGCGCCTGCGGCTACTCCAGGCTGGCGGACCTGGATGACTACAAGCCTAAGCTCACCCATAATGGGGAGGACATTCACTGGCCGGATGAAGATATTCGCATCCTGGGCGAGCCGACCCGGGTGAAGTATGCCGCAGTCTCCTGCATTGACCTGGAGGACAGCGCGGTACCCCATAAGCTGGCCTGTTACGGGGATATCAGCGATGTGCAGTTCGGCCCGGACTGGTTCGCCCTGGTTACCCAGTCGGCTGCGGAGGGAGGGCGCTATTCCCTCCAAAAGGTATATACCTTTGACGGCGGCATGAGCTTTACCGGGAAGTGTGACATGGCCGGGATATTTGGCCTGGCGGGGAGCGGAAAGCTGGGGCGAAACGAGGCGGCTGCGCCGGAATACCCGGATGTGAAGGCGGTTGCCAGAGCGGACGGGATCTGGCGGATAGTGGGGGAGTACGTCCGAAACTCGGAAGGGAACGGTTCCAAGGAGCTGTTTGCCGTGGCCTACGACCCGGACGGCCCCCGGCCGATCACAGTGGAGCGGATCCGGCTTTCAGCGGAACGCTTTGACGTTGACGATGTGTTGTGGGAGGAGGATCGGGCGATCATCTCCATTGGGACTGACCACGGGGGGACGCTGGCCTTCGCGGAGTTCCGCGGGGCGGAAACTGCCCTTGTGGACAGTGGCCTCACCTGTGACCGGGTCCAGGGTGTGGACAGCATCTACTGGTACGGGATTCCCCTGGGCCAGCTCAGGCCGTTCATCCCGCTGGGAAATGGGCTGTATCTGCGCTATAATGGGATCCCAGATGGGCTTGACCTCTATGACCTGTCCGACAGCGCCGACCCCAAGTGCCTGTACAAATCTACGGGGGACATCCCGGAGGGGGCCAGGCTGGACTTTGCCAGCTGGGTGATCAATGAGCGGACGGTAGCGGTCAAGTTCATCCCAGAGAAATCAGAGGGCAGTTACTATGGCCCGGAGGAGATCTGTACCTGGGCGGTCTTTACGATCACTTCGGATACGGACACAGGCTCGCCTGTTCGGATGTGGGACAAACAATTCCCGCTGGTCGGCGTCGATCCCGCGAGCTTCGACTTTTTTGAGCCTTCCGACGATTGATATCAGGAAATCGCAGCGGCGACCTGGCCGCAAACGATATTTCGCTATTGCGCCTTCTTAACTCCGCAATGCTTGCCAGACTTCATTTGGGCAGGCCCAATGGACTGGCCGCGTCATAAGCAGGCGCGTCGCCCGGTGATCTGCTGGAAATCTTAACTTTAGTATGTCGTTGGCCGATAATATATAAAAATGAGTAAACGCCTGGGATGTGGCTGATAGCTGGAAGGGCGGAGGCGTCTGGGCATTGGAAGCCGCTGAGCGGCCCCGCCCACAGGAAGAAAGGACATGATATGTTAGAAGTCAGCGGGAAATACAATCAGGCGAAGATTTTCACCGACGTGGTGGATCAGGCGTCCGTCGCCCAGGTGATCGAGCTGTGCAATCAGGAGTTTGCCGCGGGCAGCCGGATCCGGCTCATGCCGGACATTCACGCCGGGGCGGGCTGCACCATCGGCACCACCATGACCATCACCGACAAGGTGGTGCCCAACCTGGTGGGGGTGGACATCGGCTGCGGCATGGAGACCGCCCGCGTCCGGGAGACCCATATGGAGCTGCAAAAGCTGGATAAGCTGATCTATGAGAAGATCCCCTCCGGCTTTGATATCCGAACCAGGGCCCACCGCTACCTGGATCAGATCGATCTGGAGGAGCTGTACTGCGCCCGGCACGTGGACCTGCTCCGGGCGGAGAAAAGCATCGGCACCCTGGGGGGCGGCAACCACTTCATCGAGGTGGATCGGGACGGGGAAGGGCAGATCTATGTGGTTGTCCACTCGGGCAGCCGGAACCTGGGCAAGCAGGTGGCGGAGTTCTACCAGCGGGAGGGCTACAAGGCCCTCAACCGCACCGACGACGGCTCCCTCCGGCAGCTGGCGGCGGAGCTGAAGGCGGCGGGCCGCCAGAAAGAGATCCAGAAGGAGCTGAAGCGGCTGAAAAACCTGAAGCGCACCGCTGTCCCCCGAGATCTGGCCTACGTGGAGGGGCCCCTGTTCGACCAGTATATCCACGACATGAAGATCGTGCAGCGGTTCGCCGAGCTGAACCGGCAGGCGATGATGGACGAGATCGTCAAGGGAATGAAGCTCCACGTGGAGGAGCAGTTCACCACCATCCACAACTATATCGACACCGACGCCATGATCCTGCGCAAGGGGGCGGTGTCCGCCAGGGCGGGGGAGAGACTGCTGATCCCCATCAATATGCGGGACGGGAGCCTGCTGTGCGTGGGGAAGGGGAACGAGGACTGGAACTGCTCCGCGCCCCACGGGGCGGGGCGGCTCATGAGCCGGGCGGAGGCCAAGCAGTCCTTCACCGTTTCCGAGTTCAAAAAGCAGATGGCGGAGGTATATACCACCTCCGTCAGCAAGGCCACCCTGGACGAGTGCCCCATGGCCTACAAGGGGATGAAGGATATCCTGGACAACATCGAGCCCACCGCCGAGGTGGTGAAGATCATCAGGCCGATCTACAATTTCAAGGCCGGGGACGAGGATTGACGGCTTGCCCCGCCTATATGGCGTCATGGAAATAAATACATAAGGAGGGGATTGGATTGAGGAAACTTGTTTCTACGCTGCTGTGTGCGGCGCTGTTCTTGACGCTGGCCTGTCCCGCCTATGCGGCCAAGCCGCCGATGGTGACTCCCAGCGAAGCGGGGGCCTATCTGCAGGAGCGCGGTATCTACCAAGGTGACGGCAGCGGCAGCCTGAAGCTGGACAAGGGACTGACCAGGGCTGAGATGGCCGCACTGCTGACCCGGCTCCACGGCGAGGGCGAGGTCAACCCGGAGCACTACGCCTGGGCTTGTTATTTCACCGATGTGCCCGGCTGGGCCAAGCCCTATGTGGGGTACTGTGTTGCCAGCCTGCTGGTGGCCGGCTATGACGAGTCCCACTATGGCCCCAATGATATGGTTACCCCGGCCATGGCCTGTACTGTGGTGCTTCGATGCTGCGGCTATGGACACCGCGAGAACAAGGATTGGACGTATGGCACCGCCTGCGGCTATGCTGTCCAGCTTGGTTTGATCAGCGAGGCCACAGCCAAGGCCCCTGCGATCACCCGCGGTGAAATGGCTGTGCTGATCTATCAGGCGCTCAAGCTGGAGGAGCAGGGAAGCCCCCCGCCCCCGCCGCCTAAGGGAGAGTACGCCATCAGCGCCGACCACTGGAGCCGGGAGGATTTCAGCCAACAGGCCAACCCCGCCGTGTTTACCGGCGTGTATGACCGGGCGCTTTACAACACCATCCGGCAGACCCTTGTGGACGGCGACGCCATCGACCCGCCGGCCTACACCATGGTGGCCAAGGGTGCGGACTACAGCGCGGTTAAAAATGTCATTGGCAGACTGGACAATGTGAAAAGGTTCGAGCATTACGTCCCGGACAATTTCTCGAACTACTGGCAGTACCTGGACTATTTTGCGGTGTCCTCCAAGATTCCAGAGCAGTACATGGCCCCCTTGGCCTTTATTCAACCCGCAGTCAACCACGTGAATAAGCTGGGTTCGGATCGAGAGAAAGTGACATATCTCAACGATTACCTCTGTAGTCTGCTGGCCTATGAAAGGAACGCGCGGCCTGGCGTTATACAGATGTTTGCGCCGCATGAGGGCGAACTGAAGGCTACCTGCGGCCATTATGCCATCGCCTTTAAATTTCTTTGCGGGGCTGCGGACATTCCCTGCTTCAGTGTCAGTTCTTCGGATCACTCCTGGAATCTGGTTTATGCAGACGGCCGGTGGCTATACGTTGATGTCTCGACCAACGATGTCACGCACAGCCATACCGCCTTGCTCCGGGAAACCTATCCGAGCCATACCGACATTGCGCCGGCAGCAACAGCGTTCATAAAGGAATTGCTGGTTCCTGGTTCCACCCGATAAAATATGAAGCAAACCCAAAAGGCGGACTGCATATGCAGCCTGCCTTAGCCCGTATTTGCGGGGAAATCATAGCCGCAATCCATTGTGCGACGCCTGATCGTGGAGTGAGGGACCCGCCGGACAGCCCGACTTAGAAGGCGGAACAAATTTCCCCGTATTCCTGCCACATCGAGCAGACCGGCGGGCTTTTGGAGGAGCAGGCGGGGAACATCGAGCTGGACAGAAACACCATCATGGGTGGGAAAAGCAGAACTACCTGATTGTGAACAAGTCCATCCCCAAGTTCGATGTGTCCGCCCAGTTTGAATTGGAGGACGGCCTGAAGGCCCTGGGGATCACCGACGTCTTTGATCCGGTGCGGGCCGACTTCACCCCCATGACCACCAGTGTGAACGGGCCCATCACCCTCGATCAGGCCAGCCACGCCGCCCGGGTGGTGATCGACGAGGAGGGCTGCACCGCCGCGGCGTTCACCGTCATGGCTCCCGCCGGCAACGCCGCCCCTGATGGCGAGGTGGACTTTGTGCTGGATCGGCCCTTCCTGTTCTGCGTCACCGGGGACAGCGGCCTGCCCCTGTTCGGGGGGGTGGTCAACTACCCCGGTGGGAACTGATCCCAACCGCTGAGTTTCCAGGGAGAACAGAAAAGCGCCCCACCGCCGCGGCCGTGGGGCGCGTCCGCACGGTCCGGTAATCCCGGCGATTTTGTGTTTGATCTGAATCGACCCTCTTTCCACGGCTATGATAGCAGGGGGCGGTGGGGTTTCCAGCCATGAGATTGATTTATAATGTGTCCTTGACAAAGGCCTTGGGGACATATATCTTTTAGATGATGGGTGAGAGATTAGCCCCAAAGGAGGCTGTCATGGACACATGGAGAAGACGGCCCCGGAGGACGGCGGCGGCCAAGAGACCGCCGCGGCCGCCGCGCGAACAGATCGTTAGGAGGGGAAGCGGAGCTGTACCTGCTTCAGGAATGAACGGCATTTTGACCGACAGGAGGAAGAAACCATGGCAATCATCGGCATTGATCTGGGCACCACCAACAGCCTGGCCTGCGTCTACCGGGACGGCAGGGTAGAGCTGATCCCCAACGAGCTGGGGGAATACAAGACCAGCAGCGCGGTGAGCGTGCTCCAGGACGGCACGGTGCTGGTGGGTGCGGCGGCCAGGGAGCGGCTGGTGTCCCACCCGGAGGCCACCGCCGCCTCCTTCAAAATCTGGATGGGCACCCAGAAGGCCCTGACCTTGGGCGCTCAGCGGTTCAAGCCGGAGGAGCTGTCCGCCTTCGTGCTGCGCCAGCTGCTGGAGGACGCCCGGCGGTATCTGGGCGAGGACGTGGAGGAGGCGGTGATCAGCGTGCCCGCCTACTTCAACGACGACCAGCGGTGCGCCACCAAGCTGGCCGCCCAGCTGGCGGGCCTGACGGTGAAGCGGCTGATCAACGAGCCCTCCGCCGCGGCGCTGTACCACCGCTACTCCACCCGGAGCGGCGACAGCCAGATGATGATCGTGGACTTTGGCGGCGGCACCCTGGACGTGAGCATCGTGGACTGCTTTGAGAACATCATCGAGATCACCGCCATCGCCGGGGACAACCGGCTGGGCGGCGACGACATCGACCGGGCCATCGCCGCCCACTTCTGCCGGGAGAACGGGCTGGCGGAGGAGCGGCTGGAGCCCTCCCTGCGGGCGTCCCTGTACCGGCAGGCGGAGACGGCCAAGATCGCCCTGTCCAGCGCCCCGGCGGCGGCCATCTCCATCCAGCAGGGGGAGAGCCAGTACAGCCTGCTGCTCACCGCCCCGCTGCTGCGCCGGCTGTGCGAGCCGGTGTTCCAGCGGGTACGCGCCGTGATCAGCCGTGCCATCAAGGATCGGGAGCGGGCCCAGGCCATTGACGACGTGATCCTGGTGGGCGGCTCCGCCCAGCTGCCGGTGTTCGGGGACTTCCTGGAGGAGCTGTTCGGCCGCCGTCCCCAGGTGGCCGCCAAGCCCGACGAGATCGTGGCCCTGGGGGTGGGCCTGTGCGCGGGCATCAAGGAGCGGGCGGAGGATCTCCAGGATCTGGTGATGACCGACGTGTGCCCCTTCTCCCTGGGGGTGGCCACCTACAGCTACCGGGGCGACAAGACGCCCCATATGGCGGTGCTCATCCCCCGCAGCAGTATGCTGCCCGCCAGCCACCAGGGCAGCTTTTCCACCATGTATGACAACCAGCGGGCCCTGCGGTTTGAGATCTACCAGGGGGAGGGCTATTTCGCCTCCGAGAACCTGAAGCTGGGGGAGGTGGAGGTGCAGGTGCCCCCCGGCCCCGCCGGGGAGCAGAACGCCACCGTCACCTTCACCTACGATATCGACGGCATCCTCCATGTCAGCGCCCGGAGCAGCGGCGGGGATTACCGGGACAGGCTGATCCTGAACCCCAACCTGCGCCTGTCCGAGGCCGAACGGGAGAGGGTGATGGCGCGCATCAGCGAGATCCAGCTGGCGGCCCAGGGCACCCAAAAGGAACAGCTTCTGCTGGAGCGGGCCCTGCGGCTGTATGAGCAGGTGATGGGCCGGCGGCGGGAGCTGGTGGCCAGCCTGATTACCAGCTGGAAGACCACGATGGATCGGGGCGGCCCCATCGACCGGGAGCGGGCCTACGGCTGGATCCGGCAGCAGCTGGATGCGCTGGAGGAGGAGCTGGCGGCGGATCCCTTTGACGAGATGTTCCGGGACGACGGCCTGGGGGAGGAGCCGGACGGCCTGGAGGAGTAATGAAATACACCGCAAAAGGCGGCGAACACCCAATTTGACAGAAACGGAGGCAAAACCATGGGATTTTTCAAGAAAAAGAAGCCGGAGCCGGAGAAGCCAGCGCCCCAGCCCCAGCGGGAGAACCCGGCAGAGCAGATGGATCCGTCCATCCGGCCCGGGGGCGTGTTCATGGTGCAGCTGCTGATGAAGGAGAAGTGCGAGATGCCCGGTTTGGAACGGATGGCGCAGGCGCTGGAGCGGCACATCGGCAGGGTGGAGGCGGCGGAGCCCTCCGGCCGGACAGCGGACGCCATGAAGGGCTTGGCCCTGTTCGCCGCCCTGGATCACCTGGGCCATTTCAGCGACGGGAAGAAGCTGCCGGTACAGGTGTCCGTCATGCCCTGCGATACCTTCCACCCGGAGAAGATCGACGAGATGAGGCGCAGCCAGATGTGGGACTGCCTCCAGGACCGGGACAGGATCCTATCTGAGTGCAAATACTGCGTCTTTGCCAACGATATTCTGTGTGGGGCCCTGCCCCCGCTGGAGCGGGCCGATTTCGACATGGACTTCCTGGAGGCCCTGTTGGAGCTGTACCCCGCCTGCGAGGCGGTGTACTGCCTGAACTCCGGCAAGCTGGTGCAGGCGGACGCCATCCGGAAGGGGGAGGCGGAGGGGCCGGATCGGTTCATCCGGTACGCCGTCAACGCCCGCTTCTTCAACGTCGGCGGCACCGGCGATCATATCGTGGACACCCTGGGGCTGAGCCTGCTGTATATCGAGGATCTGCAATACCATTTCCACACCATGGACCCCAACTGGGTGGTGGGCCACGCCTACAACATGGCGTCGTACATCCTGGCCAACGACCGGCCCATCAAGGACGGGGACACCATTGACGGTGTGACGGACGGGCGGCTGGATCAGGGCCTTCAGTGGAAGTGCCGTTTTGAGGACGCCATGGTCCAGCCGATACGGCCGGTGCTGGATGTCCATATGAACGAGTTTGCCGCGGGGAACCGTTAGGGTTTTCGGTGCGCGGCCTGTGACAAAATGGCGGAGGGATGATGATGGTCGATCATTGGAGCGTGTTAGGGCTGAAGCCGACGCAGGACGTGTCCGCTATCCGGCGGGCCTACGCCCGGAAGACCCGGGAGTGCCACCCGGAAGAGGATCCGGAGGGCTTCCTGCGCCTGCGGGAAGCCTACCAGGCGGCGCTGGCCTACGCGGAGGGCGGGGCCTGCCCTCCGTCTCCCGCCCCATCGGTTCCAGTCAGGAAACAGGATGCCGGACGGGAAGCGGCCCAGGCGGAGGATGGGGAGAAAGACCGGGAGCCGGACGGCGATCTTGACTCGGAACAACAGGGATTCCAGGGCTGGACCATCCCCGAGCCGGAGCCGGAGGACAGGCCCAACCTCTACGCGGACAGCGAGGCCATCCGGAAATTTGAGGAGCTGTACACCGGGAAGCAGCGGAAAAACCCAAAGCTGTGGATGGACTACTTCACCTCGGACACATTTCTGGACGCGGCCTGGGAGCCGGAATTCACACGGCTCCTGCTGGAGAAGGTGACCGAGGTGGAGCGGGAGCTCCCGCCGGGGAAGGAGTTTTTGAGCTGGCTGTATATCGTCTATCAATTTTCAGTGTCGGAGGAGGCTGTACTGGATCGGGAGGCCATGCGGGTGGAAAAGCGCCCGCGGCAGGTGTCGGTAGCGCCGGGTGCGGACTTTGAGGGCATGGAGTCCATCCTCCGCATCGCGGCCAAGGGCGCTGTCCCCAAAGCGCCCCGGGGCAACGAGTTCGCCGTCGGCCAGAGCTTTGCCGATTACAGGCACCTGACCCGCCTGGCCAAAAGCGGCGTATGGAATGAACAGGCGGTGGAGGAATTTAAGTATATTGTGCGCCGCTATGTCCCGGCCTATATCAAGGAACGTTGTGAGCAGCGGGCGGCGCCCGACCTGGAGCGGCACCCCGCCGGGCTGCGGGTATTCACCCACTTTTTCAAGGCCTGCCGGCTGCCGGAGGAGCTGTACCGCCATGTATGGGATGACCTGGGGCTGAAAACAGCCGTTATGGGCCGGGCCAAGGTGCTGTACGGCGGCCTGCGGGAGATCGTGGCGGAGCGGTTACCCGGCATCGGCGAGGCGATCCAGGAGAACTTTTTGCAGCTCAACCGGGCGCTGGACGGCTATCTGGCCCGGATCAAGGGAGCGCCGGAGCGGGAAGGGGATGAGTCCGCCGCGTTCTTCGCCCGGGAGGATCTGCAAAAGGCCCTGCGCAGCCCCCGGTTCGTTGAGAAAGAGCTGCTCACCTACTCCAAGTGGCGGCGGGAGGAGATCGGCTCGGGGCTTCTGAGGCGCATTCTGGACTTCTACCGGGCGCATCCCGAGGTTACCGGGGCGGACCGCGTGGTGAAGGAGGTCGAGGAAGATCTTTACAGGCGGGCCGTCAAGCTGCGGGATGAAGAGGATGCCAAGGCGGAGGGGGTGGCCTATTATGAGCGGCTGACGCTGGCCTACCGGCCCTTCTTTCGGCATTGGCTGAACACCGCGTGGTTTGATGGCGTGGATCTGGACGGGGGAACCTACCTGCTGGACTATCTGAGGGAGCGTCTGCCTTACCAGGTGGAGTGGAGCCGGCGGTTTCTGCAAAAAGAGGATGGAGCCATCCGCCCCCGGACAGTGGCGGCCTGCATGGGTGAGGTGGAGGTGGACTTCCATCTGCGGCACATGGAGTTCCGGGTGCATGGCCGGCCTGTCTACCGCCCCTGCCTGGCCTGGGAACAGACGGTGATCGAGGGCGGCGACTGGTTTTTCTATCTGCTGCCCATCACCGCGGCTTCCTATGAGCGGTATGACGAGGTGCGGATGGAGATCCTGCGCCGGCTGCCCATCACGGCCGCGCCGGAGGAGGACTGGGGGCTGATCTCGGAATGCCTGGCCTGCGCCGTGTGCAGCCTGCCCCTGGACGATTACACAGGGGACGTCATCCCGCCGGAGGAAGCCCTGCCGCTGAAGCGTTACGCGGAGGACGGGGATCGGCTGTATGGATGTGTGTGGAGAGATGAAAACCGGCTTGTGACCCTGTTCGAGAAGACCGCCGACGGGCAGCGGGTGCGGAGGAGGTACGAACTGGCCCCGGAGGAAGACGCCGCGGAGGTGGCCCGGCGGCTATTGTGCGAGGCGGCAAGCCACAACAACTTCGATTTGCACCTGATGAAAGAACTGCCCCTGGAGGTGTATGTCCTGCCGCCCGACGGCCCGGAGTATGTGCTGAAACAGGAGGGCGTCCGGGAAATGGAGGCGGAAATGGGACTGCGCTGGCCTGAGATCGACCGGGGGGAACTGGTCACAATGGAGGCCCTGCTGGAGCTGCTTGGCCGATTCGAAACGGGGGAGCTGCGGCGGCTGGAGCTGCACTGGTGCGAGGGCAGCCTGGTGTTTTGCCGGGGGAGCGCGGGGTACGCCTGCTTCTACTTTGAACAGTCGCTGAGCCATGATATCTGGTATGCCATGCTGTCCAAGCCGGAGGTCTACCGGGTGGTGGAGAGCGAGGATGTGGTCTATGTGCCCTTCGGCATGGGGACGCTGCCGGACTATGTCATCCACGACAGTCCGGCCTCCATCCTGCAAAACCTGGATCGGGTGTTCTGGCAGCTGTCCCAGGGGCGGCCCCAGGCCCAGGGGGCGGGGGGCTGGCTGTGGGACTCCAACACGAGCCAGCTGAACGGAGAACACAAGCGGTACATGGCCCAGCAGAAGGTGGGCGGGTTCCCGCCTCACCGGGGCCGGAACCGTCTGGCTGCCCGGTTTGTCATGAGCAAGTACCCGGTGGAGCTGGAGCAGGTGGGGCTGGACGGCCAGCGGACGGTGACAGCCATCAAAAGCGGCAGCTATGGCCGGGCCGCCGACGCGCTTTCCCAGTTCATGAAGGGAAAACTGGGCAGGCTGCGGCTGAGCTGGGAGTTTAAAACGCCGGAGGGCGGGGCGTTCCGGCGGCACCTGGTGCTGCTGCAGGATAACGGCCGGTTCATGATGGCATGGCTTCAGGACGATAAGGATTGGGCGCAGTATGAGATCGCGGGACGGCCTGGGGACAATGACGGCACGGATACCTTCCTGGGCTGGCCTGTTCCGGCCCGGCTGGTGCATCATGATTTGAAGGGCGTCCGCAACTGTGTGGATCTGCTCCTGGACGATCTGGACAATACCGATCCTGTGACGGAACGGCCGGAGGAGTTCGAGACGATACAGGAGCCCTATGAGGCCGTCCGGCGGAAGCTGGTCGGGCAGGAGGAATAGCGTATGGACAATTTTTGGAGCGTTTTAGGGCTGGAGCCGACGCAGGATATGTCCGCCATCAAGCGGGCCTACGCCCGGAAAAGCCGGGAATGCCACCCGGAGGAGGATCCGGAGGGCTTCCTGCGCCTGCGGGAGGCGTACCAGGCGGCGCTGGACTACGCACAGCGGGACGCCGCCGCCCCGGCGGGGCAGGCGGGGGATGAGCCCGCGCAGCCCCCGGAGGGGGCCGGGGAGCCAGAGGGGGCCGGGGGCTGGACGCTGGCGGAGGAGCCGGAGGACGGCCCCAACCCCTTTGAGGACGGCGAGGCCATCCGTCAGTTTTTGGAGCTGTATACCGGGAAGCAGCGCAAGGATTCCAAGCGGTGGCTGGACTACTTCACCTCCGCGCCTTTCCTGGACGCGGCCCGGGACGCCCGGTTCACCCGGCTGCTGCTGGAGCACGTCGCCCGGCTGGAGGGGGAGTACCCGGTGAACCGGGAGTTTCTCAACTGGCTGTGCGTGGCCTACCAGTTTGTGGGCAAACGGCTGGTGTACCGCAACCCGGACGGCAGCGAGCGGGTGGAGTTCCAGTTCCAGCTCTACCAGGGGGCGCGGTTCGACGGTCTGGAGTTTGTGCTGGAGATCGCCAAGAAGGGGCCGCTGCCCAAGCCGTTTCGGAACAACGAGCTGGCCATCCTCACCAGCTTCATCGAATACTGGCGTCTGGTGGGCCTGGCCCAGGCCGGGGCGTGGGACGAGGAGGCGGTGGGGATGTACAGCCGGATCATCGGCTGCTACGCCGCCGGCTACATCACCGACAAGTGCCAGCAGCGGCAGGACATGGACTACGAACGGCACCCCGCCGGCCTGCGGGTGCTGTCCCACTTTTTTGAGTTATACGAGCTGCCGGAGGAGCTGTACCGCATCGCGTGGCAGAAGCTGGATCTGAAAACCGCCGTGATGGGCCGGGCCAAGATCCTCTATGGAGCCCTGCGGGAGCGGGTGCTGGCGCGTCTGCCGGACATCGGCGGCGAGAAGCGGGAGAGCTTCGCCAAGCTGAAAACGGAGGCCATCCCCTACTTCTCGGGCTGTTACCAGCGGGCGGGGAGCGATCCCCGGAAGGACGTGGAGGAGACGGACGCCCTGTTCGCCCGGGAGGACTTCCAGCGGGCGCTGCTGGATCGGCGCTTTGTGGAGGAGGAACTGCTGCACACCTGGGTGAATGAGGACAGGTGCGGCTACTACCTCCAGCGGATCATTGACTTCTACGAGGGGCACGACAGCGCCCCCTGCGCCCGGCAGGTGATGGAGCGGGCGCGGCAGATGCTGGCCGTCCAGGCCAAGGCGGATCGGGAGCGGGAGGACAGGGACGCCCCTGCCCCGGAGGGAACGCCCACACTGCGAAACCGGCCCTTCTTCCGCCACTGGGCGAACACCGGCTTCTGCACCGCCCGGGATCCGGAGACGGGGCTGAACCTGATGGACTATCTCAACCAGGAGCTGCCCTATCTGGAGGGCTGGAGCCGCCGCTTCCTGGGGGTAGAGGGGGACTGCATCCCGGAGCCCGTCACTGTAACCTGCGCGCTGGGGGAGGACAGGGTGGAGGTTCGCTTCCACCTGCGGTACATGGACTTTCTACTAAACGGCGCCCTGGTGTGCCGTCCCTGCCTGGAGTGGGATCGGGTGGCGGCGCTGACAGATACGGACACGTTTTTCTTCCTCCTGCCCATCACCGTGACCACGTACGACAGGTACGAGGGGGTGAAAGCGGATATCTTGGGCCGCTTGGCGGACACCGCCGCGCCGGAGGAGTGCCAAGCCGTTGCCGCCGCCTGCCTGGCGGGGCAGGTGTGCAGCCTGCCCCTGCCCGGGGAGCTGTGGTCGTCGGACGGGGACGAGCTGCCGGAGGATGAGGAGCTGTTGGAGGGCGAGGAGGAACATGAGGGCATGACCTGGGAGCCCCTGCCCCCGGAGGCCGCCCTGCCCTTCGAGCTGTTCGCGGAGGACGCGGAGCACCTCTACGGCTGCGCCTGGTTCCAGCGGGAGCAGGTGCTGCTGCTGTTCCAGCAGACCCAGTACGGCAGATACGCGGCCCAGGACGGGGAATACGAGGACGTGCCCGACGGGGAGGCCGCCGTTGCCCTGGCCCGACAGCTTCTGGATGAGGCCGTCCACCCCCGGGGGCTGGCCCTGGAGGAGCTGGAAAACCTGCCGGAGGCGGTGTATGTGGAGCCGGACTTCCTGACCATCGCCCGTGACCCCAAACGGGAGGGCGCGGAGATGCCCCGGGAGCTGCTGGGGGAAGGGGTGACGCCGGAGGCGCTGGATGAGCTGCTGTGGCTGTACGCGGACGGCAGGGTCAACCGGCTGGAGCTGTCCTGGCCCTGCGCCATCCCCGCGGGGGAGGAGCAGGAATGCGGGGCGCGGCGCTCCCTGGTGTTTTTGAAGGACACCGCCGGGTACGCCTGCCTTTACTTCGACGACTTCACCGCCCAGTCCTACGCCCTGCTGGCCCGGCCGGAGCTGTACGGCAAGGGGGAGATCGAATTCGTCCCCTTCCGCCAGGGCAAGCTGTTCAGCAAGGTGATCCACCGGGGCTTCTCCACCATCCGGCGGCAGCTGCCCACTGTGTTCCGACAGGTGAGCTGGCCCAACAACGTGAAGTTCCTGGCGGCGGGCATCTGGGATTACGCCGTCAACGTCACCCACGGGCGGCCCAAATACAATATGGACAAGCAGATTCTGGGCGGTTTTGCGGAGGAGCGGGCCCGCAACAACGAGTATGCCAGGTTCTATTTCTACGCCTA
>CATLEJ010000021.1 GCA_949916125.1 uncultured Oscillospiraceae bacterium
AGCTGGCGCTGATCGAAACAATCACCGCAGAGAAATAATCTGCCTGCTCTTGGTCAGGTCATCAGATTTTAATACGCCATAGTCAAAGAAAACGCCCTCTGAAATCCTGATTTCAGAGGGCGTTGGTCCGAGTGACTGGAGTCGAACCAGCCTGACCTTGCTCCCAAAGCAAGTGCCTAACCGATAGGCTACACCCGGGTATGAAATTTTCCAACTGTGGTCAAATATGTGGTCAACGCCGGTTTTTGACCAATTCCCAGCGAGGCAGAAAACTCCGCTGTTCCCCGTGTCCCAACGCCTCACAGCCTTTTCAAGCCCCACGGCTCGAACCCGGGCCTCCTGCTCCCAAAGCAAGTGCCTAACCGATAGGCTACACCCGGGTATGAGATTTTTCCAACTGTGGTCAAATATGTGGTCACCACCGTTTTTTGACCAATTCCCAGCGAGGCAGAAAACTACGCAATCGCCCGTGCCCCAACGCCTTCCGGCCTTTCCGGGCATTGCGGCTCGAACCCGGGCCTCCTGCTCCCAAAGCAGGCGCGCTACCCCTGCGCAACACCCGGATATCAAATCTTTTGCTTGGCGGCGTCCATGGCGTCAAGCAGATAGACCATACAAAACATATGTGCTTCCCACCAAAAGTGGGACACAACAAAAATAATTATACCTGATCTCTCTATACTTTGCAAGAGGTATGAAATAATTTCCCTTCAATTTGAGGCGTATGTTATCCGCACAAGACTCCCAAAATAATAGCCCTTTTTAGCTGCATAACTTAAATATATCTGATCTGACCTTGACAGACCCATTTCAGAAATTTTTAAGGAAGTACCGGGCTGTTTGCCCGGTACTTCCCCCAGCTTTTCCATCTGCGTTCCCTCGGTGGCATGGGTGCAGGCGCCTGCCCGGCATGAACTTCATGCGGAAAACAGTATGCGAGGGCCGGAGCCCGCCCTGTGCCTGTTCCTCGAACGCATTTTATCATAATTATGTCCAATCCACCGGCATTCCATTGACCTCAAGCCCCTCCCCGGCGGGGATGAGCAGATACTTTTTGCCGTCGATGCTCCGCGTCTCCACCATGTAACTCTGCTCAGGCGGCACGGAGACAGTGATTCCGGCAGACCAAACCTCAAACCGCCTGCTGTCGATGAGATTGGCGGGGCTGAGGGCGGAGCCCTCACCAAATAACTCCCCACACTTGGCGCAGAACGCCTCTATTTGGACCTCCTCCGCCCCACAGTCCCGCAGGATGGCGGCCACATCCTTGGCGGTGACAGCCAGGGGTTCCGGGTCTTTGGCCTCTCGGTGCTCCTCAATTTTTGCGGTCAGCCGCTCATGGACAGCTTGGACCACCTCCAGACCGCAGGCACCCTCCAGCCCCTCCCGCAGGGCGGTCTGGAACGCCTCCCGCTGCTCGCCGGGGGACATGGGCGGTTCCGTGTGGAAGATGGCGTCCAAAAACTCCTGGTGCAGCTCGTCCGGCTTGCGGGCGTAGGTGAGGGCATTGTAGATGTTGGCGGCCCGGTCGTCGAAAGCCGGGAACAGGAACCCAAGCTCCGGCGGGGAGACGATCTGGCTGGGGGCGCAGTTGTGGAACTCGTTTTCGCCTGCGCAGTAGCCCAGCTCCAGCTTGCCGTCCTTCACCGGGCACACGCAGCACACGATGTAGGAGAACACAGTGTCGCCCTCGTCCGCGCGATCCCTACCGTCCTTGCCCCGGTGGGGCACATCGTAGGCGTCATGGGCCAGCAGGATGAGGTAATTGCTTTCTCCCATATCCAGGGCGTCGATGACCGCCTGATAAAACTCCTGCCGCACCTCGCCGTCCTTCAGCTTGGAGTCCTGCAGCGCCATGAGCCGCCGGTGCTCGTCGCTGTCCGCCACCTGCCGGGTGGAGAACACAATGTCGATGAGGTTCCGGCCCAAAGCCCCGGACAGGACCTTTTTCAGCAGGGCCAAGTATTTCTCCGCCTCATCCTCGGGCATTCGGTCCAGCGGTTCGTCCAGGTAGGAGACAATTTCCTTCTGGCTGCCCACATAGCAGCCGTAGACGCGGCCCATGGCGTTTTTGCCCAGCCGGAAGCGGCGTTTCAGTTCGCTGATCTCTTTCTGATTCATAGTAACCTCGCAGTTTTAAATGTATTTCGCGCGGCGCTGAAATTCGGGGCCGCGCAATAAAAATGACCGTCTCGTGATACGGGAAAGGGCTGAGCGTTACAAGTCCTGGCCTGGTGGCGCTTGCGTTTCAATCTCCAAAATGTCCTTGATGGGGATAACGGTGCCATCGGAAAGGAAAACGCGGCCTTCCAGCGGGTCAATCCTGTTCACCCTCCCCGCAGCGGTGACACAGGCTCACCTTATTATACACCAAGGAAAACGAGTTGTCCATATGTTCGATTAAAATTAAGCGGAGCCCTTTGCCGGTGCCCGAATTTCAGCATGATACAATGGGCCCGTGCCTCAGGGCGGGGGCAAGCCCGGGGGCGTCCTGTCCGCTGTCCCGCGGCAGATCCGATTTGACACCGGACACAAAAAGCTATTGCCATTGTGGCCGCGATAGTATATAATACCCCTGTTGAGAAACCTTCACCCGCATCTTGAGAGGAGGCGCCCTGCTTGGACGACACCAAAACCAGAATCCTCTCCGCGGCCATGAAGGCTGTCCGGCAATACGGCCTGGAGGGCGTCCGGGTGCAGAACATCAGCGACCTGGCCGGGATCTCCCCCGGGGCCATGTACCGCTACTTCAAAAGCAAGGACGAGCTGATGGCGGCCTGCTTTGCCAGCGTGGATCAGCAGGCGGCCGCCATTTTTGAGCATCTGAAGTTCAACCCCCTGACCATGCTCACCGACCCCATGGGGGCGGTGAGAAGCCTGTGGGTGCCCTACTTCCGCTTCTGGGTGGCCCACCCGGACGAGACGGTGTTCTACCACCGCTTCCGGGACAGCGCCGCCTTTCCCCAGTTTTACAAGCACTACGACGGAAGCCACTTCAACACCTTCGGCGGCATGGTGCGGGCCTTTATGAACACCTTCCCCAGCCTGCGCAGGGTCAACCAGGATTTGCTGTGGCTCCATGTGCTCACTTCCACCGTGATGTACGCCAAATATGTAGTGGAGGGCGTGCTGCCCAACACCCAGGAGACGGAGGATACCGCGTTCCAGTTTATCAGCGTGGGCTTGAGCGGTTACCTGCGGCCCGAGAAGGCAAAACCCGGAAAATAAAACGCGCCGCCCCAGGGCGGTTCGTTTTTGACACAAAATGAAATAAATATTTATTCATTCTTGATTCCGCTGCCACCCAGGATTTTTATTTGGCCCGGCAAGTAAATAAACATTTGTTTTCGCAAAAGGCTATTTCATCGATCTGTTGATACGGAAAGCCCCGCAGCGCCCAAAGGATCCGCTTGCGTTGGCTTGACGATAGAAAAAGACAGGAGGAGTCCCCATGAAATTGAAAATGAAAGCGAAGCTTGCCAGCATCCACAACAAGATCTCCATCACCGACGAGGAGGGCGGCCTTGTATACCAGGTATACAGCAAGGTGTTCTCCCTCCACAATGTCACTTACCTCACCGACGGGGAGGGGGAGGAGATCGCCGTCATCACCCGCAAGCCCGTCTCCATGCACGACATACACACCATCCAGCTGGTGGACGGCACCGAGATCGAGCTGCGCACCGAGCTGCTCCATCTGACCAAGGACGTGCTGGACATCGAGGCTCTGGGCTGGCAGCTGACGGGCGACCTGACGCAGCACGACTATCAGCTGAGGGACGACCAGGGGCAGCTGCTGGCCCAGACCCACCGGAAATGGCTGTCCCTCCACGACACCTACGAGGTGGACGTTGTGGACGAGGAGCGGATGGATCTGATCGTGGCGGTGCTGGTGGCGCTGGATAAGATCGTAGGGGATCGGCAGCGGGTGATCCAAAACGCCGACGACGATGCCCGGGACCACAGGCAGGACTGACCGCCCCCATTCCAGAACAGGAGTTGAATGACCGTGCCACCTTCCCGTTCCGGCGTCCGTCCGGCCTCCCGGCCTGGAAAACGGCTTCGCAGGCGGCGGCCCGATCCGATGATCCGGATTATTATGGTGCTGCTGTGCGTCAGCCTGATTCTCGTCCTCATCACCGTGGGCGCCATCCTATGGCGCTTTGCCGCCTGGAATGCCCAGGCAGCCTCCGGCCAACCGCGGGCGGCGGAGACGGCGTCCCCCACTCCAACCCCCTCCCCTTCCTCCGCCCCCACCCTCCGGCCCGCCCTGGTGACCGGCCCGCCCCCATCCCAGCCCCCGGAGGAATCCCCGCCGGGGCCGTCGGTGGATCCCGATGTATGGCTCTCCGACGCCGTGTTCATCGGCGACTCCCGCACCGACGGCCTGCGGCTGTACGGCGGGATCTCCGATACCGCCGCCTTTCTGTGCCAGACGGGCCTGTCCGTCTACAAGGTGGATCAGAACCAGGCCGTGATCCGCCAGGGGGAGAGGCGGGTGTCCGTGCTGGACGCCCTGGGTAGGGGGAGCTACGGCAAGGTGTACCTGTCCCTGGGGCTGAACGAGCTGGGCTATTTCAACCCCGCCGGATACGCGGAGACCTACGGCCGGGTCATCGACGCCGTGGCCGCGCGCCAGCCCGGCGCCCGGATCTACGTCCAGCTCATCATCCCGGTGAATGACGCCCGGTGCCGGGCCAGCGGCACCCCCTACTACATCACCAACCAGGCCGTGTCCGACTACAACGCGGCGCTGACGGCGCTGTGCGCGGACAGGGACGTGACCCTGCTGGCCGCCCCGCCGGAGCTGCTGGACGAGACTGGGCAGCTGCGGGAGGACGTCACCACCGACGGCGCCCACTTTCGGCCGGAGGGCTACGCCCTGTGGCGGGACTACCTGCTGGCCCACACCGAGGGGTGAAGCCCGCCAGGAACCGTTCAAGCGCCCTGACGCCGGGGCTGATGTGCGGCGTGCTGGATATGATCGTCAGCACCCTGTACGACACCTTTTTCCGAACCTAAAACTGGAGGGATTGACCAGGGCATTTGTACTTGACACATTAAAACAGGCCCGTGATGTGCTGATCACCGCCGAACTGGCGGTGGTGGTGGTGAGCGCGATTCTGGGCGCGCTGGCCATGTTCTTTGTGATGTGCTACATCTTCGAGGTGGTGGCCTGCTGGCGGGTTTTCAAGAAGGCGGGGCAGGGGGGCTGGAAAAGCCTGATCCCGGTGTACAGCAACTACATCCGCTACAAGATCTCCTGGCGGCCCCTGTGGTTCTGGATGAGCGCCCTGCTGCTGGTTGCCTCCACCGCCCTGGGCCATTTCTCCGGCCAGAACGTGGTGGCGGACGGCGCCTCCATTGTGGTGGGCGTGGCGGGCTTCCTGGTTCACATGGCGGGCCGCTGGAACCTGGCCCGGGCCTTTGGCCGGGGGCCGCTGTTCTCCCTGGGCATGGTGCTGTTCCCGCCGCTGTTTACCCTGATCCTGGGCCTGGGCGGCTCGGAGTACCAGGGCCTCCGGGCGGCGCAAAAGGGGTGAGGCGCTTGAAGCGGCACATACTCCGCCTGGGCTGCGCCCTGCTGGCGGCGGCTCTGCTGTGGGGATCGGCTCCCCCCGCCCGGGCCGCCGATCCGGACGTCGCCTGGCTCACCGGGAGATTCGACTCCCCCGCCTATCCGGGCCGGGAGCTGTCCTACCAGTTCCCCTACCGGGACGACTACTTTTCCATACCCGCCGACGACTACCAGCACCCCCTGGCCCAGTGCACCCTGGGGCTGGCGGTGTCCGCCTTCCGGGCCGCCGATCTGGAGCTGGATCGGAAGGACGAGTACATCCGGGACTATCTGGGCCAGGCGGGCTTCGGCGACATGGTGAGCGACCAGTTCGACCAGGAGCCCCGCGCCGACACCATCGCCACCCTCATGGCCTCCAAGCCCCTCCGGGACCAGGAGGGGGAGTTCCTGCTGGTGGCGGTGGCGGTGAGCGGCGGGGGCTATGAGGACGAGTGGCTGAGCAACTTCTCCTTTGGGGACGACGTGGTGCACCAGGGCTTTTTCAGCGCCGCCTTCACCGTGTTTGAGCGGGTGTTCGACTACGTGGACGATCACGCCGGCGGCGGGCGGTTCAAGATCTGGATGGGGGGCTACAGCCGGGCGGCGGCGGTGAGCAACATGGTGGCGGCCCTGGCCCTGACGGCGGAGCAGGTGGATCGGGAGGATCTGTACGTCTACACCTTCGCCACCCCCAACAACATCCGGCTGGAGAGCGGAGATTTTGATCTGGACGGGGACTACAGCAGCATTTATAATGTGGTTGGGATGTTCGACCCGGTGCCCTCCATCCCCTTCCGGGAGTGGGGCTACGGCAAGCTGGGCACCACCTTCCACCTCCCCGCCCAGGAGACCACCCCGGACTACGCGGCCCGGCGGGAGCCGGTGGCGGAGATCTACCGGGCCATCACCGGCACGCCCTACAGCAATAACCCGGAGGCCAACTGGTTCATCCAGAAGCTCTACCAGCTCATCTACGACATGGCCGGCACCGCCGGAAGCTACCAGGAGGCGCTGGAGGGCGTGATCCAGGAGGCGTGGGTGAACCGCTCCAGCGCCTTCCAGCTGCTGCGCTCCCTGTGCGGGGCGCTGAGCCGGAACGGGGAGGCGGACGCCATGCTGCTGGGGGAGGCCCCCAAGGCGGACACCCTGCTGTCCGTGTTCCTCTACGATCTGGCCATGGAGGAGCTGGGCCTGCGCCCCAGCAGCTGGAACGACCTGAACCTGATGATGCAGCTGTTTTATGAGCACTGCCCGGAGGTCTACATCTCCTGGATGATGTCCCAGAGCGACCCCGCCGATCTGTTCGTGACGGACACCGCCTACCGCCGGATCTTCCTGGACAGCCGGGTGGACTACGCCCTGCTGGACGAGGACCGCCGGCCGGTAGAGAGCGTCAGCGCGGCCAGCCTGGGCCGGACGGTGATGATCACCGTCCCCTCCAGCCGCGCCTATACCCTGGCCCTGTCCGCCGGCAAGGGAGGGGAGCGGGTGAAGGTGGTGGAGTACGCCGCGGGCTCCCTCCACTACGCCTACCAGCTCTACGAGCTGGACAGCGGCGGAACCTATGAGCTCACCCTGCCCATGGAATTTTGGGCGGACTGGGACGACGGGGGGCTGATCCGCGTGCCGGATCGGGAGCAGGTGGCCCCGTCCGTCCAGGCCCTGGAGCGGTCCCAGGTGCACCCCAGCGCCGTCTTTGAGATCGAGGACAGCGGCTTCGTCGCCTCCTACGCGCTGAACCTGGCGCTGGGCGCCATCGTGGCGCTGCTGCTGGCGGTGGTGATCCTGCTGGCGGTGATCCTTCGGCTGGTGCTGAAGCGGAAGAGGCAAAACGTCCCGGCACAAAAAAGTGAGAACGGAGGAAGTTCCCATGAGTGACAAGCAAACGCAGGAGCAGAACCAGGAACAAACACAGACCCAGGAGCCGAGGCAGGAGCAGGCGGCAAAGGCCGCCCCCACGCCGTCCGCCCCGCGGGAGAAGGTCTTTGCCCAGGGCTGGTGCTTTGTAAAAATCTTTGTGTTTTTCGTCCTGGGCTGTATCATCGGCACCTATTACGAGGAGATCCTGTGGTTCATCCGCTTCCACGAGCGGGTGAACCGGCAGGGGATCTTCTACGGGCCCTTCAGCCCCATTTACGGCCTGGGCGTCAGCATCTTCGTGATCTTCCTGGGCCGGAACGCGGAGAAGCGCTCCTGGCTGAAAACCTGGGCCTGGTCAGCCCTCATCGGCGGGTGCACCGAGTACGCCACCAGCCTCATCGCCGAGAAGATCTTCGGCTCCACCATCTGGGACTATTCCAACGTCCCCACCAACATCAACGGCCGAACCACCCTCCTGTTCATGATCTTCTGGGGGCTGGGCGGCATGGTGCTGATGAAGCTGGCGTATCCCTTTGTGTCCAAGTGGATCGAGAAGATCCCCTACAAGATCGGCCAGCCGGTGTTCTGCGTCGCCCTGGCGCTGATGATCGTGGATCTGGTGCTGTCCTACGGGGCCATGGGCCGCCGGGCCATGCGGGATCAGGGGATGCCCCCCCAGACCTTCATCGGCGAGTTCTTCGACCGGGTGTATCCGGACGAATATATTGACGAGAAGATCCCCGCTATGGTGTTTGGGCAGCGGGAATAGACCATTCTGCCAAGGCTGGGCGGTGGGACAAATGATCCCGCCGCCCGGCCTGCCGCAAGGAAGACATTTCCAACAGGCGGAGGGCCGCAGGGATCATCCCGCGGCCCTCCTGATTTTACCTGTTGTTTTGACGCCTCGCGCTCCATTGCCGCGTATAAACGCCTTCTGATGGCCTCCGGCCCGGTACCCGGCACAACGGCAAGCTCTTCACAGACCAGCCGCCGCGCAATCTTCAGGTACCGGGAATCCACCTGGCCCAACTTTTTCTGCCCCTTCTGCTTATCATACACCTCTGTTCAAATCAAGGCTTGCGGCACAGTGAGCAGGCCGCCTCATAATCCTCGTAGCCCGTCAGCTTCCTGATGGCCTCCTGCTGCTGCCGGCGGCGCTTGTTCAGGGAACCGCTGTTGGGCTGGAGCAGGGCCGCAAATTTGCCGTCCCTGCAGAGCTGGGACCATTCGGCCATGAGTATGCGCGCCTGCCCCACCAGCTTCCGATGGGCCGGATTTCCGTCGTCAAAGGGCTGGATCACTTTATACGGGATGGTGTGGATGTGTCGTTTCCCGCGCCCGCCATCCGGCTGGAAATCCTTGATCGCCCTGGAGAGCAGCGTGCTGTTCAACAGGGCCGTGATGTAAACCGCCTCATCCTCGCTGCGGGCCATGTGCCAGTATAACGTCTGGTCGATCACAATACGCGACCGGTCCAGGCCGCTGAGCGGGAGGTAGGCCGCGCATGGGTTGGAGCCCCCCGCGCTTGAGAGCACCAGCCAGTCCCCGGTGGAAAAGTCCTGTCTCTCCAGCTTGCCGAGGGCGTTGATATCGTCTTTCAAATAAGACGGAAGCGTCCTGCCCTGGCACTGCTCAATCTGGTCAAAGGCATACGCGGTGCCGGCATTCATCAGGGCCCGCTCCATCGGGGTAATCACTTCCCAGCGGCCGTCTTCCTTTCTTCCGGGCATGATCACCTTGGCGGGGCCTGCCAGGAAGAACGGGGACAGGTGCTTCGAGAGATAGGCGTCGAAGACATACTCCTTGGAGAAACCGGTCACCGTGAGGCCGTCGCACCCACTCTTTTTGCCCTCGTTGACAAGATACCACAAATCGTCTGTTTTTTGGATGGGGCTGATCTCCCAATCCCCATCCGGCCGTGCTGTGAAATGGTGAAACAGGTTCCTCCTTGGGAACAGGTCGCATCCCTCCACAAACGGGATGGGGATATCGTCCAAACCGCCGGCAATGCCGGCATCGGCCCCCCTGTTTGTCCACGCGCTCCTGTGTCCCCGCCTGCTGAGCGTATAGGTACAGGCGCGGTAACGGCCTTCTTCCGCGTAGACGCGCCCCGGAAGAACATCCGGCGTCGCATCATCGCTCTTTGTGCCGGAGAGGACGACCGCCTTGTTTTTGAACGTGTCCCGGGGCAGCTCCCACAGCGCCGTAAACCGCATGGGGAGCTCCCTGTCCGACGTCCGGTACCGCTCGTCCCTGAGCGGCTGATGGTTCAAGCCGCTGAGAAGGCTTCCCGGCATCACAAGGCTCCACTGCGCGCCGTCTTTCAGGTAGCGGTCCACCGCGCTCAGCAGGAAGATCGTGGCAAGCTCCATGTGCGGGTGCGACGGGCCCTCCGGTTTGATCCCATATTTCTTGGCAATCGCCTTGAGGTCAGCTTTATAGGGATTATTGGCGAGCTTGCTCATCGCCATCCAGGGCGGGTTGGACAGGATGCAGTTGAATTGCTGCTTCGTCAAGCCGGGCTTATAGCTGTTGGAGAGGATAAAGTACCATATCCCATTCCGGCCCTGGCGCTGAAGCCGTTCCAACTCACAGATCAGCTGATGGGCGCAGTCCGCCAGCAGGTCCCTCTGTTCTTCTGTAAGGGCGGCGCCGCCGTCTCGGACCACCACATCGGCAAACCGGGAAAGCGTATCGCCGCTCAACGCGGTTTCCGGCCCCGCGGCCCGCGCCATCGCCATCTGATACGCTTTGGACATAAACGAATCAAATGTCCTGCGGCAGGCGGGCGAGAACAAAAATGCCGGGATCGCCACGTCATTGCCGTCGAAATGGAGCACAAGGGCTTCGTCGGCCGTGTCCGGCATTCTTCGGGTGATGGGGGTGGTGACGAACAGCGAGTCGGCGTGATAGATCGGGACCGTGACCGCCCCACGGTGCCGGGGGAAGAGATCCTTCATGGCGATGACCCAGTTGACCTTTGCCAGCATCACTGCGAGGGGGTCTATGTCAAACCCCGTCACGCTTGAGAAAATCAGGGCGTCTTTTTCGTCCGTATAGCGCTCGGGCACGATATCATACCGCCGCCGGATCGCGTTGACCGACTCGATGAGGAACACCCCGGAGCCGCAGCACATATCCAGAATATGCGGGGGTTCCTCGCCCAGCAGCTCCATGTTGCACTCCACCATCTCCCTGGCAATCCAGTGGGGGGTGAATTCCTGCCCCAGCATCAGGCGGTGTTCCCTGTTGGCCAGCTGGGAGAGCAGCTGGCCGAAAATGTCCCTGTCGCTGATATGGGAAAAGTCATAGGCGGTCAGCCGGCGCTGCACATCGGAGGCGAGGGCCGCAATCTCCGCCACATAAGGCTCATGGTTCAGCCAGCCGAAATAATCGTAGTCCACCAGGTTAAATATATTCTGGCTGGTGAAATATTCCCCGCTCAGGATCTGCCTGATCTGGCCGCCGCTGCTGATCAGGGGCTCCCCGGCCAGTATGTTTACGCAGATCATCTTGGCCACGGAGACAAGATAGAATTCATTGACATAGGTGTCCTGGGAAAAGGCGCCGTAGTCCGACACGCCGAGGTACGCGACAAAGTTCTGCCAGACCCGCTTGATCAGGGCGGCATAATCCGGCCGCTCCTGCGCGGCGCGGCGGACAACGGGATGAAAAACGGCGATATTCTCCCGGTAGAACCTGCTGTCCACGCCGAAATCGCAGACCAGGGTCTTCGCGTTCAGCAGGCGCGACCGCTCCCGCCCGAGGAAATTCTGGATAAACAGCTCAAAGCGGTCAAATTCTTCCTCCGTGCCGATGGAGAGGTCCACAAACGCGGTCTGGACAAGCTCAATATGCTCCGGCCCATACAGGCCGTCCTCCGGCGGCGCCCCGGAAACAGTCACGGAATAACCGTACCACCGCACCGTGTCGGACAAAACGCCCAGGATTTCATCCGGGGAAATCCCCATATTGCGAAGGGCCGCGCAATACTCCTTTACCTGATGGTAGCCCTCCTGGAAGATATTCTGCCGGGTGAGGTTTTTTTCATATTCGATGGCCGTCTTTCCCACCACGGCGTCCACAAAACCGTCGCGCCGCCTGCCCTCGGCGGCAAAGTGCACATACGCCTCGGTGCCCTCCACATGGGCCTGGATCCACCAGGGGGAGTCCGGGAAAATATCGGAAAGGCGGGAGGACAGGAAGTGGCGCAGCCTGTCCTCCACGGCCCCCTCGTCAATCATGGCCTGCGCCCGCAGCGCAAACTCGCTCAGCTGGTGGCGATCCATCATGTTTTGGCCCCCCTTTCGGACAGATGGCGGGAGAAAAGGGCTTTCATCTGTTCCAGGATCCGCCCCGGCGCCCGGAACGGTTTGAATACCGCGTCATCGATTTCCGATTGCAGGCTGTCGGTCATTGTTTTGGCGGCGATCATGTCCCTGCCGCAGGCCGCCAGCCGCTCCAGCTGCCCGGGGGAATACTTCGGGAATTGCAGCCTGCGGATGTGGCTGGCCTCAACCTTGAGCGCCCCACCGCCCATCACCGTGCACAGGCACTCCAGATAGCATTTGCTCCAGGTCGAGTTGAGCAGGGCAAAGCAGGCCGCCTCGTGCTCCGGGGCGTCCCCCCACAGCGTGACAAAGTTGGCGTCCACCGCCACAGGCCTCTGCGCGCTCTGCGGGACGTACAGGCAGCTCGCGCCCGCCCCGTTGACGCGGTTAACGCACATGGTCGGGAGGTGCCGCCTGGACAGCGGCGGCAGCATATACCAAAACCGCACATAGCCTTCGCCGTCCTTTTTTTCGTTGGGGGCTACCGCGCTGTATTCCCGGAACGCCTTCCCGCCGGCATTCCGGTACCGCTCAGCGGAGGCAACGTAATCGGAGAGGGCTTTGCCAAGCGGGTGGTATTCCCCGGCCACCACGCTGCTGCACCGCTCCAGGTCCGCCTGCCTGGCCTCACTTTCGATCAGCAGCAGGGCCGTTTTGAGGCTGTCGTACGATACCACAAGGCCGTCCGCCTCGGCCCTGTTCTGAAGCGTCCTGACAAGATTCCGGCCCGGGACCGTAAACGGACTGCCGTCGTTGTGCCACGGCTTGCCGCGCACTTCACAGCCGCCGTGATGCTCCGCGCCGATTGTCAAATAGAAGAATTCATTCGCGCCGGTCCTCAGCCCCTGTCCGCAGTGAACGCCCAGGGCCTCGAGGGTGAGAAAGGATATCTCCCGCTCGTCCGCGAGCACGGCCAGCAGCTCCACCGGGCGGCCACCGTCCGGGCGGACTGAGCCGCCGTCCTCAGAAGCCGCCCATTTTTCCGCGGTCCGGCCGGACAGCATATAGGGAAACAGGTCAAGGGTCTTTTGGGTGCTCGCCGTAAACCCGGGGCCCGATAGCTCCAGGCGGGAACTCAGGATCTTACCAAGGGCCCCCGGACCGGCGGACGCGCCGTATTCCAGGCTGCCTACCAGGGAAGCCGCCCCCATGGTCTCCGCGCCCAGGTCAACGCAGCGGGTCTCTTTTGCCGCAAGATTCTCCAGCGGGGCGGTTGCCCTGCGCCGGGCCACCAGCAGGCAGGTCCTCACCAGCGCATTGTCAAACCAGGAAGTGCCCACGTCCTTTACCACCGTAAGCACATCAAAGCTCTTGGCCAGCAGATACTGGACCGGTTTGGCGTATTCGCGGCTCAGCCAGGTGTCGGGCACCACGATGGCCAGATACCCGCCTGTTCTGACCAGCGCAGCGCACAAAATCCAAGACGGCACCGCCAGGTCGGACAGCCCGGAATAGCCGCCGGCCAGCCGCAGAAACATCGCCTTGTCGGCGGCCTCCAGGTACGGCAGCCGCTCTAACTGCGCACATAAATTGCTTCGGACAGACAAGCGGTAGTCCTTCGGCTGGAGCTGGTACCGAACATACGGCGGGTTGGCGATGACCAGGTCCCACCCGTTTTCCGTGAGAAGCGAACCGCAGGAGAAGGCGTCGGCGTGTTCAATCCGGCAGCCCGGCAGCCTCCGGGCGCACTCCCTCGCCACGGGTTCGTCTACCTCCACCCCCAGAAAATCCGCCCCCGGGGCAGCCCGGCGGCCGGCGGCGCTCAAAAGGTCGCCGACCCCGGCCATGGGGTCGACAACCGAGGTGATTTCGGCGTCCTCCGGCAAAAGGGATACCAGCAGGCTGCCCACCTTCTCCCCGGAGAAATATTGTCCAAACTTTTTTTGATGGTCGGTTGCGGGCCTCTTTTTTATCATGCGGTGCTTCCTCTTTGCGCCTGAAAGTACTCATAAACCTCTTTTGCGTCCATGGAAACCGCGGTGCCCGATTCCAGGCAGGTATAGACGTACATGGAATAACAGCGCCTCATGTCAAATTCGGGATGACTGGCGTTCTCCCTGATGAGCCGGTCCAGGATGTCCTTGTCGCTGATCCTGCCGCGCCGCGCCGCGGCCCCTTTTTTCAGCAGAAAGAGCGGGTCCCCCTGAAGGGAGCCCTCCGATACAATCTGCTTGAAGCTGGACTGCGTCTTGTCCAGAATATTGGTCTGCACAATATGGAGCTGCGCCCCGTCGACCGCCCCCTTGAACGCCTCCCAGACAGCTGCCTTAGCGGCGTGAAACACCACGGACGCATAGTGGTTTGGCTTTAAAACCCGGTGTACCTCCCGCAATACCTGCGAGAGCATATCCCGGTATGCGGAGATATCCTTGTGCTGGGACTCGCTGATAATCACCTCGTTTGCCCGGTCGGTCGTCCTGTCAAGCCACAATTCATTGATCTGGTTGACCTCGGCATAGGGGATAAAATCACCGAACGGGGGGTCCGTAAACACGAAGTCGATGCTGTCGTCCGGCTCCGCCATATGGGTGCTGGACACATTATGTATGTCCACGGTGCCGGTGCAGGTTTCCAGCAGGCCATAGGCCCGCTCGAATACCTTTGCCTTGCGCCGCAGCCCCCAGAGGATGTTTTTCTCCACCGGGGCCTTGCTGATATAGAGCACCCCGCTCTGGGCCCCGGTCAGGACAAAGTCGCGGGCGTTCTTTTTTGCGACAACCCGGGCCATCAGGGTGCAGTGGGTCGCGTTGTAGCTCAAAAGCAGCAGCTTCAGGGCGTCGGCCTGCCTGCGGGGAAAGGTGTCGGCCAGCCTCCACAGCTTGGACATCACCATATAGTTCCTGTCGGTGTAGAAATGGTGGAGGTGGGTGATGCCATAATGGTACCCTTCGCGGTGCAATTCGCCCCATTGAATCCTTTTCGGGGTGTCCTCCGGGGCGGCGCCGGCGCAAAGGTCCCGCACCGCCCGCAGATCCTTGGCGGCGGCGCGGCGGTCCCAGTTCTCCCCGTCGGTCGAGCCGTATATCCAGGCTAAAACGCGCTTTTTCCGCGAGATGGTCTGATTCAGCAGGGCGTCCCAGTGGTCTTCCGTCACAAACGGCATATCCTCTACCTTGCAGGTCCGGCGGCAATGCGGGCAGAGGATTTGCTTATGAAACGCGGCGGGATCGCGGGACATGGCACAGTCAAAATAGGAGACCTCCTGCCCGCAGTGCGGGCATCTGAGCAGTTCGGACCAGATTGCGTAGCGCAGGACGCCCGTCCGTCCCTTCGGGTCAACAGCGGCATAGGCCGGCCCAACCAGCTTGTTGGCCTCCTTGATGAAGTCATCGGCGGCGGCCTTGTACTCCCCGGCAGACAGCTTGTTTAAGAGGGTTGCCGTGGCAAAGGAGGCATAGGTTCCAATTTCATAGAGGACGGCATTTCTCGCCCCCCACTCAGGCTGTACGCCTAAGCGTTCGGCCAGCTGCAGCATCTGCTGCGTCGGCTGTTCGCACAGCAGGGCCGCCATTCCTGTGCTGCCGCTTCCGGCAAACGCGTCCAGCACCGTATCGCCCGGCCTGGTGGAGCAGGCAATATATACGGCAATCGCCTCCGGCGATATTTTCGTGGGGTAGGGGAAGGTGTTATATAAAATCCCGGACCGGGAAGATTGTAGCGGCTTTGCATATAGAAGCTTGGGATCCTGCATATCATTCCATCCTCTGAACAATAAAATACGATGACAACAAATTCACTTTATTATACCTGATGGAGCCTGTAAAAGCAAGGCGCTGCTGTACAATTTCGTCTAAACCAGGCATAATTGGCAGTAAAACCGGCTATGACGGCGAAATTAAGCCCTGTATGCGTAGCCGCATAAGCTGCCGGGGAGCAACCGACGGCTGCTCCCCGGAGTGGAACGATCGATCAGGTTTTGAGCAGAGGCCCCGCGGCGGCTGATTTGAATCAAGCTCAGGCCGTATGCCCCATGGCTTCCGGGCCGCGCCGAAGGGCGCCCAAACTAAGAACCTGTATTCACAACCTCAATCCACCGTCTGGCCGGGCCTTTTCCCGTCATGCCGCGTTAAATTTTCTTGAAATAAACCCAATGATTCCTGCGAAAATTTGCCTTGCCTGACGGGAAAATCCCTCGGCCATCCGGCGGTTTCGGCTGTGAATACAGGTTTTAAAAACTGTCCCGCCGCACCCTGACCAGCAGGAGCTCGCCCTTTTCCACGGACACCCTGGCCTCACGCCCGGGCAGCACCTCGTTGCTGATGCCGTACTGGTAGGTACACTGGATTTCCGCGTCCCGCAGGGGGTACTTCGCGCCCTCCACGGTGATCCCCTCCGCTGTCCCGGAGATGTTCAGCAGGGAGAAGTACGGGAAGGAACCGTCGATGCAGGCCGGGGCCTTTGACACGATCTCCATCTCCGAATAGTTGTCCACCAGCAGGGCGCGCTTCCCCTGCCGGTGGAGCATCAGCAGGAGGGACACGTTGCCCAGGGTGTGGTCCAGCCGCCCGCCCGCCGCGCCCAGGAGCAGGAACTCGTCAAAGCCCCGTTTCACGGCCTCCTTCACCGCGAACACCGTGTCGGTGTCGTCCTTCTCCCGGGGCAGCACGATGGTCTCCACGTCCAGGCAGGGGTTGGGGTGGGAGTCAAAATCCCCCACGATGAGGTGGGGCTCGATGCCCAGCGCCTCCTGGTGGGACAGCCCGCTGTCGCAGAAGATGTTGAAATCACCCGGGTTCAGGTAATCCCAGAGGGTCTGGTAATTCCTGATCTCCGCCCCGCCCACGATGACGCACCGCCGCCTCATGCCGCTCCCCCCATCACAAAATGTCGATGTACTCGCCGTTCAGCGCCTTGTTCATGCTGCGCACGGCGCAGAATTTGCCGCACATGGAGCAGCTGTCGTCATGCTCCGGGCTGCGGTCGGCCCGGATGGCCTTGGCGGTCTCCGGGTCGATGGAGCACGCCCACTGCTTCTCCCAGTCAAAGGTCCGCCGGGCGTCCGCCATGGCGTCGTCCAGGTCCCGGGCGTGGGGCACCTTTTTGGCGATGTCCGCCGCGTGGGCCGCGATCTTGGAGGCGATGATGCCCTGCTTCACATCGTCCACGTTGGGCAGGGCCAGGTGCTCGGCGGGGGTGACGTAGCACAGGAAGGCCGCGCCCGCCGAGGCCGCCACCGCCCCGCCGATGGCGGAGGTAATATGGTCGTAGCCGGGGGCAATGTCGGTGACGATGGGGCCCAGCACATAGAAGGGTGCCCCCATGCAGATGGTCTGCTGGAGCTTCATGTTGGCCTCGATCTGGTCCAGGGGCATATGGCCGGGGCCCTCCACCATCACCTGCACGTCCTTCGCCCAGGCCCGCTTCGTCAGCTCGCCCAGCCGCACCAGCTCCTCGATCTGGCACACGTCGCTGGCGTCGGCCAAGCAGCCGGGGCGGCAGGCGTCCCCCAGGGAGATGGTCACGTCGTACTCCCGGCAGATGTCCAGGATCTCGTCGAAATACTGGTAGAACGGGTTTTCCTCCCCGGTCATGCTCATCCAGGCGAACACCAGGGAGCCGCCCCGGGACACGATGTTCATCTTCCGCTTGTGGAGCCTGATCTGGTCGATGGTCTTGCGGGTGATGCCGCAGTGGAGGGTGACAAAGTCCACCCCGTCCTGGGCGTGCAGGCGCACCACGTCGATGAAATCCCTGGCGGTGAGGGTGGCCAGGTCCCGCTGGTAGTGGATCACGCTGTCGTACACCGGCACGGTGCCGATCATGGCGGGGCACTCCCGCACCAGCTTCTGGCGGAAGGGCTGGGTATTGCCGTGGGAGGACAGGTCCATGATGGCCTCCGCCCCCATGTCCACCGCCGCCATGACCTTGCGCATCTCCACGTCATAGTCCTTGCAGTCCCGGGACACCCCCAGGTTGACGTTGATCTTGGTGCGCAGCATGGAGCCCACGCCGTTGGGCTGGAGGCAGGTGTGCAGCTTGTTGGCGCAGATAGCCACCTGCCCCTTGGCCACCAGCTCCCGGATCTCCTCGGTTGTGCGGTACTCCTTTTTGGCCACCGCCTCCATCTCGGGGGTGGTGATGCCCTTCCGGGCGGCGTCCATCTGTGTGGTGTAAGTTCTCATCGTGTCCGATTCCTTTCTTAGATATTCAAGCCTCCTGGGCGAAGCGGCTGCCCAGATCAAAACTGTGATCCAATGGCCCGGCCCCCCGGCCCAGATCCAGCCCCGCCGCCAGCGCGCCGGAGATATACTCCTTGGCCCGCTTTACCGACGCCTCCAGGGAAAACCCCTTGGCCAGGTTGGCGGCGATGGCGCTGGACAGGGTGCAGCCCGTGCCGTGGGTGTTGGGGTTGTCGATCCGCTCCCCGTGGAACCAGGTCAGCGCCCCCCCCGCGCACAGCAGGTCGTCCGCGTCGCACAGGGCGTGGCCGCCCTTCAAAAGGACGGGGCAGGAGAACGCCGCGCTGATCTTCCGGGCGGCGGCCTCCATGTCCTCCCGGCTCCGGATGGCCATGCCGGACAGCACCTCCCCCTCCGGGATATTGGGGGTGGCCAGGGCGGCCAGCGGCAGCAGCTCCCGGGTAAGGACCTCCACCGCGTCCGTCTTCATCAGCGCCGAGCCGCTGGTGGCCACCATCACCGGGTCCACCACGACGTTTTTCGCGCCGTAGCGCCGCAGGCGGCCCGCGATGGCCTCCACCAGCGGGGCGGACGCCACCATGCCGATCTTCACCGCGCCCGGGAAGATGTCCTCAAACACCGCGTCCAGCTGTTCCTCCAAAAATTCGGGGCTGACCTCCAGAATCCCCCTCACGCCGGTGGTGTTCTGGGCGGTGAGCGCCGTAATGGCGCTCATGCCGTAAACACCGTTCATCGCCATCGTTTTCAGATCCGCTTGAATACCGGCGCCTCCGCTGGAATCACTGCCAGCGATTGATAATGCAGTCTTCACTCGATTGCTCCTTTCTGAGACTATTTCGCGTCACTTGAACAGGACCCGCAAAAGCCGCCGGCCCAGGCGCCAACTAAAGCGCCGAGGCGAACTTCCAAAAGAAATCAAAATCAGAGAAATCCGTCAAGTAGATATCGGCCAGCGTTTTTAGCTCATCCTGCCTTTTTTCATGGCTGTCGTATACGGCGGCCACCGGGAACCCGTCCCTCTTGGCCGTCCGGGCCGCGTAGAGCGCGTCCTCAAAAACCACCACGCCGGAACGGTTTCCGCCCACGCGCTCCAGCGCCTCCCGGTAGATCAGCGGCTCGTCCTTTCCGGCCCCCACAGCGGTACAGGTCAGGATATCCTCAAAATACCCCAGCACCCCGCACCGCGCCAGCGCCGCCTCCACCAGCGGCCTGTCCGTGGCGGTGGCGACGCACAGCTTTACCCCCCGGCGGGACAGCTCCCGCACAAACTCCCCCGCCCCCGGCTTCAACTGGGCCCTGTTGTGGTAAAAATCCGCCAGCCGCCCGTTCACGCCGTCCACAATCTCGCCGATGGACAGGGTTACGCCGTACTCGGTCTGATAGTACCGCGCCGCCTGGCGCAGGCTCATGGTCTGGAACGTCTCGTTCAGGTTCTCCCGGGGGGCGTACCCGATGGAGCGCAGGTAGTCCTCCCCGATGGTGTCCCAGACGGACATGGAATCCAGCAAGGTGCCGTCCACGTCGAAGATCGCGCCGGTGATCATGCGCCCGCCGCCCTTTGGGCCAGCCCCTTCAGCTCCCGGCAGCGGCCCTCAATGTCCTCCGCCCCGAAGATGGCGGACACCAGGGCCACTCCGTCGATCCCCGTGCCGGACAGCTCCAGGAGGTTGTCCCGGCTGATCCCGCCGATGGCGGTGACGGGGATGTCCACGGCGGCGCAGATGTCCTTTAACGTCTGCCGGGACACCGCCTCCGCGTCCAGCTTGGTGGAGGTGGGGAACACCGCCCCCACCCCCAGGTAGTCCGCCCCGGCCCGCTGGGCGGCCAGGGCTTCCTCCACCGTCCGGGCGGACACCCCGATCATCAGGCCCTCGCCCACAGCGGCCCGGACGCGGCCCGCCTCCATATCGCCCTGGCCCACGTGGACGCCGTCCGCGCCGCAGGCCAGGGCGATCTCCACGCTGTCGTTGACGATGAACGGCACGCCGTAGGCGCGGCACAGCGCGCCGATCTCCCTGGCCTCCGCCAGGAATTCCGCCTCCGGCAGATCCTTCTCCCGGAGCTGGACGCAGGTGACGCCGCCCTTCAAAGCGCACTCCACCTGCTGGTACAGGGTCTGCGCCCCCGTCCAGGCCCGGTCGGTGACGGCGTAGAGCAGCATGGTTTCCTTTTCACATTTCATGGTTCCACACCCTTCAAACGATCTTATAATTGGCTTTCTGCTCCAAAGTATCCCCGTCCAGGCGGTACATCGCGTCGATGATGTAATTGCGGTAGGAGGCGTTGCCGTCCAGCCCGCCCAGACGCGCGTGGGCCAGCTCCCCGCACACGCCCATGGCGCACACCGCGGCGGCCGCGGCCTCCAGCGGCCTGTCCGGGTTGGCGGTGACAAAGGCCGCCGTCAGGGCGGAGAGCTGGCACCCCGTCCCGGTGACACTGCCCATCATGGGGCGGCCGTTGAACACGCAGAACGCCCTGTCCCCGTCCGCCACGATGTCGATGGCCCCGGTGATGGCGATGACCGCCCCCGTTTTTAAGGCAAAGCCCTTGGCGAAGCGCACCGTTTCCTCCAGCGTGTCCGCTGTCACCGCGTCGCCCACGTCGGCGTCCACCCCTTGGGTGGAGCCGCTGCCCAGGGCCAGGGTCTTGATCTCGGAGATGTTCCCCCGGATGGCGGCAAACCGCACCTGGTCCAGCAGGCGCAGGGCGGTATCCGTCCTCAGCCTGGACGCCCCCGCCCCCACGGGATCCAGCACCGCCGGGTGGCCCAGCTCGTTGGCCTTCTTCCCGGCGCACAGCATGGCGGGGATGGTGCGGGCGTTCAGCGTGCCGATGTTGACGCACAGCCCGCCGCACAGGGCGGTGATCTCCTCCACCTCGCCGATGTCGTCCGCCATGATGGGCGAGCCGCCGCAGGCCAGCAGGATGTTGGCGCAGTCGTTGACGGTGACATAATTGGTGATGTTGTGGATCAGCGGGTGGCGCTGTCTCACGTTGTCAAGCAGTTCCCCCAGCATGGGTCAGCCCTCCTTTGCCAGTTTTTGCAGCACGCCGGACTTGCCCAGCGCCCCCAGGATGATCCCGGACAGCACCGCGCCCCCCGCCGTGGACACAAAAAACAAGAGGATGTAGGTGTAAAACGCGATTGCCCCCGCGTCCTCCCCCATGATCAGAATGGCCACCGGGTAGGCGCACAGCCCGCCCAGCACCGCCGTGCCGAACACCTCCGCCAGCAGGGTCAGGGGGACGTTCTTCGTCTTCCAGTAGGCCAGGCCGCACAGCAGGGCGCCGAACATACTTCCGGGGAAGGCCATGGGGCTGCCCAGGCTCAAAAGGTTGCGCAGCAGGCTGGCCGCGAAGGCCGTGCCCACGCCGTAGCCGGGGCCCAGCAGCACGGCGCACAGGATGTTCACCATATGCTGCACCGGGGCGCATTTGCTCCCGGCGACAGGGAAATAGAACAGGCTGCCCACCACCGCCACCGCGCACAGGACGGCGGCAAGGCACAGCTTCTGGGTACGGTTCATGGGTTTCATACGTTTGATCTCCTTTGAATATGATGTGAGAACGGCATAACAGCGTCGCTCCCCGAAAAATCGCGGCCCGCGCCGCGCAGGATCGTCGGTCGAAGCTCACTGGCTTCCTCTCACGCCGGAACACGGCTTCCCATCGCTGTTATCTACAAGGCCTGAGGCGCTCCCCTCCTGCCCGCCCAAATGGAATTGGGAGATGCCGGTGCTCACTTCCTTTCAAACGAGGTCGCGGACAAAAACAGAAGCCGCCCGATTTGGCGGCTTCCATCAAAATGCGTGTGTCACAGGCATCCCTACGTTGGCATTATCCAAATCAGGTTTACGGTCGAAGGTCGCACCTTCCTCTCAGCCTGTACTACAAGCTCCCGTCTGTTCAGTTGTCCACGGGTATTGTACCTCTGTTTCCCGTACTTTGCAAGACTTTTTTCAAAAACTGCATATGGCCCCAAAGAAAGGGTTGACAACCGGGCCCAAAGGAGATATACTAAGCAGGCATTCAAAATGAAAGGAGGCGCGCAAGATGCTGGGTAATGAGAAGCTGTACACCGGGAACGCCGGGTTTGTGTGTATGTCTGGAAACGGGAATGTTTTGGAAAACAACGGACGGTTGGGGTATTTGCGCGCCTGCGGGATGGGATAGGACTCCTCTCCTGTATATTGGGCTTGCTGCGTCCCTCTGTCCAGAGGGGCGCTTTTTTGCGCTTTATTGGAGAAAGGATGAGGTTTATGGAAACGGAAGTGAAGCTGCCGGGGCGGGAAAAAACCGGGATCATCCTGCGCTATCTGCGGGGGAACTGGGGTTTTTTCATTGCGGCCATCGCCCTGGCATACCTGAATACCATCTGCAACGCCGTAATCCCCCAGGTGGTGCGGGTGACGGTGGATTCGGTGCTGGACAGCAAGGAGCCTGACCTGCCGGCCCTGCTGCAGCGCCTGCTGCCCATCCAGGAGCTGCGGGCCGACCCGCTGCGGGCGCTGTGGATTGCGGCGGCGGCGGTGGCGCTGGCGGCGGCGGTGCGGGGGGTGTGCATCTACGGGATGCGCGTCAACCTGGCCAAGGGCTCGGAGGGCTTTGTCAAGAACATCCGGGACAGCCTGTACAGCCACATCCTGCGCCTGAGCTTTGACTGGCACACCGCCCACGCCACCGGCGACATCATCCAGCGGTGTACCTCCGATGTGGAGGTGATCCGGGTGTTTGTCTGCAACCAGCTCATGGAGGTGCTTCGCACCCTGTTTGTGGTGGTGCTGTACGTGGGCATCATGCTGTCTATGAACTGGCAGCTGGCGCTGGTGTCCATCGCCTTCATCCCCATCTCCCTCCTGTCCTCCGGGATCTTTTACGGGAAGATATCCTCCCGCTTCCTGGACGCCGACCAGGCGGAGGGCGAGCTGACCACCTGCGCCCAGGAGAACCTCACCGGCGTGCGGGTGGTGCGGGCCTTCGGCCGGGAGCGGTATGAGCTGGACCGCTTCGGCGAGAAAAACGACCATTTCTCCCAGCTTTGGGTGAAGCTGGGAAAGCTGCTCAGCGTCTACTGGGCTTCCGGGGCGCTCATCACCTGCTCTCAGGTGATGGCGGTGATTGTGGCCGGGACGGCGGCGTGTGTCAACAGCGGGCTGTCCCTGGGGGATTTCCTGGTGTTCGTCACCTACAACGCCGCCCTGGCCTGGCCGGTGCGCAATCTGGGCCGGGTGCTGTCCGACATGAGCAAAGCCGGGGTGTCCATGGACCGGGTGGGCGGCATCCTGCGCTCGCAGGAAGAGCAGGACGCCCCGGACGCGGAGACAGTGAAGCTGTCCGGCGACATTGTGTTCGACCACGTCACCTTCGGGTATGAGGGGCAGGAGGTTCTGAAAGACGTGTCCTTTACCATCCCCTGGGGGAGCACCTTCGCCATCCTGGGGGGTACCGGCTCGGGGAAATCCACCCTGGTGCTCCTGCTGGACAGGCTGTATGACCTCAAGGAGGGCCAGGGGCGCATCACCATCGGTGGGGTGGACATCCGGGACATCAAGCGGGAGGAGTTGCGCCGCCAGATCGGCCTGGTGCTCCAGGAGCCCTTCCTGTTCTCCCAGACCATCCGGGAGAACATCGTGGTCACCCGGCCCGGCGCGGGCGAGGAGGAGCTGCGCCGCTGCGCCGGCATCGCCTGCGTGGACGAGGCCATCACCGAGCTGGCCCAGGGCTATGACACGGTGGTGGGCGAGCGGGGGGTCACCCTGTCCGGCGGGCAGAAGCAGCGGGTGGCCATCGCCCGGATGCTGCTGCAAAACGCGCCGGTGATGGTGTTTGACGACTCCCTGTCCGCCGTGGACGCGGAGACGGACGTGAAAATCCGCCGCGCGCTGAAGCAGCGCATGGCGGACGCTACGGTCATACTCATTTCCCACCGGGTCACCACCCTGATGCAGGCGGACAAAATCCTGGTGCTGGACGGCGGCCGGGTGGCGGATATCGGCACCCACGCCGAGCTGATTTCCCGACCGGGCATCTACAAAGAGATCTACGACATTCAGATGAGCAGCGACGACCGGAAGCTCATCGAGGAAGGGGGGGACGCATAATGGCCGCCATTGACGAGCAGGAGTATACAAAATCCTTTGACCTGAAAATCTGGAAGCGGCTGCTGCCCATCCTGGCCCGCTACAGGACAACCATGATCCTGATGGTGGGGATCAACAGCCTCACCGCGGTGGTGGACGTGGCGATCCCCCTGTTCCAGCAGTACGCCATCAGCCACTTTATCCAGCGGGGGACGCTGGACGGCCTGCCCGGCTAGATCGCCTGCTACTTTGGGGCGATCCTGCTGGAGACGCTGATGATCGTCGGCTTTGCCCGCCGGTCCATGTATGTGGAGATGTATGT
>CATLEJ010000022.1 GCA_949916125.1 uncultured Oscillospiraceae bacterium
TGTACTCCATATGCTCCACCGGGTGCTGAAGCGGGCAGGACTGCCCCAGATTCGATTCCATGATATGAGACATACATTCGCCACAGTGGCGCTGCAAAACGGAGTGGACATCAAAACGGTGAGCGGGATGCTGGGCCACTACAGCGCCGGGTTCACTCTGGACACCTACGCCCACGTGACTACCCAGGCCCAGCGCCAAGCGGCAGATACCATGGCGAATATCCTCTCTGATGCTATCTAATCCTTTCTGAACATTTCGCCGTATGGGTCGGAACCTGGGTCTTGCGGAAAAGCAAAAAAGTAAACCGCCCTGAAAAGTACAGAGAAACAAAGAAACTCCCTCGATTTCCAAGGAAATCGAGGGAGTTGTGGTTGCGGGGGCCGGATTTGAACCGACGACCTTCGGGTTATGAGCCCGATGAGCTACCAGACTGCTCCACCCCGCGATATATGGTGCCGGAGACCGGGGTCGAACCGGCACGGGATTTCTCCCACAGGATTTTAAGTCCTGGGCGTCTGCCAATTCCGCCACTCCGGCTTATTGGCACTTTCTTATAATAGCACACTTTTTTTATCCTGTCAAGTCCAATTTAGTGCACCCCCATCACAATCTTCAGTGCACCCCTTATCAGGCGGACAACGGCTATTATCTGTACTGCAATAAGGCCTATTCCACCGATGAGGAGGTTCAAAGATTGGACCGTATGCTGGAGGTGGGCCTTAATGAGGACGGCCTGACCATCTATTGCACCTGGGACAGTACAGACGGTCCTATTCAGGGGACAGACGTGGCCCAGGCCATGCTGAATATTGCGGCCAGCCCCGCCTTTTCCGATGGATCAGGCATTCCTTGCCGGTGTGCGGGACGGTACCGTAATCGCCGGTATCAGCGGTGCGTGGAATGCGGTAGCTGCGCAGAAGGCCTGGGGCGATAACATGGGGGCGGCCAAGCTGCCCACCTAATTGTGGCGGCGGATTACGCCGCCATGATCCGGCTGGTGCAGGAGATCAAGGCAGAAGAGGCGGCCTTGAATGAAAAGCTGAGCGCCTATGAAACCTATATCTTCGGGGAGGACGGGGAGACATACCAGTCGCTGCTTGCCAGCTACGCCGAATTCAGGCGCGCCCTGGTCTACCGGGTCAGCGGCAGCGCCGCCAGCAGAACACAGGAGGGCTATCTGTCCGACAGCGCCCGTGAGCTGGCCGATTATTTGAGCCGGGTCATCGCGGGTCAGTTGGAACGGTCTGTTCAGGCTGGGCAGCAGTATCGGGAGGACTCGGACTACATCGGGCGGATGAGTTCAATGGCCGGGCGGAATGGCGGAGAAACGCCATAGACCAAACCACAACCTCAATTTCCAGCATTTTCGGCTCCATTGACGGGGCGGCCCTGCCTGCTTCGGCACCTGGTGGGGCATATGGAGCACACTGCCTGGGGAGATGGAGCCGCCTGTGGGTGGGGCTGCGGCAGCGTGCCGGAAAGTGCGCCAGCAAGATTCTTTGAGGAAGGCCGCGGGAATAGTTGGCAGCCTGTCCATTTCTTTAGTTTCTCTTAAATTTTTGCCGACTCGAAAAAAATAATTGAAATTAAAGGTGGGCAAGTATATACTATTAGCTTGGGTTTGGACGCCGGCCGGTTCCTGTCGAATCGCGGCGGCCGGCCGGCATTTCTCAGAGGAGATCGGCAGATGGGCAATGTGAAAGAAAAACTGCGGGCGCTGTGGCGGGACCAGCGGTCCTGGAGGGTCAGGCTCCCTCTGGCCATCTTGTGCGCCTTTTCCTGGGTGTTTACCTTTATTTTGTTCGGGCCCTGCGAAATCTATATCCAGAATATGCAGGAAATGCCCTTTCCCTTCCTCACCATGGTGCCTGCGCTCCTTCTGGCAGGTGGGGCCGTTTTTGCGGTGCTGCTGGCGGTTTTGCTCCTGCTCCGGGGCAAGTTATTCAACCTGGCCGTCTCGATCCTCTTTGCCTGGACGCTGGCGGGCTACCTCCAGGGAAACCTGCTCAATATCGACCACGGCTCTTTGGACGGCAACGCCGTCAACTGGCAGGCGTTCCGCTCCCCCATGCTGATAAACTGCTTGGCCTGGCTGTTGATGCTCTCGGCGGTGCTTCTCCTGCTCTACCTCAGCCGGAGGCTGTGGACCCGGACCGTGGAGCTGGCCGGCGCCATCATCATCGGAGCCCAGATCGTGGCCTTTATCGCCCTTCTGGCCGGGGCCGGGCTGTACAATGTGGTCCGGATCGGCCAGGAAAAGACCTATATTTCCCGGGACGGCATCTACGAGGTGGCCCGGAAGCAGAACGTCATCGTATTCCTGCTGGACCGCCTGGACAACCAGTACACCGACGAGGTGCTGGAGCTCCATCCGGAGTGGAGGGACCGGCTGGCCGGCTTCACCTATTACCACGACTTCACCGGCAGCTATGCCAACACCAGGCCGGCCATCGCTTATTTCATGACCGGCGTGGAGCACGACTACTCCGTGCCCTGGGACGACTACTTCCACCGGGCCTGGACCCGCCCGGTCCACCCCCTTTTGCAGGACATCCACAGCGCGGGCTATGCCGCCCGGGTTTTTTCCGACTGTGCCTATGTCTTCGGCCGGGCCCAGGACGCGGAGGGCTTTGTGGACAATATCCACCGGGACGTACAGACCGTCCACCACGACATTATGCTGTCGCAGATGCTCACCCTGTCCGCCTACCGCTACGCGCCGGAGGCCCTCAAGCCCTATTTCCAGATGTACTCCGGGGATCTGGGCGACATTGTCTCGGTAAAGGGGGATGGCCTTGAGAACAACCTTTTTACCGTGGACGACGTGGCCTTCTGGAAGGGCTACCGGGAGCACGGGCTCACCGTGGACCAGGACATCGACGGCCTGTTCCAGTTCTATCACTTTGAGGGGGCCCACAGCCCCTACGTGATGGACGAAAATGCCCAGAGCGTCCTCCAGGGCACCCGCAACGGCCAGATTACGGGCAACATGGAGATGATTTTCCGCTACCTGGACGAGCTGGAGGAAAAGGGCCTGTTTGACGACGCCACCATTATCATTACCACCGACCACGCCCGTCCCCCCGGGCACAAGGGGGACATGAGCGACGTCAGCGCCAGCCGGGTGCTGACCCTGATGGTCAAGCCGGCTGGCGCCGGCCGGGACGGCCCCCTTCAGGTCTCCAACAAGCAGGTGTGCCAGGACAATCTGCGCGCGTCCATCGCCGGCTGCTTCGGGCTGGATACCGCCCCCTATGGCCGCACCATCGAGTCCATCGGCGAGAATGAGAAGATGACCCGCGTTGTCTGGATGCGGGGAGAGGAGGGCAAGATGGCCAATCAGCTGTTTACCTTCCAGATCAACGGGGACGCCAACGACTTTGCCAACTGGAAGCTCATCTCAAAGCGTGAGATGAAGCATATCGGCCTGTAACGGCGGATTCACCCGATCAGTGCGTGCAACAGGAGGTCTTGCCACTGTGAAAAAGGCGCTTGTATTTCTCTATTTCTTTATTTTTACCTCGCTGCTCTGCTCGGTAACTGCCTTTGCGTATATCGACCCGTCCGCCATGACCTATATCATCCAGCTCATCGCGGGCATTGCCATCGCGGCGGGGGCGGGGGCCGGCTACTATCTGCGCAGGCTGAGGCGGAGATTCTCCAAAGGCGGCAAAAACGGCAGCCGCGCCGTCCAGTACTGCGACGAGGACGATGACGACGACACCGGCTACGGCGACTACGAGCTGGACGGGGCGCCGCAGGCGCAGCAGGACCCAGCTCCCCAGGCGGCGGAGGCCCGGGCCTATGCCCCGGCACAGGAGCCGGGATACGCCTATGCCGCCCCGTCCGTCAACGTCCCGGCGGACCCCTTTGACGAGTCGGGGGGCGAGGGTGGCCTTGCCGCGGAGAACCGGGAGCTGCGCCGCCTGCTGGCGGAAGAACGGCAGAAGGTGGAAGAGCTGAAACGGGCCCTGCACATCTGCACTGCGCCGAAGCGGTGAAGAGGCGGAACAAAGACCGTTGGTGGCTGATCCCCCTGGCCGCCATGGGGGCTGCGGTCCTGGTCAACCTGTTCCTGCTGGTGAACGCCTACGTGTCCTCCGGCTCCATGGAGCCCACCATCCCCACGGGGGCCCTGCTGGTGGGGGACCGCACCGCCTTCCGCCGGGGGGATCCCAGGGCGGGGGATGTGGTGCTGTTCCATCACCCCGAATTTGGGGATACGCTGCTGGTCAAGCGGGTTGTCGCCCTGCCGGGGCAGACGTTTTCCATGAAAAACGGCCGGGTATATCTGGACGGCCGGCTTTTGGACGAGGCATACATTTCGGAATTTTCCTCCGACAGCTATCCGGAGACCGTGGTGCCCCCGGACTGCTATGTGGTGCTGGGGGACTGCCGGACCGGCTCCAATGACTCCCGCTTTTGGGACGATCCCTTCGTCCGCCGGGAGGATCTGCTGGCCCGGGCGCTGTTCACCTACTTTCCCCGGCCCGGCCTGCTGTAGGCCCGGCGGCTGATATCGCCGGCACGCTTGAAAGTCGGTTAACGCCGGTTTTCAAACAGCGGCAAAGCCCGTGCGCTGGTTATAAAGCCGGACGCGGGGCCGCGTTTCAACTGCATTCACAATAAGTGAGGTGCCGCTTCTAAGCTATGGAGATCATCAATACAATCGTGGGCACGCCCCTGGGCTGGCTGATGTACGGCTGCTACTGGCTGCTGCGCAATTACGGTGCCGCCATTATCGTGTTTACCCTGCTCACCAAGGTGGTCATGTTCCCCATCTCCCTGCTGGTGCAGAAAAACTCCATCAAAATGGTGAAGATGAAGCCCCAGCTGGATATGCTCCGCTACCAGTATGTGGACGACAATGACGCCTTTTTGGACGCCCAGTCCGCGCTGTACAAGCAGGAGCGCTACAACCCCATGGCCGGGGTGATTCCCCTGCTGCTCCAGCTGCCCATCATCCTCGGGCTGCTGGACGTGGTGTATAAGCCGCTGAAGCATATCCTCCGCCTGACCCCGGAGCTCCAGCGGGCGCTGGTGGAACGGGCCGCCCGGCTCATGTCCGTCACGGTGGAGGAGCTGGGCTCCACCGCCCAGCTGACCGTGGTGGAGCGGGTGCGGGCCGTGCCGGACAGCTTTGCCAGTGTCCCCGGCGCCGCGGAGGTCATCGGGCAGATTCAGGACCTCCGCATGACCTTTTTCGGCGTCAACCTGGCGGACACCCCCAGTATCCATACGCTGGACACGCTGTTCCTCATCCCCGTGCTGGCGGGGTTGTCCGCTTTGCTGATGTGCTGGGTGCAGAACAAGGTGAATGTCCTGCAAATCGAGCAGAACAAGCTGTCCCAGTGGGGGATGACCCTGTTCATGATCGCCTTCTCCACTTTCTTCGCTTTCATCGTCCCGGCGGGGGTGGGGCTGTACTGGACCTTCGGCAACCTGTTCTCCATCGGGGTGATGTTCCTGTGCAATGCCGTCTACTCCCCCAAAAAGTACATCGACTATACCGTGCTGGAGGAGATGAAGCGGGCCGCCGCCGAGGACAAGGCGCAGAAGAAAAAGAACGCCGCCCTGGCCAGGAGGTATTACAAAGAGTTCTTTTCCCCCGAAAACAAGGGGAATATGAAAATCATGTTCTACTCCGAGGGCAGCGGGTTTTACAAATACTTCCGCGCCCTTATCGAGGCCCTGCTGGACGCCACCGACCTGACCATCCACTATGTGACCAGCGACCCCAACGACGCCATCTTCCAGAAGGACGAGCCCCGCATCCGCCCCTATTATGTGGACGAGCCCCGGCTCATCTCCCTGATGATGAAGCTGGAGGCGGACATTGTGGTGATGACCACCCCCGACCTGGAGAAATACCACATCAAACGCTCCCGGGTGAAGGAAAATGTGGAGTACATCTTTATGGACCACGGGTGCAGCAGCGACAACCTGGCCTACCGCACCGGGGCGCTGGACAACTACGATACCCTGCTGGTGGTGAGCCGGGAGCAGGCCATTGAGGCCCGGGCCATTGAAAAGCTGCGCCATGTGAAGAAGAAGCGGATCATCGAGTGCGGCTACGGCCTCATCGACGATATGATCGCCGCCTACGAGGCCATGGATCGGAAAGAGAACGAGAAAAAGACCATCCTCATCGCCCCGTCCTGGCAGTACGACAACATCATGGACTCCTGCCTGGACGACCTGGTGGACACCCTGTACGGCAGGGGCTACCGCATTGTGATCCGGCCCCACCCCCAGTACGTGCGCCGCTTCCCCATGCAGATGAAGGGGATCATCCAGCGGCATCAGGAGAAGCTGTCCGATGACTTTATCATTGAGACCGACTTTTCCTCCAACGTGACGGTGTACACCGCCGACCTGCTCATCACCGACTGGAGCGGTATCGCCTTTGAGTTCTCCTTTACCACCGATAAGCCGTCCCTGTTCATCAACACCCAGATGAAGGTGGTCAACGAGGATTGGCAGAAAATCCCCCTGGTCCCCTTCGACATCACCGCCCGCTCCAAGGTGGGCCGGCAGGTGGAAAAGAGCGAGGTCAGGGAGCTGGCCCCCGTTGTGGAGGAGCTTCTGGCCCACCAGGAGGATTACAGGGAGCGCATTGCCGCCCTGAAGCGGCAGCACTTCTACAACCTGGGCCACAGCGGCGAGGTGGGGGCGCAGTATATCGTCCACCGCCTGGAGCGCCGGTATAAAAAACAGCTCGTCCACGCCGGAAAGCCCGGATGAGCCCTTTTCCTATATGAAAACTGCGCCCCTGCGCACAAAACAGCGCAGGGGCGCTTTCAAAACCTTTGCCGATGCAATCAGGAGTTATCGCTATGAGGAACGTACAGCTGAAACCGGACAATCTACAGGTGATCGCCCAGGTGCTGCGCGTGGATCCCGGGGAGATCACCGGCGTCTCCGCGTTGAAAACGGGGATGACCAACCGGTCCTTCCTGTTCACCTGCCGGGGGAGGAAATACATCATGCGCGTTCCCGGCGAGGGGACCGGCCGGCTCATCAGCCGCAGGGAGGAGGCCGCCGTCTACCGGCTCATTGAGGGCAGGGGGCTGTGCGAGGACGTGCTCTACTTTGACCCGGACAGCGGCTACAAGATATCCCGGTTCCTGGAAGGGGCCAGAACCTGCGACCCGCTGAATCCGCAGGAGACCGCCGCGTGCATGAAAAAGCTGCGGGAATTCCACCGGCTGGGATTGAAGGCAGACCATGGGTTCGACATCTTCGAGCGGATCGACTTCTATGAGAGCCTCTGGGAGGGGCGGCCCTCCGCCTACCACGATTACCGGCGGACCAAGGAAAACGTGCTGCGGCTCAAACCGTTTATCGAGGCCCAGGCGGGGGAGAAGGCGCTCACCCACATCGACGCCGTGCCGGACAACTTCCTGTTTTACCAAAACGAGCGGGGGGATGAGGAAATCCGCCTCATCGACTGGGAGTACGCCGCCATGCAGGACCCCCATGTGGACGTCGCCATGTTCTGCATCTATGCCATGTACGGCCGGGAGCGGGTGGATGGGCTCATCGACCAGTATTTCCCGGAGGGGTGCCCCGTCCGGACGAGGATCAAGATTTACTGCTATATCGCCGCCTGCGGGCTGCTGTGGAGCAACTGGTGCGAGTACAAGGGCCGCCTGGGGGTGGAGTTCGGGGAATATTCCCTGAGGCAGTACCGCTACGCCCGTGACTACTACCGCATCGCGGCGGACGGGCTGGAACAGATCGGGGGGCGGGCGCCATGTACACCGTAAAAAGGGCCATTGTCATGGCGGCCGGGGAGGGCAGGCGGATGCGGCCCGTCACCCTGGCCACGCCCAAGCCCCTGGTCCGGGTAAACGGCGTGCGGATGATCGACACCGTGATCGGCGGGCTGCGGGAAAACGGGATCGATGAGATCTATGTGGTGGTGGGCTACCTGAAGGAGCAGTTCAAGGCGCTGGAGCGGGAATACCCCGGCGTGAAGCTCATCGAAAACCCCTGGTATGACACCTGCAACAACATTTCCTCCCTCTACGCGGCCCGCGAGCACCTGCGCGACGTGATGATCCTGGACGGCGACCAGATCATCCGGGATCCCCATATTCTTGCCCCGCAGTTTGAGCGCTCGGGCTACAATGTAGTGTGGACAGACCGCCCCACGGAGGAGTGGCTGCTGACGGTGGAAAACGGGGTGGTGGCCTCGTGCAGCCGGACGGGCGGCTCCCGGGGCTGGCAGCTGTTCAGCGTCTCCCGTTGGAGCGGGGAGGACGGGCGGCGGCTCAGGCGGCACCTGGAGCTGGAGTTTGAGGAAAAAGGGAACCGGAAGATTTACTGGGACGACGTGGCCCTGTTCTGCCACCCCGGGGACTATGAGCTGGGGATTTTCCCCATGAACCCCGGGGATCTGGTGGAGGTGGACAGCCTGGCCGAGCTGGCGGCGCTGGACCCCTCCTATCAAACCTGCCGAAAGGGGGCGGAGTAGCGTGGAGCGCGGCGCGAAGAAAATCGACTGGACGATCACCCTGGTGCCGTTGGGGTGCATCCTGACGCTGAGTGTGTTGTTTATTGCCTTCCCCGCCCGGTCCAACGAGGTGCTGGGCAGCGTCCGCTCCCTGTTTGGCGACACCTTTGGCGTCTACTACCTGGTGATCGGGCTGGGGGTATTTTTGGCGTCCCTGTTCGCGGCGTTTTCCCGGTACGGGGACATCGTGCTGGGCGAGCCGGGGGAGAAGCCCAGGTACTCCTTTTTCACCTGGGGCTCCATGATGTTCACGGCGGGGCTGGCGGCGGATATCCTGTTTTATTCCTTCTCCGAGTGGATTTTATACGCTGTGGATCCCCATATTGCCGAGCTTGGCTCCATCCAGGAGTGGGCCAGCGTCTACCCCATCTTCCACTGGAGCCTGATCCCCTGGGGGTTTTACCTCATGCTGGCGGCGGCGTTTGGGTTTATGCTCCATGTGCGCAAACGGGAGCGGCAGAAATACTCCGAGGCCTGCCGCCCCATCCTGGGCAGGCATACCGACGGCGTCCCCGGCAGGCTCATCGACCTGCTGGCGGTGTTTGCCCTGCTGGCGGGGACGGCCACCACCTTCAGCCTGGCCACCCCCCTGATGGCCGGCATCCTGGAGGATCTGTTCCACATCCCGCTGGACCGGAATGCGGTCACCGTCCTCATCCTGCTGGTGACCTGCGCGGTGTACACCTATTCCCTTCTCCACGGCTTCAAGGGGATCAGCGTGCTGGCAAAATCCTGTGTCTACCTGTTTTTCGGCCTGCTGGCCTATGTGCTCTTCTTTGGAGGGGAGGCCCGGTATATCATCGAGACCGGCGTGGAAGCCCTGGGCCGGATGGTGCAGAACTTTTTCCAGCTGGCCACCTTCACCGACCCCCAGAGAACCACCTCCTTCCCCCAGAACTGGACCATCTTCTACTGGTCCTATTGGATGGTGTGGTGCGTGGCCGCCCCCTTCTTCATCGGCAGCATCTCCAGGGGGAGGACTGTGCGGCAGACGATCCTGGGCGGCTATGGGTTCGGCGTGGGCTCCACGGTGGTGAGCTTTATCGTGCTGGGCAACTACTCCCTGGGACAGCAGGTGTCCGGCGGGGCGGATTTCATTGCCCAGTACAGGGAGACCGGCGACCTGTACGGCCTCATTATCTCCATGATCCGCACCCTGCCCTGCGCCCAACTGGTGCTGGCGTTGGTGCTGGTGACCATGGTGGCGTTTTACGCCACATCGTTTGATTCCATTGCCCTCATCGCTTCCTGCTACAGCTACCGCAGGCTGGGGGAGGGGGAGGAGCCCCACTGGGCGGTGAAGCTCATGTGGTGCCTGCTGCTCATCGCCCTGCCCGTCGCGCTGGTGTTCTCCGAGAGCTCTATGGGCAACCTGCAATCCGTGAGCATCATCGCCGCCTTCCCCATCGGGGCGGTCATCGTGCTGATTGCCGCCAGCTTCTTCAAGGACGCCGGGGCTTATTTGAACCGGCGGTCCGGGACGTGAACGGACATTCCGAGGGAGAAAAGTGGAATATTTTTTTGAATATCTTGGAAATCCTCCGCCTATGTGGTAAAATAAGAACAGATTAGACGTGGGGGCAGGGTGCCATGACGCTGAAGCAAATCGAGTACTTCCAGAAGGTGTGCGAGACCGGAAATATCTCCACCGCCGCCGACGCCCTGTTTGTCTCCCGCTCTGTGGTGTCCCGCACCATGGTGGAGCTGGAGGAGGAATTTGGCGCGGTCCTGTTCACCCGCTCCCGCAATGGCGTGGCGCTGACGGAGAGCGGACAGATCCTGTCCCGGTTGTTCGAGACGTTTTTGGTGAGCTGCTCCACCGCCAAGGAGCGTATCCGCCGCCTGTCCATGCAGGAGCAGGCCAAGCCGCTGCGCTTGGGGGTGACCCCGACCAACGCCTACTGCGTTTACAAGAACTACTTGGAAAAGTTCCAGGAGCTGCACCCGGACATCCGCCTCCATGTGACGGAGAACAGCGCCTTTGACTCCTGGAAGCTCCTGCTGGACGGCGTACTTGACGCGTCCTTTACCCCTGCGCTCCCCGATGAGACGGTGTTTGAGTATTTTGACCTCTATCAAAACCCAATCATGCTGGGGGCGGCGGAGCACGACGCCCGGATCGGGGAGAAAGCCGGCATAAGCGACATCATCGGGCTGCCCCTGGGCTTTTTTAACGCCCCCATGCCGGTGGAGCACATCCTGAACGCCAGCTTTGAGGCGGTGGGGCGCAAGCCCAATGTGGTGCTGCGCACCTCCGACCAGATGCTGCTGCGGGAGCTCACCTGCCAGGGGAAAATCTATCCCATCCTGCCGCTGGACATGATGGCCACCTGGCAGGGCGTGCGGCAGGTGCCGATCGATTTTTTCCAATCCAGCACCAACCGGGTGGTGTGGAGCCGGGCGCTGGCGTCCAGCCCGGCGCTGGCGGTATTTTTGGAATTTATGCGGGAACAGCTTGTTTAGAGGGCCGCGCCGGCTGCCCTGTCTCAACTCCATAGTTCGGGGCAGGCATTGCCCCTGGCACAACAAGCGGCCCGGAACCCATGGTTCCGGGCCGCTTGTTGTGTTGTTCAGTGCTCGCACAGTCCGCACTCGTTGCACACGCCGTCCTTCTCGCAGCCGGGCTGGGGCCGGAGGGAGCGGAGAAACTGGAGGGAGGCCTCCTGCCCCGGCTCGGCGGGGGCGGGCTGAGGATCAATGGAGTTTTCGTTCCACGTTTGCATTGTTGATGTTCTCCTGGAACTCCAGGTTGAGGGGCTGGCCCTTTTCCTTCTGCTCCCTGGCCAGTTTGGCCTTGTCGGTGTACAGGCCGTATTCGTGGGCCTCCACACACTCCTGGTAGGAGGGGTCCTTGGCGGCGAATTTCGCGTTGCGGGGCAGGGGCACGTCCTGGTCCACCAGGATGTCCTGCACCTTTCTGATGTCCACGCCGTGGGCGGTGGAACCGTCCGCCACCGCCACGGCGGCCGCGATCCCGGCGGCCTGGCCGGTACCCACGCACTGGGGGATCAGGTCCAGCCAGTCGATGGCGATGCCGTCGGCGGACAGGTGCCGGCCGGGGCACAGCAGGTTTTCCACCCCCTGGGGCAGGATGGCCCGGTAGGGGATCTCCACGGGGCCGCAGTCGTTGACCTGGCAGATGGTGGAGTGCCACGCGATGACGTCGTCATGCTGGATGGCATAGGCGAAGTCAGCGGTGCTCATCACGTATTCACCCTTCAGACGGCGGCTGATGCGGGTGCCCAGCTGGGGGGCAATGTCGTAGAGGTAGGCGTTGCGGAAGGCCACGGGGACGGCCTCCTTCAAATAGGCCAGTGTCTCCCGCATGGTGGCCCGGGTGTTCATTTCGGTCTCAGTCTGATCCTTGACCTTGGAGCAGTCCCGGTTCATATGCCAGTTGTTGAACCAGAAAATATCGCTCTGGTTGGAGGGCATGGGCACACAGCGGAATCCGGCGGTCTTCTGCAGCCCCGCCCGCAGGGCGTTCATCTCGGCGGGGTGGGCTTGCTTCCACTCGTAGTAGGCGTCCCCGTCCACGCCGCCGATGCGCCACACCAGGGCGGTGGTGTTGGCCCGGGTCACCCCGTCGGACATACTCGCGTAGGGCGCGCCCGCCCGGGAGTAGAGGTCGCCGTCGCCGGTGGCGTCGATGACCTGCTTGGCGAGGATGGCCTTGCGGCCCTCCTTGCTCTCGTAGACCACGCCCTTCACCACGCCGTCCTCCACGATGGGGCCGCTGACCCAGCTGTGGCACATGACGGTGATGGCGTCTTTATGCTCCAGCAGCATCTTGTCCATCTCGATCTTGAGCTGGTTGGGCTCAAAGTATACCGAGCGCACCAGGCAGTTGGGCTTGGCCCCGCCGAAGCCGCCCCGGCTCACACAGTCGTGGACGGCCATCCAGGGGTGGAGCAGGGCGGGGTCGGTGGAGCCGATCCGCTCCAGGGACGGGCCGCGCACCGCGTTGGGGATGGGGGAGAGGCGGGTAAACCACTCCTCCTGGAGGCCGCGGACAAAGGACTTGTCGTACCAGGACAGGTTGGGCACCATGATGACGTAGCCGCCGGTGACATCCCCGCCCATGTAGCCGTAGCGTTCCAGCAGGATGATGTTTTTGGCTCCGGCCCGGGCGGCGGCGATGGCGGCGGAGTGGCCCGCAGCGCCTCCGCCCACCACAAGGATGTCGCATTCCGCCTCGACGGGGAGGGGGCGGGCGGCCTCAAGATAAGTTTTACTCATAGTCTGCTCTCCTTTAGCGGCGCAATGCTTAGAATAGGTAGCCGGCCACGATACAGATCACGCTGGCGACGACGATATAGATGGCGTTGGTGGCCAGCCCCTTGGTGAACATGAACTTGGTGGTCATTTCCTCGCGGCCCAGCATCAGCGGGGCGTAGGCGATGGCGCCGTTGGTCATGAACGCGCACATACTGGACAGGATGGTGGCCACGCCCAGGATGGTGGCGTTGCCGCTGCCGTTCATCTGCATGGTGCAGGCCAGGGGGATGCACACGGCGTTGATGGTGAAGCTCACCGGCATACCGTTGGTGATATTGGTGAAAACGGTGGAGATGGCTACGCACAGGATGACCATGACGGGCCAGCTGGCGTTGCCCAGGATGGGGGAGAGGAAGTCGGCAATGGCCGCCTTGATGCCGAAGTCGTCGGAGGCGATGGCGCTGCCGCAGATGGTGAAGCACCCGGCCACGGCCACGATGCCCCACATGGTTTTGGTCTGGAGCAGCTTGACGCCGTTGATAAAGGGCTTGCCGTCCCGGTCCCGCATGATGCACAGGACGGTGAACAGGAAAATCCAGATCCAGGTGGAACCGATTTTATTGTAGAACGCCATGACGGCCGATTCCTTGGGGAGCACCATGCTCAGCAGGAGGAACGCGATGCCGAAAATCATGAAACCCAGGAGAATCTTCTGCCGGGTGTTCATCTTCAGGTCGGCCTCGGTGAGGTTCATCTTGTCTACGTCAAACTCCTTCAGCGGGGTGAAGTCAATCTTCCACACGAAGCGCATGAAGGCGATATAGGCCAGCACAAAGGCCAGGATGACCAGGGTGGCCACGATCAGGTAGGCCGTGCTGTCGAAAGCCAGGCCGCTGCCACCCATAATGCCGCTGATGATGGCGATGGAGGACAGGTGGACGCCCTTGAAGGGGAGGACGTAGGCGCCCATGGCGGAGATGTAGACGCCCAGCAGCAGGCTGCGTTTCAGGTCGCTGTCCTTCTGGACGCCGCACATCTCACAGATGGTGTCCAGGATGGGATACCACAGCAGGAGCATGGTGGTGGGGCTGCTCACCAGGGCGGAGCAGATCAGGACCGTAATCAGCAGGGTGGTGATCAGCCGGATGGGGTGGCCCTGCAGGGCCTTGATCTTCAGCACCTTCCGGGCCAGCACGTTGACGGCGCCGGACTCGGTTACCGCGCCGGTGAGGGCCATAACCCAGATGATCTGCTGGATGGTGACGTTGCCGAACCAGGTGGCCAGCAGGCCGCCGGCGGTGGTAAAGTCGCAGAGAATCATGGCGAACAGGCCCAGCAGGGCGGGCCAGAAGGTTTCGCCGGTGACGATCGTCACAATGAGCACGCCGAAGAAGATGCCCAGCATACTCACGCCCACGGGGGTGATGCCGGCGAAGGAAGGCACAATACGGCCAAAAATGAACATGAAAAATACAGCGACGGCGACACAGACATAGTACAGTGCATTGCTTTTCTTCGCAACGGAGGTGGACATAATATTCCCTCTCTTTCTTATTCCGTCTGGTGTGGTTAAGTAAATCCGAACCTCCATCGATGGATTGCGTTGCAACTGTACCCAGTATAGATGCTTTTTTTGCTTCTGTAAAGTGCGGTATTTGGACATACCGTGCTGTTTTTGCTTTGAATACTGACGGGGGAGGGGGAACAGGCCCCCTGTCGGGAAAACTTGAGGGAGCGCCGGGTTTTGGCCCGGCGCTCCCCTTGCGGTTTCCATATGCTTCCTGCCGCCTTCCCTATCCACGCTGGGCCAGATAGGCGGCGCGCCCCGTCTCGTAGAGGTTGTTCCCCAGGCTGTCGATCACCACGGTGAGGGGGAGGTTTTCCACCTCCAGCCGGCGGACGGCCTCCGCGCCCAGATCCTCGTAGCACACCAGCTCGGCGGACTTGACGCACCGGGCCAGCAGGGCACCCGCCCCGCCGATGGCCCCGAAGTACACCGCGCCGGTGTCCTTCATGGCCTGGATGACCTCGGGGCCCCGTTTGCCTTTCCCGATCATGCCCAGCTCCCCTAAGCGCAGCAGGGTGGGGGCATAGGCGTCCATGCGGTAGCTGGTGGTGGGGCCCGCGGAGCCGATGGGCTGGCCGGGGCGGGCGGGGGTGGGGCCCACATAGTAAATCACAGCCCCCTCAATGGGGAAGGGCAGGGGGGCGCCCTTTGCCGCCAGCTCACACAGGCGTCTGTGGGCGGCGTCCCGGGCGGTGTATACCGTGCCGCTGAGCAGCACGCTGTCCCCGGAGCGCAGGCTGCGGGCGGTCTCGGGGTCGAGGGGCGCAGTCACATTTTTGGTCATATTCAAAGCACCTCCGTGGCGTGGCGGGCCACATGGCAGTTGATGTTGACGGCGCAGGGCAGCCCCGCGATATGGGTGGGCATGGTCTCGATATGGACGGCCAGGGCGGTGGTGCGCCCGCCAAAGCCCTGGGGACCGATGCCCAGGGCGTTGATCTTCTCCAGCAGCTCCCGCTCCAGGCCGGCGTAGAAGGGCAGGGGGCTGGGGGCGTCCATGTCCCGCAGCAGGGCCTTTTTGGCCAGCAGGGCGCACTTGTCGAAGGTGCCGCCGATGCCCACCCCCACCACGATGGGGGGGCAGGGGTTGGGCCCGGCCTGCTCCACCGTGTCCAGGATAAAGCGCCGTACCCCGTCCAGCCCGTCGGAGGGCTTGAGCATGGCGATGCGGCTCATGTTTTCGCTGCCGAAGCCCTTGGGGGCCACGGTTATGGTCACCCTGTCGCCGGGGACGAGCTCGGTGTACAGCATGGCGGGGGTGTTGTCCCCGGAGTTCACCCGCTCCAGCGGGTCGGACACCACGGACTTGCGCAGGTAGCCCTCTGTATACCCCCGGCGTACCCCCTCGTCCACGGCCTGGGCCAGGCCGCCCAGGATGTGGACATCCTGGCCCACCTCCAGAAATACGCAGGCCATCCCCGTGTCCTGGCAGATGGGCACGCCGCCCTCGATTGCGCCGTTTTCTATGATGCGGTCCAGAATTTCCCGGGCCGGGGGCCAGTCTTCCTCTCGCCGGGCGCGGGCGATGGCCGCCTTTACGTTGTCAGGCAGGCAGGTGTTGGCGCGGATGGAAAGCCGGGCCACCGCGTCGGTGATGAGCCGGGCTTCAATGACTCTCATAACAGCACCTCTTTTGTCATGTTTGATGCGGGAACTGCGGGCCGCCGACGTCCAGGAACGCCTCGACAATGCGGCGCATATAGTCCTCCGCCTTCCTGCGGCTGTGGTCCAGCTCCCGCTGGACGGCGTCCCTGTCGTTGCCCACGATGGCCTTGACCAGGGTGCGGTGCCGCTCGGCATAGTTGTCGGCGAAATCTACGGGCAGGACCGTGTTGTTGATGATGCGCTCGGTCAGGGCCAGCTGCCCGCTGAGCTTGATGAGCACGGAATTACCGGTGGCTTTTACCAGCAGCTCGTGGAACTCGGCGTTGTTTTCGTATTGCTGGCCGGATTCCGTCAGGCTGTCCCCCTTGCGGGTGTTCTGCTCCAGCACCATCAGCAGGGAGCGGGGGATGCGGCCCATGAGCATATTGCAGGCGGCCGCGCGGAGCAGCTCCAGCACCTCCAGCGTGTCCAGGCACTCGTCGACGGTCAGCAGGCGGACAATGGAGCCGCTGGCACTGCTGGATTCCACCAGCCGCTCGATCTCCAGCTTTTTCATGGCCTCCCGCACCGGGGTGCGGGACACGTCGAAAACCTCGGCCAGTTCTTCTTCCCGAAGCCGCGTCCCCATGGGCAGCAGCCCGCTTGCGATGCCCTCCCGGATGGTGTGGTACAGCGTGTCGCTGGCTTGCTTTTTCTCGGTGCGTATCGTGCGCAGCGCGATAATCTGAGGATCTGCCAAATATCCCGCCCCCTGTTCGTGTTCAGCCTGTCCCGTATAAGTGCTGCCAAAATAACATAGCTGGTGTTATTATATGTCTTTTGCCGTCTCCTTGTCAACAAACGGCCTTTGTATACATTGAAATACACTGGTAGATTAATATATAAAACAGTGCAGATATGTATCCTTTGCAGACAAGGCCCTGCCTGCATTATACTGCAATCGAGTTGAATCGATAGGACGGCTTCAGCTCTATTTTTGAGAATGAGGTGAGCGCAGTGACAAACGAAAATCAGGAAAAATCTATGCAGAAAAGCGGCTTGAGGTATTTCTTGGCGGCCCTTGGCCCGGGCTTTATCCTGGCGGCAACCTCCATCGGTCCCGGCTCCATTGTCTCGTCCACCAACGCGGGCGCCAACTTTGGCTATAACCTGTTCTGGTGGTTCCTGGTCATGCTGGCCTTCCGGGCGGTATTTTCCCTGGCCATGAACCGGTATACCGTGGTCACCGGGAAACCCCTCATGGTGGGTATACGGGAGCGGTATGGAAAGGTGTGGGCCGTGCTGGCGGGGGTGTTCGCCTTCGTCGGCCAGTGCGTGTACGGGATCGGGAACTTTATGGGCTGCGGCCTGGGGCTGAATATGCTGTTCCCCGGCCTGCCGGTGAAGTATGGCGGCCTGATCGCGCTGGTAATCTGCGCCCTGCTGTTTTTCCTCAAGGATCTCTATAAAAAGATGGAGACCGTTATGAAGGTGTTGGTGGGGGTTATGGCGGTAATCTTCATCATCTCCCTGATCGGCACCTTCGGCATCCCTTATGACGGGACCGTGTCCCACAGCCTGGTGGGCATTCCCACCGGGAGCACCGCCCTCATGCTGTCCCTGCTGGGCACCACCGCCTCTCTGGGCACCTGCGCCTGGGGGTCCTCCCTGGCCAAGGAAAAGGGCTACACCACCAAGGATATCGACCAGGGCGGCCTGCGCTCCGACGTGATTGCGGGTGTGGTGGCCATCGGCGTGGTGTCCCTGTGCTGCTTCTTTGTGGGCGCCAATCTCCTGCCCGGCCAGCCCATCAAGAACGGCATGGATCTGCTCAACGCGCTCAGCGGCCTCCTGGGCGCCTGGGTGCGGCCTGTGTTCGGCATCGGCTTCCTGGCGGCGGCGATTTCCTCCTTTATGATGGCGCCCAAGCTGGGGATCAACCTGCTGCTCCAGTCCCTGGACCAGGACTCCGGCATGGAAAACCGGCTTGAGAACATCATCAGCATCCTCATGCTCGTCTTCGCCGCCGTGATTGGCTTCCTGTACAGCGGGGCCCCGGCGCAGATGCTGACGCTGGCCCAGATCGGCGGCGTGATCAACACCCCGATCCTCGGCATCATGACCATCCTGCTGTGCAACCGCAAGGACGAGATGGGCGAGTACCGGGTCAATAAGCCCTTTACCGTGGCGCTCTCCATTGCCTACGTCTTTGTCATGGTCACCGTGGTCAACAACCTGATCAACATCGTATCCGGATTTCTGAGGTAAAGGGGCCCCGGGTCAGCCCCGCGGGCACTCCGGCACAAAATCTCCCGCAGCTCCGGGGGCCGCTCTGACCGGCGGCTCCCGGCCCCTGCGGCAAGTTATTTCTGATTGGAAGGTGAACAGCATGAATTTTGATCTGGTCATAAAAAACGGCATTGTCTACACGGAAAAAGGGTTTTACAGCCTGAATGTGGGCGTGAAAGGGGAGAAGATCGCCGTGCTGGCGGATCCGTCCGTCCCCCTGGAGGGCGCAAAGGTCCTTGACGCCGCCGGGAAATACGTCCTGCCCGGCTTCATCGACTGCCACTGCCACCTGCGCGACCCCGGCCTCACCCAGAAGGAGGACTTCTACACCGGCACCATGGCCGCCGCCCACAGCGGCATCACCATGGTGTGCCCCCAGCCCAATGTGAAGCCGGTGCCCAACACCCTAACCGACTACATGGAAGAGGTCAAGGCGGGCCAGGAGCGGGCCGTCGTCGACTTCAACCCCATCGGCTGCCCCCTGGGCACGGCGGAGGACGTGAAGCAGATTGCGCAGGCCGGCTCCGCCTGGTTCAAGCTGTTTGAGAAGGTGGCCACCTATCCCTACAACACCACCGCGGGCACCCTGGACACCCACCGCATTTTCGAGGCGTTCAAGGCCGTGGCCGCCACGGGGAAATACTGCTCCGTCCACCCCTTCGACAAGTATTTCTTCGACGCGGCGGTGGAGCGGGTCAAGGCGGAGGGCAAGCCCATCACCCTGGAAAACGTGCGCCATATGTGGTACTCCGACGAGGAGATGACCGGCGCGGCCTACCAGCTGTCCTACTACGCGAAGAAGGCGGGCATGAAGTGGTACGCCATGCACGCCTGGATGCCCGGCTACATCGACCTGGTGCGGATGCTGAAGGAGCGGGGGGAGATGACCATCGTGTCCTCCTTCGAGTATATGCCCGCCATGGACGCCTCCGACGAGATCTATGACATCGCCTCCGGAAAGTACATCTATCTCAACCACGACGCCAAGCCGGACAAGGACAAAATCTGGAAGGCCATCCGGGACGGGGTGATCGACATGATCGGCTCCGACCACGCCCCCCACGCCCCCGGCGAGTACCACTCCGACGACGCCCTCCACACCGGCGCGGGCTTCGCCATGCTGGACTACTTCGGCCACCTGCTGGTGTCCCACGTCAACGAGGGCGACCTGTCCCTGGAAAAGCTGGTGGAGGTCACCTCCGTCAACTTTGCCAAGGCCTTTGGGATGTACCCCCGGAAGGGCTCCAACCTGGTGGGCACCGACGCGGACTTCACCATTGTGGACCTGAAGAAGGAGTGGACCATCACCGAACAGGACAAGGTGTACACCAAGACCCAGACCATCCCCTACGTGGGGCGCAAAATGCACGGCGCGGTCACCGGCACCGTGGTGCGGGGCCGCGTGGTGATGGAGAACGGCGAGGTGTCCGGCGAGCCGGGGTACGGCAAGATGATCACGGCGGAAAACAGCAGGTGAGGGCGGCAGGATGAGAGCGATTGATACAGAAGTACGGGCACTGTTCAGCCGGGACGGCCGCTTTGCCCGCTGGCTGAAGGTGGAGGCGGCCCTGGCCCAGGCCCAGGCCGGGCTGGGCATTATCCCGGAAAAGGCGGCGCAGGAGATCTGCGCCGCCGCCCATGTGGAAAAGCTGGCGCTGGAGCGGTATGACGAGCTGTATGCCAAGACGGGCCACCCCATGGTGTCCATGCTCCGCCTGCTGGAAGAGGCCGCCGGGCCGGACAGCGGCCAGTACATCCACCTGGGCGCCACCACCCAGGACATCATGGATTCCGCCATGGTGCTGGCCTTCCAGACGCTGTACGGCCTGTTCCGGGATAAACTGCTGAGCATCCAGTCCTCTGTGCTGGAGCTGTGCCGCCGGTACGCCGACACCCCCATGATGGGCCGCACCCACAACATCCAGGCCCTGCCCATCACCTTTGGCTATAAGGCCGCCGTCTGGGCGGATGAGCTGGAACGGTGTCTCCAGCGGCTGGAGCAGAGCCGGGAGCGGGTGCTGGCCCTCCAGCTGTCCGGGGCGGTGGGCTCCATGGTGTCCTTCGGCGCGGACGGGGACGCCATCCAGGCCGGGATGGCACGGGCCCTTGGGCTGGCGGTCCCCGCCGTATCGTGGCACGCCAGCCGGGACCGGCTGGCCGAGTTCACCGGGGAGATGGCCCTGATCGGCGGCTGCCTGGGCCGGATCGCCCAGGAGGTCTACCTGCTGATGGGCACCGAATTCGGCGAGCTGTCCGAGCCCTGGGCGGAGGGGAAGGTGGGGTCGTCCACCATGCCCCACAAAATCAACCCCACCTCCACCCAGCACATGATGAGCCTGGCCCGGGATATCCGCTACCACCACGCCGCCGTGCTGGAGATGATGTGGGTGGACCACGAGCGGAACATCATGCACTTTGTGGGGGAGCGCCAGCACGTGGAGGAATGCTGCGTTGCGGCCGGGGAGCTGCTGGACCGGGCGGACGGGCTGCTGGCGGGGCTCCAGGTCAATGAGAAGGCCATGCTGGATAACTTGAACCGTTTGGGCGGCCTCACCCAGTCCGAGCACGTCATGCTGGAGCTGGGCCGGAAGATCGGCAAGCAGCGTGCCCATGAGCTGGTGAACCGGATCGCCGTCGATGCGTTCCACAGCGGGGAGCCCTTTGAAACGGCGCTGCTGAAAAATGAGACGGTGGCCCAGGCCATGACCGCGGAACAGATCCACGCCCTGCTGGACCCCATGGCCTACCTGGGGCAGTGCCCCGGGATCGCCCGCCGGGTGGCGGATCATATAAGGAGATGAGAGGCGCCATGACCCAGATTGCGGAAGAAAGCCTGAAACTGCATTATGAAAAGCGGGGCAAGCTGGAGGTGGTTTCCACCATTCCGGTGAAAACCGCCCGGGACCTGTCCCTGGCCTATACCCCCGGGGTGGCCCAGCCCTGCCTGGAAATCCAGCGGGACGTGGAGAAAAGCTATGACCTCACCCGGCGTTGGAACCTGTGCCTGGTGGTCACCGACGGCAGCGCGGTGCTGGGCCTGGGGGACATCGGCCCCGAGGCCGGTATGCCGGTGATGGAGGGCAAGTGCGTCCTGTTCAAGGAGTTCGGCGGGGTGGACGCCTTCCCGCTGTGCATCAAGAGCCACGATGTGGACGAGATCGTCCGGACGATCCAACTGATCTCCGGCTCCTTTGGCGGGGTAAACCTGGAGGATATCTCCGCCCCCCGGTGCTTCGAGATTGAGGAAAAGCTGAAGGCCTGCTGCGATATCCCCATTTTCCACGACGACCAGCACGGCACGGCGGTCATCACCCTGGCGGGGCTGAACAACGCCCTGAAGGTGGTGGGCAAGCGCAAAGAGGACGTCCGGGTGGTGATGAACGGCGCGGGCGCGGCCGCCATCGCCATCTGCAGGCTGCTGCTGGCGGCGGGGGTAAAGGACATCACCCTGTGCGACCGGAACGGGGCCATTTACGAGGGCAGGGAGGCGGGGATGAACCCCGTCAAGGAGCAGATGGCCCGGGTCACCAACCTGGCGCGGCGGAAGGGCAGCCTGGCCGACGTGCTGGCCGGGGCCGACGTGTTCATCGGCGTGTCCGCCCCCGGCGCGGTGACAAAGGAAATGGTGGGGACCATGGCGAAGGACGCCGTCATTTTTGCCTGCGCCAACCCCACGCCGGAGATTTTCCCCGACGAGGCCAAGGCGGGCGGCGCGGCGGTGGTGGCCACCGGGCGCAGCGATTTCCCCAACCAGATTAACAATGTGCTGGCCTTCCCCGGCATCTTCCGGGGGGCGTTCGACGTGCGGGCCAGGGAGATCAACGAGGCGATGAAGGTGGCGGCGGCGGACGCGCTGGCCGACCTGATCGCCCCGGAGGAGCTCAGCGCCGACTACATCATCCCCGCCCCCTTTGACCCTCGGGTGGGGAAGGCGGTGGCCGCCGCGGTGGCCCAGGCCGCCCGGGACAGCGGGGCCGCCCGGATTGCCGGCCCGTCCACCCCCTGAAAAGGAGAGGTATTTATGCTTGCTGTGCTGACCGAAATCCGTCCCGTCACCCGGCGGGACACGCTGTACACGTTTGAATGTCCCGACATCGCCCGCACAGCCCGGCCGGGCCAGTTTGTGGAGGTCAGGCTCACGGACGGCTGTGAGCCCTTCCTGCGCCGGCCCATCAGCATTTTTGACGCGGACGGGGCGCGGACGTTTTCCCTGCTGGTGCGCACGGCGGGCCGCGGCACGGCGGCGATGACCGGCTGGAGCGCGGGAACCGAGGTCGATGTGCTGGGCCCCCTGGGGAACGGGTTTTCCTGGGGGCCGGAGGACCGGGACTGCGTCCTGGCGGCGGGGGGGATCGGCCTGGCCCCGCTGGCCTTTTTGGCCAAACGGCTGCTGGACGAGGGGAAGCAGGTGCGCCTGCTGTTCTCGCCGGAACGGGATGCGGAGCTGCTCCAGGCGCTGCCGTTCCGGGAGCGGATCGGGATCGTGTTTTCGGAAAACCGCGGCGCTTTGCCGGCTGTGCTGACGTCCATCCTCCGGCATGGCGTTGACGCCGTCTTTTCCTGCGGGCCGGAGGGCTTCCTGGAGACCGTGGCGGCGTATGCGGCGGAATACCATACGCCCTGCCAGCTCTCGGTGGAGCGGCGCATGGCCTGTGGAATCGGCATCTGCCTGGGCTGCGCCATTGCCGTCCGCACGGAGCAGGGCGTGACCTATCGGAAGGTGTGCGGGGATGGCCCCGTGTTCCGGGCCGAGGAGGTGGTTTTCGGTGAAGAGCCTTGAAGTCCGGCTGGGCCGGCTCACCCTCCGCAACCCCGTGCTGGGCGCCTCCGGCTGTACCGGGCACGGCTATGAACTGGCGGCGTATACCGACCTGTCGCGGTTCGGGGCGGTCAGCCTCAAAACCTTCACCGCCGAACCCAGGGCCGGGAACCGCCCCCAGCGGATTGCCGAGGTCCCCTCGGGCGTGCTGAACTCGATCGGGCTGCAAAATCCGGGCCGGGATGTTTTCTTTGCGCAGGTAATGCCCCGGGTTTTGGCGGCCCTGGACCGGGACCAGATCATTGTCAGCGTCGGCGGCAATACGGTGGAGGAATACGTATCGCTGTGCCGGGAAACCGAGGACCGGTTCGGCGGGCAGATTGCCGCGCTGGAGCTCAATGCGGCCTGCCCCAATGTGGCCCATGGCGCGGGCTGGTTCAGCCGGGACCCGGAGGCCGCCCACGACCTGGTCAAATCGGTGCGGGCCGCCGTATCCCTGCCCGTGATTGTAAAGTTCAACACCAATTATGAGAATTACCTGGAGACAGCGGCCGCAATCGAGGCCGGCGGGGCGGACGCGCTCTACACGACAAACACCCCGCTGGGCATGAAAATTGACTGGCGGACCCGCCGGCCCGCCATCGGGAATGAGCGGGGGCCGGTCTGCGGCCCGGCGATCCGCCCCATCGGCGTGTTGAGGACGTGGGACCTGTACCGGCGGGTCAAGCTCCCCATCATTGCCAGCGGCGGCATCTGCACCTGGGAGGACGCGCTGGAATACATCCTGGCCGGGGCGTCTGCGGTAGGGGTTGGGAGCGCCCAGTTCGTCAATCCCAATGCGGCGGATACGGTGTTGAGCGGGCTGGAAGCTTATCTCGACGCGCAGGGCGGGCCGTGCTGGTCGGCATTGATCGGGGCGGCGCACGGATCGTGAACAAACCGGCCCCGCCCGGCCCGAACAGAGGATTACTGTTCGGGCCGGGCGGGGCCGGTTGCGCTTCCCATTTTGCCATTCCTATGCTATAATATTATTTCCGAATGAAAAATTCGGAAATAATACCATTTGATTTGAGCCGTTTTGCTCGCCGCCGCAGACGGCGGCAACCGCAAAACATGGCAGCTATTACTTCCGACCTTTCGGTTCGGAAGTAATATCGGCAAACGCCGTGTGAAACACGGCGGCCCGCAAGCCGCCAAGCG
>CATLEJ010000023.1 GCA_949916125.1 uncultured Oscillospiraceae bacterium
GGCGAGGTGTCCGACGAGGCCCGCTCCCAGGTGGACGAGCTGCTGAAGCGCTCCTTCCGGCCGGAGTTCCTGAACCGGCTGGACGAGATCGTGTTCTACAAGCCGCTGACAAGGGAAAACATTTACCACATCATCGACCTGCTGCTGGCGGGGCTCAACCGCCGTCTGGCGGACAAGCGCCTCAAGGTGGAGCTGACGGACGGGGCCAAGTCCCTGATCCTGGACGCCGCCTACGACCCCATGTACGGGGCCCGGCCCCTGCGCCGGTATCTCCAGCACACGGTGGAGAACCTGGTGGGCCGGAAGATCATCGCCGGGGAGGCCATGCCCGATTCCACGCTGACCGTGGACGCGGTGGACGGCGAGCTGGTGGTGCGGTGACGCGGAAAAATCCCGCCCGAATGTTTCGGGCGGGATTTTTATCCCAGATTTATTCCATCCTGCATATATAGATTCCCCCCTTTTTAATGCAACAATATTGTAGCATATTCTCGCCCGAAATGCAACAGGATAGTAGCATCATGTAGAGGTGATGCGCTATGCTGTTTCAGAGGCTTGAAGATCTGCGGATTGATTCTGACAAGACGCAGCAGGAAATCGCTGATTTTTTGGACTGCAAGCGGGAGGTATATCGTCGTTATGAAAAGGGTACCTATGATATTCCACTTTGGGCATTAATTAAATTGGCCGGATACTATAAGACAAGTACGGACTATATTTTAGGGCTTACGAATAGAAAATCCCCTTATCCAAAGGGAAAGTAAATAGAAACCGCTCCCAAGAAACCCAGGAGCGGTTTGTTGTATTGAAATTTACTCCGCCGAAGCGGACACATTTCCCCCGCCCTCGGACGCCCCGGCGGCCTCCACGGACGGGGCCTCCCCGCCGCCGGAGCCCTCCACCGCGCCGTTCCTGTCCTCGTCGTCCAGCGCGCTCTCCTCGTCCTCCGGGTCGGGGTTGTGCCGCCGCATGGCCATGGCCAGCTTATAGCCCGCCTGATCGTGCTCCATCAGGTAGCGCAGATCCTCCGGGGGCACCCGGTTGCCCTTCATGATGGACGCGGCGATCTTCTGGCACTTGTTCAGGATGTCCAGCTCATCCTCCATCCGCTTCAGACGGCTCTTGGCCGTGTCCAGGGCGGAGAGCTCGCTGTCCAGCCGGGACTGCCGCCGCTGCTCCCGCTCCTGCTGGTACTGCCACATCCGGCGGTTCTGCTCCTCCAGGTAGCTCACCGCCTGCCGGGACAGGGTGACCTTGTCCGCGGCGGGCCGGGCGGGGGCCTTCCGGGCCGGGGCGGAGGCCTCCGCCTTTTTCGCCGTAGTTCTGGCGAGCTGCTCGTTCCGGCGCAGTTCCCGTGCGCTGCGCAGTTCCATACCTGCCCCTCCTTTCCAAATTTGTATCCTGTATAAACATTATCGGCGGATTTTCCGGGTTTGTTAATCCCAGGCGGAAAAAATCCGCCGCCTTGTCAGGATTGGCCCCTCAATCGTATTCCAGTTGAAGACACCTTTGAAGGAGTGATACCTATGAGAGAGATAGACCCGCGGGAGGCGGAGCGGCTGGTGGTATCCGGCGTGGGGACGGTGAAGGCCGCGCGGTACGGCGGCGCGTTTTTGGACGCCATCCGCTCATGGCGGACAGAACAGGAAAAGGAGGAAAACGGATGAATACACAGGACAGCGGCGGGCTGGAGCTGATGGTCAAGCATTTCCGGGAGCTGACGGCGGAGGAGCTGGCGGACCTTTACCAGCTGCGGGTGGCGGTATTTGTGGTGGAGCAGCAGTGCCCCTACCAGGAGGTGGACGCCGCGGATAAGGCCGCGTACCACGTCTGGCTGCGGGATGGGGACGGGATCCAGGCCTATCTGCGGGTGCTGCCCGCGGGCACGAATTTCGACGAGCCCTCCATCGGCCGGGTGATCGCCGTCAAGCGGCGGCGCGGCCTGGGCAGCCGGATCCTGGCCGAGGGCATCCGGGTGGCCAGGGAGCGCCTGGCCGCCCAAAGCATTGTGCTGGAGGCCCAGGTCTACGCCCGGGGGCTGTACGAAAAGCAGGGTTTTGTCCCTGTCTCGGAAGAATTTCTGGAGGACGGTATCCCCCACATCAAAATGCGGCTCACGCCGGGCGCGCCCGGCCGGTGAGCACCGTTAGCAAGGGTATCGGCGGATGTTCCGGGTTTGTTAATCCCAGGCGGAAAAAATCCGCCCGCCCTGTCAGGATCCGCTCCTCTCAATCGTATTCCAGTTGAAGGCGCCTTTGAAGGAGAGATACCCATGAGAGAGATCGACCCGCGGGAGGCGGAGCGGCTGGTGAATACCTACTCCGACCTGATCCTGCGGCTGAGCTACACCTACCTCAAATCCACCCAGGACGGGGAGGACATCTGCCAGACGGTGCTGCTGAAGCTGCTGACCACGGAGCAGGCCTTCGACAGTCCCGAGCACGAGAAGGCGTGGGTGATCCGCGCCACGGTAAACGCCTGCAAGGACGAACTGCGGGCCTTCCGGCGGAAGGCCGTCCCCCTGGAGGAAGGGCTGGAGGAGGCGGCCCCGGAGCCGCCCCGATCCGACGTGCTGGAGGCGGTGATGGCCCTGCCGGATAAATACCGGGAGGCGATTTATCTCTTTTATTACGAAGGGTATTCTATCGACGAGATCGCGGCCCTGACGGGGCGCAGCGGGGCGGCGGTGTCCGCCCACCTGAGCCGGGGGCGGAAGAAGCTGAAAACCATGCTGGAGGGCGAGAGCTATGGGACCATTTGAACGGGAGTACCGGGAAGCCCTGGACAGCCTGAGGTTTTCCGACGCGGGAAAGGAGCGTATCATGAAGAATTTGACGGGACAGCGGGCAGAAAAAAAGCGGACGGTCCGCCCCCTGCGGGCGGCGCTCATCGCGGCGGCGCTGTGCCTGGCGCTGGCGGGGACGGCCTTCGCCGCCGGGACGGTGTTCCGGAGCTGGTTCGTCTCCGTGGAGCACGACGGGGGCTGGTACACCCAGAAGGCGTACAGCGAGGTGAAACGGTTTACCGCAGACGACTTCGGCAAAAGCATCCTCTGGTCGCCGGAGGGGGAGGGCTTCTGGTACGCCGGCACGGACAGCTGGGCGGAGATGGAGGACTACGTGGGCCGGCCCCTGGTCCACAACACGGTGATGGACGAAAGCCCCAAATTCCTGACCGGGGCTGGCGAGCTGAAAGCCTGCTCCGCGCAGGTGCGGTACTGCGAGCACGGGGAAAACCAGCGCCGCTTCCGGTATACCCAGGCGGGACGGGACATGACGCCCTACGCCGGGGAGCTGGAATACGTCTCCGTCGAGTGCTCGTTCCTGTCGGACGGGGCGTACGTGACGGTGCTGGGGCATATGTTCACCGACCTGTATTTTGAACACAATCCCGGCGACTTCCCCCTTCATGGGGAGGAATACCCCGCCGGCACGCTGACGGAGTATGCGCTGCCCAACGGGACGCAGGCGGTGGTGTACCACCCCACGCAGGACGACCCCGGCGGCCGTCCCGAGGCGTGGTTTGTGTATGAGGGCGCCCTGTACTATGTGATCCTGTCAAACGCCCCGGAAAAGTACGCCCCGGAGGGCTGCCAGGACTGGAACGCCGCACTTTACCGCGTGCTGGACGGCTTTACGGATTGAATATTCGCGCATACGGCCCCGGAGGGATTCCTCCGGGGCCTTTTTGTCAACATTCCCCGTTGACAACGGCGGAAAATGTGATAGAATAGTCAGGCAATGACGGAGCCAAGTCCGGCCCGCCGCGCCCAAGCGAGAGGGGACAGTGCAAGCCCTCGCGTGTGCCGCCGGACAAGCCACTCCCGAGCACCCCCGGGACGACCGGGGCGGCGCCCCCGTTACCGGGCGATTGAGTGTCCTTGCCAGAAGGAAATCAGGGTGGTACCGTGGAACAGGAAGCGCGGAGCCGTCGTGAGCAGCGCGGATGGAGCGGAGCGAGGGCAAAAGCCCAGAGCCCACACAGTGGGATCGGGTTTTGCCTGAGTCGCAGTGAAGCCGCGCGTCGCGAGCAGGCGTAGCGTGACAGCAGTTTCACCCCTGAGTTTGGCAGGGGCGTTTTCTTTTTTGGAGGAAATTTTATGACCCACCAGCAGCTTTGGGCGGCGTACCGGGCCGCCCACCCGGACGCCGGGGAGGACTACGAGGCCTGGGCCTACGGGGCCGACCCGGACGGACTGGCGGAGCTGACCCGCGCGGGGATCAAGACCGCCACCGCCAGCGCGGGCGTCTGGTATGAGGCAGGGGAGGAACCCATGCCAAGGGCCGGGGAGTACAGCGTCATCCTCAACAGCCGGGACGAGGCGGTGTGCATCATCCGCACCACAAGGGTGTACACCGCGCCCTTCGACCAGGTGGGCGCGGAGCAGGCCTGGCGGGAGGGGGAGGGCGACCGCTCGCTGGCTTGCTGGCGGCGGGTACACGAGGCCTTCTTCCGGGCCGAATTGGAGGAAGCCGGATTGGAATTCTCCCCGTCCATGCCGGTGGTGTGCGAGGAATTTGAGGTGGTGTACCGTGGGTAAGCTGTTAACGGCCCTGACGAAAAAGCCGCCCCCAAAGGCCGATCTCCAGCTTTTCCGCGCCGCGGACGGGACGCTGCTGCTGTTTCCCACGGCGTGGATCTACGTCCTGCCCGAGCCGGCGATCCTGCCCCCGCCCTACGTCCACGAGACGGTGGGCAGGCTGGTGCTGGACATGGCGGACCAGTGGTTCGACCCGCCCAGGCCGGAGGGCCCGCCGGAGAAAAAGTTCTGGACGGCGGTGCCCGGGTGCCGCTCCTACAAGGCGTTCCACCGGGGCCACCAGCTCATCGGCGTCGAGGTGGAGCAAAAGCCCGGATTTCTGGAAATTTCCCTGGCCTATATGCCCCGAAAAAGCGACGGCAGCTACGGCGCGGACAACGGGGAGGTGGTGGTCTCCTGCCACATCTCCCAGTACGGCGGCGAGAGCAGGAAAAAGCTGGCCCACCGCATCGGCGGCGCGGTGTGGCAGATTTTCCGGCTGGCGGAGGTGCTGGATCCCCTGCCGAATCAAGCAGATCAAACAAAAAACCATCAATAAAACGGAGGTAATTCCCATGTACGATCCCAAACCCTACGGCCTGAACGAGCTGCGGGAGATGTTCCTGAAGTTCTTCGAGACCAAAGGCCACCTGCGCCTGCCCAGCTTTTCCCTGATCCCGCAAAACGACGCGTCCCTGCTGCTGATCAACTCCGGCATGGCCCCCATGAAGCCCTACTTCACCGGGGAGCAGGAGCCCCCCCGCCACCGCGTCACCACCTGCCAGAAGTGCATCCGCACCGGCGACATTGAGAACATCGGCCACACCGACCGCCACGGCACCTATTTTGAGATGCTGGGTAACTTCTCCTTCGGCGACTACTTCAAGAAGGACGCCATCCACTGGGCCTGGGAGTTTCTGACCTCCAAGGAGTGGGTGGGGCTGGATCCCAGCCGCCTGTACCCCTCCGTGTTCGCCGGGAATGAGACCACCCCCGCCGACGACGAGGCGTTCCGCATCTGGAACGAGGAGATCGGCATCCCTGCCGAGCGCATTTTCAAGTTCGGCAAGGAGGACAACTTCTGGGAGCACGGCTCCGGCCCCTGCGGCCCCTGCTCCGAGATCTACTACGACCGGGGGGAGCAGTACGGCTGCGGCAAGCCGGGGTGCACCGTGGGCTGCGACTGCGACCGCTATATCGAGGTGTGGAACGTGGTGTTCTCCCAGTTCGATAACGACGGCCACGACCACTACACCGAGCTGAAGCAGAAGAACATCGACACCGGCATGGGCCTGGAGCGGCTGGCCTGCGTATGCCAGGGGGTGGGCTCCCTGTTCGACGTGGACACCGTGATGAACATCACCAACAGGGTGTCCGAGATCACCCACGCCCACTACGGCGAGACCAGGGAGAAGGACGTGTCCCTCCGGGTCATCACCGACCACATCCGCTCCGCCGTGTTCATGATCTGCGACGGTGTGCTGCCCTCCAACGAGGGCCGGGGTTACGTGCTGCGCCGCCTGCTGCGCCGGGCCGCCCGCCACGGCAAGCTGCTGGGGGTCAACGAGCCGTTCCTCTATCAGGTGTGCGACACCGTCATCCATGAGAACGAGGGCCACTACCCCGAGCTGCGGGAGCGGCAGGACTATATCACCAAGGTCATCCGGGTGGAGGAGGAGAACTTCGCCAAGACGATTGACGGCGGCATCAAGATCTTCAACGAGATGCTCTCCGGCCACAAGGAGAAGGGGGAAAAGACCTTCTCCGGCGCGGATGCCTTCAAGCTGTACGACACCTACGGCTTCCCCATGGATCTGACCCTGGAGATGGCGCAGGAGCAGGGCCTGGAGCTGGACGAGGCCGAGTTCCACAAGCTGATGGACGAGCAGCGCCAGCGGGCCCGGAAGGCCCGGGAGGCCCTGGGCGACCTGGGCTGGGCCGGGGTGGAGTTCGGCAAGGACGTGCCTGAGACGGAGTTTGACGGCTATGAGCACACCGCCATCGAGGGCGTGAAAGTAGTGGCCCTGGTGGTGGAGAACGAGCTGGCCGAGGAGCTGATGCCCGGCGTGGAGGGCATTGTGGTGCTGGACAAGACACCCTTCTACGCCGAGATGGGCGGCCAGGTGGCCGACCACGGCGTGATCTTTGCCGACAAGGTGGGCTTCGAGGTCACCGATGTGCAGAAGAACAAGGGCGGCAAGTATATGCACTACGGCAAGATGACCGAGGGCGTGCTGAAGGTGGGCGATATTGTGGGCGCCCAGATCGACCTGGAGCGCCGCAAGGCCGTGGCCCGCGCCCACTCCGCCACCCACCTGCTGGACAAGGCCCTGCGGGAGGTGCTGGGGGATCACGTCCATCAGGCCGGTTCCCTGGTGGAGCCAGACCGGCTGCGCTTTGACTTCACCCACTTCGAGGCCATGACCCCGGAGCAGGTGGCCGAGGTGGGCCGCATTGTGAACGACGCCATCCTGGCGGGCTACCCGGTGGACACCCAGGTGCTGCCCATCGAGGAGGCCAAGAAGAAGGGCGCCATCGCCCTGTTCGGCGAGAAGTACGGCGACACCGTCCGGGTGGTATCCATGGGCGAAAAAGAGAAGGAGGCTTTCTCTGTGGAGTTCTGCGGCGGAACCCACTTGCCCAACACCGCCATGGCGGGGGCTTTCCGCATCAAGAGCGAGTTCTCCGTGGCCAGCGGCGTGCGCCGCATCGAGGCCACCACCGGCCGGGAGACCTTGGCCTTCTTCGGCGAGGTGCAGGAGCGGATCAGCCAGGCGGCGGCGGTGCTCAAGGCCAAGCCGGTTGAGCTGCGGGAGAAGGCGGAGGCCGTCATGGGCGAGATCCGGAACCTGCACCAGATGGTGGAGAAGTTCAAGGCCAAGGAGGCCGCCGGCGAGACCGAGCGCATCCTGTTCGCCGCCCACGACGTGGGCGGGCTGAAGGTGCTCACCGCCACGGTGCCCGAGGCGGACGGCCAGCGGCTGCGCCAGATGGGCGACCTGCTCCGGGAGAAGGACGCCAACGTGGTGGCGGTGCTGGCGGCGGTCAACGACGGCAAGATCACCTTCCTGTGCGCCTGCGGCAAGGAGGCGGTCAAAAAGGGCGTCAAGGCCGGGGACATCATCAAGCAGGTGTGCGCTATCGCGGGCGGCTCCGGCGGCGGCAAGCCGGACAGCGCCATGGGCGGCGGCAAAGATGTTTTGATGCTGGACAACGCCCTGGCTATGGTGGATAATGTCGTCGCCATGAAGCTGGGAGTGTGATACTTTTTCTTGAAAGAAAAAGTATCCAAAAAGAACTTTATGCTCGCTGACGGACAGGGATGGGAACTGCTCCATTTCTGCCCGGCAACGGGAGATACGCGATAGAAGAAGGAAAAATTTATGCTGCCACAAGATCCTTATATCCTGCTCAGCTATGTGAACACCAAGCTCCGGGACGAGTATTCCGACCTGCCCGCCCTGTGCGATGGGCTGGATGCGGACGAGGCGGAGCTGCTGGAAAAGCTGTCCGGGGCGGGGTACGCCTACGACCCCGAGGCCAACCAATTCAAACCCCTTTGAGAGGAGAACCATCATGCTCATCGACTTTTCCAAGATGGATGTGGAGACCATCCCCCACTTCCTGGGCGGCGAGGGTGAGATCCACGCCCAGATGCACGTGGACGGCCTGAACCGCATCCTCCACGGCATCCTGCCCCCCGGCTCGTCCATCGGCTACCACACCCACGAGACCAGCAGCGAGATCATCTATATCCTGTCCGGTACGGGGAAGGTGAAGGTGGAGGGCGGCGAGGAGCCGCTGCGGCCCGGGGACTGCCACTACTGCCCCAAGGGGCAGGCCCACTCCCTGATCAACAACAGCGATGGCCCGCTGGAGTTCTTCGCGGTGGTGCCAAACCAGTAAAGGAGGTTCCAATATGTCCGACTGCCTGTTCTGTAAAATTGTCAAGGGGGAGATCCCCTCCAAAAAGGTCTATGAGGACGAGCAATGCCTGGCCTTTTACGACATCGATCCCCAGGCCCCCGTCCACTTCCTGGTGATCCCCAAAACCCACATCGGGTCCTGCGGGGAGATCACCGGGGAGAATTCCGCTGTGACGGCCCACATCTTTGAGGTCATTGCCAAGGTAACGAAGGAGCTGGGCGTCACCGACTTCCGGGTGGTGTCCAACTGCGGCGAGCGGGCGGGGCAGTCCGTGCCCCACCTGCACTTCCACGTGCTGGCGGGCCGGGACATGACTTGGCCTCCGGGCTGACGTCGGGGCAAAGTCCGCTAAGCTCCGCTTCCGCCTGCGGCGAAAGCTGCGCCCGCTCCCTTGCCCCTCCTTTCCCCACACAGCCTGAAGGACGGCTTTGCGGGGGCCCCGTTTTGGCAAAGTCCGCTAAGCTCCGCTTCCGCCTGCGGCGAAAGCTCATCCGTTCCGCTGTGCCTCATCTCCCCACAAAAGCTGACACTTTTGTGGGGGCCCCTGCGAGGTGCGGCTTTGCGGGGGCCCCGTCCGGCAAGCCCGCGCCCCGTTGGGGCGCGGGCTTTTTGCCTGCTCTTCCCCCACGCAAACTTAAAAAAACCTTTAGATTTCCTTTTGCGTTTTCTTGCATAGGCTATGCTATATTACCCTACACACCAAAACCGCCGCCCCGCAAGGAGGGATCGCCATGACAAAACATATGACGGCCGCGCCGGCCGACGCCGGGGAACAGGCCCGCGCAGCAGTTCGCGCGCCGCTGAGCGCTTACTGGGTGTTCTGGCTGTTTTTGATCGCCGGCTTCGTGGGCGACCTCATTGAGGTGGTCTTCTGGCTGGTCACCCGGGGGGAGCTCATCAGCCGCAGCAGCCTGGTCTACGGGCCGTTCAGCATCGTCTGGGGCGCGGGGGCGGTGCTGCTGACTCTGGTGTTCCACCGCATGGACGACCAGAGCCCCGCCCGGATCTTCATGACCGGGACCGTGCTGGGCGGCGTATACGAATACATATGCTCCTGGCTCCAGGAAATCCTGTTCGGCGCCTGCTTCTGGGACTACCGCCACCTGCCGCTGAACCTCAACGGGCGGGTCAACCTGATCTTCTGCCTGTTCTGGGGGGTGATCGCCATTTTGTGGGTGCGGCTGGCCTATCCGGCGCTGTACTCCCTGGTGGCGCGCATTCCCCGGCAGGCCGGGCGGTGGGCGGCGCTGGCGGCGGCGGTGCTGCTGACGTGGAGCACCGCGCTGTCCGCCGCGGCCCTGTGCCGGATGGACCAGCGGCGGGAGGGCGTGCCCGCCCTGGGCGCGGTGAGCCGGTTCCTGGACGAATTCTATCCCGACAGCCGCCTGCAGGCCCGCTATCCCAACATGGGCATCCTCACCGAGATCGGCTGGTACGGCGACGGCACATGACAAAAAGCTCCCTCCCCCGCGCGGCGGGGGAGGGAGCTTTTCTTATCCGATAAATTCGTGGAGCAGGGACTCCGGCGGCACCAGGCCGGGGTCCACGGGCTCAAAGCGGTCCAGGGCGGCAACCAGCTCCAGCAGCTCGCCCCGGCGCTGGGTTTCCTCTGGCACCGCCGCCATGAGGGGCTTGGCGTAGCTGGCCATCACGGACACCTCATAGGCCAGGGCGGTGTCAAATTTGATATGGGCGGTGTCCCTGTAGGGCGAGATGTACAGCTTCTCCCCCCGCCGCACGTTGGCCCACATATCCAGGGTGCCGCCGATGTCCGTGCCCCGGAAGTTGAAGTCCCGCACCGCCCGCCGGGTGAGGCGCAGCCAGGTGCGCTTGAAGACCACCTGCCCGTCCCCGTCCCCGTCCACAATGTCGCTGCGGGCGGAGATATACAGCCGGGTGGCGTCCGGGTGGCGGCTGGTGAGCCTGGTGTTCAGGGCGTGGATGCCCTCGAAAATGGCCACCTCGTCCGGCCCCAGCTTCAGCGGTGTGCCCCGGCTGTCGTTGCGCATCCGGCGGGCAAACTCAAACCGGGGCACCAGGATCCACTCCCCCCGGGTGAGCCGGGCGAAATGCTCGTCCAGCAGCTTCAGGTCCATCATCTCCGGGGACTCGTAGTCGATGGAGCCGTCCGGGGTGCGGGGGAGGCAGTCCAGGTTCTGGTTGACGAAGTAGTCGTCCATGGACACCGGATGGGTGCGCACCCCCCGGCGCTCCAGCTCCCGGCTGAGCTTCTCCGCCGTGGTGGTCTTGCCCGACCCGGAGGGGCCGGACAGCAGCACCACGGGGCTTTTTTTCATGTTTTCGCAGATCCGGTCGGCGGCCCGGGCGACCTTGTCCTGATAGTCCCGGTCGCACTTCTCCATAAAAGCGGCGGGGTCCCGCCTCACGGCGGCATTGATGTCCTCAAGCCGGTATGCCATGGCGCGTCCTCCTTCTGGCGGTGAAATTTGTTGCGCTCACGGGCGAAAATGCCCGCCTCCGGCGGTGGATTTTCCCCGACGGTGCAGTTATAATGGGCCGGTAAACAGAAAGGAGCGGATCTTATGAATTTGGGAAGCAGCCTGTTCCGCGCCCGGAAGAATTCCGGCCTGTCCCAGGAGGCGGTGGCGGAAAAGCTGGGGGTGAGCCGCCAGACTGTCTCCAAATGGGAGACGGACGAGAGCCTGCCCGACATCCGCCAGTCCAAGCGGCTGGCCCTGCTGTACCACCTGTCGCTGGACGAGCTCATCGACTTTGACCTGGACGTGCAGGAGATCCAGCGGGCCATCGACCACACCCCCGACGCGGTGACGGAAAAGGTGGACTGGGCGAAGGCCTGGGGGAAAAAGTACCCCATCCTGCTGGCCTACCGGGAGCAGGTGGACGCCGCCCCCTATGCCCAGGGGCTGGCGGCGCTGCTGGACCGGCTCAAACAGGACTACGGCTACAGCGAGCTGGACGCCATGCTGGTGCTCAAGGACATCCTGGCCCGGGTGTGGCAGGAGCGGAAGAAGGGGTAACGCCCTACGCCCGCTTGAACTGCTTTTCCAGCTGCTTTTTTGTCAGCTCAATGGCCACCGGCCGGCCGTGGGGGCAGTATTTCACCGCCCCGCTCATCACCAGCCGGGCCACCTCCTCCAGCTCCTGGGCCCCGCTGCGCCAGCCGCCCTTGATGGCCGCCTTGCAGGCCATGGTGTGGAGCAGCTCGTCCCGGGCGGCGGCCGGGTCGGCGGCCCCCGTCAGCCTCAGCCGCCGGGCCAGCTCCAGCAGGGCGGGCTCGATTTCCCCGGCGTCCAGGTAATCCGGCGCGGAGCGCACCGCCAGGGCGGAGTCGCCGAACTGCTCCACCTCGAAGCCGAACCGGGCCAGCAGCCCCGCCTGCTCCAGCAGCAGCGCCTGCTCCTCCGGCGCCGGGGTGAAGGTCACCGGGGTGAGCAGCTCCTGCACCATGGGCTGGTAGCCGTCCGCCTTCAGCCGGTCGAAGTTGGCCCGCTCGTGGGCGGCGTGCTTGTCGATGAGCAGCACCTTGTCCCCCTGCTCCACCAGCACATAGGTGCGGAACAGCTCGCCCCGCACCACCCAGGGCTCTTCCTCCGGGGCGGGGGCAGGTTCCGGCTGTGCCGCCGGGACGGGCTCCGGCTCCCGCGCCCGGACGGGCTCAGGGGACGGGGCGGGCGGCTCCGCCTGGACGGGGGCCGGCTGCCGCTGCTTCGGTTCCCCGTCCGGTAGCGGCTCCACCCACCGGAAGGGGGATTTTTTCTCCTTCGCCGGGGCGGGCGGCGCCCCTGTCCCGGCGGCGGGGGGCCGGATCGGCTCGGGCTGCCTCCCCGGGCCCATGGCGCCCCCAAGGGGCTTGAACCGGGCGGCGGGCATAAACCGCGTCCCCGCCGCCTCCCCCGCCCCGTCGTGGAGGGACAGGCTGGTCTGGTTGGGGGTCACGCTGTCCTCCGCCTTCACGCCGGGGAGCACCGCCTGGGGCCGGGTGTGGTCCCGGTCCAGGGCGGACAGCACCGCGCCGTACACGGTGGTGAACACCGCCTGCTCCCGCTGGAACTTCACCTCGGTCTTGGTGGGGTGGACGTTCACGTCCACCTCGCTGGGGCGCACCGTCAGGTGAATCACGCAGCCGGGGAATTTGCCCACCATCTTCTGGTTCTTGTAGGCCTCCTCCACCGCCGCCGTCATGACCCGGCTTTTGATATACCGGCCGTTGACAAAGAAGTGCTGGTAGCCCCGGCTTCCCCGGCAGCAGGCGGGCAGGGAGGCAAAGCCCTGGGCGGACATCCCCTCCCCGCTGCCCTGCACCGGCAGGAAGCCCAGGGCGATGTCCCGGCCCATGACGGCGTAGACGGCGCTTTTGAGCTGGCCGTCCCCGGGGGTGAGCAGCTCCTGCTTCCCGTCCCGGAGAAACTTGACGGACAGCTCCGGGTGGGACAGGGCCACCCGCTGCACCACGGCGAACACCGCCGCCCCCTCCGCCGCATCCTTCTTCATGAACTTCAGCCGGGCGGGGGTGTTGAAGAACAGCTCCCGCACGGTCATGGTGGTGCCCCTGGGGCAGCCGGCCTCCTCCTGCCCCGTCACCTCCCCGGCCACCACGGTGAGGGCGGTTCCCAGCGTCTCATCCTCCGTCCGGGTGAGCAGCTCCATCCGGGACACGGCGGAGATGGCGGCCAGCGCCTCCCCCCGGAAGCCCAGGGTGCCGATGGCCTCCAGATCCCGCTCGCTGGAGATTTTGGAGGTGGCGTGGCGCAGGAAGGCGGTGGGGGCCTGGTCCGCCGGGATGCCGCAGCCGTCGTCCGTCACCCGGATCAGCGACATCCCGCCGTGGGAAATCTCCACCGTGACGGCGGATGCCCCCGCGTCGATGGCGTTTTCCAGCAGCTCCTTCACCACGCTGGCGGGCCGCTCCACCACCTCGCCCGCCGCGATCAGGTCGGCTACGTGGGGGTCTAATTGTTTGATCTCCGCCATATTATACCTCAAGTAAAATCGTGATGGGCCCGTCGTTCTGGGAGAACACCTGCATCTCGGCGGCGAACTCCCCGTGCTCCACCCGGAAGCCCCTCTCCCGGCAGGCGGCCATGAACCGCTCATACAGCGGGACGGCCAGATCCGGCTTGGCGGCGTGGGAGAACCCCGGCCGCCGGGAGGAGGTGTCGGCGTACAGGGTGAACTGGCTCACCACCAGCAGGGCCCCGCCCACCGCCGCCAGATTCAGGTTCATCTTGCCGTTCTCGTCGTCGAAAATGCGCAGGCCGCACACCTTGTCCGCCAGCTTGTCCGCCGTGGCCTCGGTGTCCTCCGGGCCCACGCCCAAAAGCACCAGGAAGCCCCGGTCAATGGCCCCGTTCACCTTGTCCTCAATCTCCACCCGGGCGTTCTTTACCCGGGTCACAACCGCTCTCATGGCAAGTCCTCCTTCTGCCGTCTGTGCCCGTGCTCGTCAAAATTCTCCTTCAGCGCCCGCTCCACCGGGAGCATGGACAGCAGCAGCAAGGCCACCTCCACCACCGTGATGGGCAGGCTCCACATACACATGGCCTCCACGTCGGGGCACAGCAGGGTCAGCGCCTGACACACCACCGCCAACGGCAGCATGGCAAACCCCCACCGGCCCCACACTTCGCCCATCTTCCGCTGGGCAAAGTTCCAGGCGTCCCGGCTTTTCATGGAGCGGGCGGTGCGGTAGCCGAACCAGGCGTTGGGCTCTTTCGGCGGGTTGGCCTGAAACCGCCGCCCATACCAGATGGCCACCGCCGGAATGAGCAGATTGCACACCAGCATGAAAATCCACATTCCCAGCTTCATAAAAACACCTCCGCTTTTTCCATTATACACCGGGCGGGGGCTGTTGTCATGCTTTATTTTGTAGTTCCCGCCCGGTGGGCGGGAACTACAGGCGAAGCGGAGCCACTGCCACGGGCTATTTTCCCACGCAGAACCGCTCAAAGATCCGGGCGGTCACGTCCTCGCTCACCGTCCGGCCCGTCAGTTCGCCCAGGGCGGACAGGGCCTCCTCCACGTCGGCCACCACCGCGTCGGGGGGCATCCCGGCGTCCAGCGCCTGCGCCCCTCGGCGGACGGCCTGACGGGCCCGGTTTGCCGCCTCCGCCTGCCGGGCGTTGGTGAGCAGGGCGCCGGCCTCCCCGCCGGCCGGCGCGGGGAACAGGGCTGCCACCGCCCGCTCCAGTTCGTCCAGCCCCTCGCCGGTGAGGGCCGACAGGGAGACGCAGGCGGCGGGGGCGTTTCCCTCCGGATCGGCGCTCCACAGGGCGCAGGGCCCTGTCAGATCCCGCTTACTCACCACCCAGATCCACGGCCTGCCCGATGCGGCGGCCAGCCGGAGCGCCTCCCTGTCCTCCGGGGTGAAATCCGCCGAGCCGTCGGTGACGGCCAGGATCAGCTCCGCCCCCTCCATGGCGGCCTTGGAGCGCTCCACGCCCAGCTGTTCCACCGCGTCCCGCGTTTCCCGCAGGCCCGCCGTGTCGATGAGCCGCAGCAGCACACCGCCGAAATTGACTCGCTCCTCCACCGTGTCCCGGGTGGTGCCGGGCACGTCGGTGACGATGGCCCGCTCCCGGCCCAGCAGAGCGTTAAACAGGGTGGACTTGCCCGCGTTGGGCCGCCCCACGATGGCGCAGGGCGCCCCCTCGTTCAGCAGGCGGCCCCGGCGGTAGGTGTCCGCCAGGGCGTCCAGCCGCCCCGCCGCCGCGGACAGCGCCTCCGACAGCTCCGCCGCCTCAAAGGGCTCGATGTCCTCGTCCGGGTAGTCCAGCACGGCGTGGAAATGGGCGCACAGATCCGTGAGCCGGTCATAGATCCCGTCCACGATCCGCTCCAGCGCCCCGCCCAGCTGGCCCGCGGCCTGATGGACGGCGGCGGGGCTCTCGGCGTGGATGAGGTCGGCCACCGCCTCGGCGCCGGTGAGGTCCAGCCTGCCGTTCAGGAAGGCCCGCTTTGTGAACTCCCCGGGGAGGGCCTGCCGCGCCCCGGCGGCGAACAGGGCCTCCAGCCCCAGGGCCAGCGCCGCCGGGGAGCCGTGGCACTGCAGCTCGGCGGTGTCCTCCCCGGTGTAGCTGCGGGGGGCCCGGGAGACGGTACACAGGCAGTGGTCGATGACGCCGCCGTCCTTGTCGCGGAGGGCGCCGTACACCAACGCCCGGTCGGCACGCTGGGACATGGGCCCGCCGTGGAAGGGGGTGAACACCGCGTCCGCGGCGGCGACGGCCCCCGGCCCGGACAGGCGGAGGATGCCGATGGCGGAGGGGATCAGGGGGGTGGCGATGGCGGCGATGGTGTCGGTCATGGGGGTCACCTCGGGGGAGAAAGTTTTTCCCCAGTTTAGCACAACCGGGGACGTTTTTCAATGCTGGGCAGGGCAAAAAAGGCCCCGCCCCCATGGGAGGGGCGGGGCTCGGGTGGTCACGGGGACGGGACGGGGAGCGGGGGCTTCACACCGTTTTCACCGGGAGGAAGATCCACCAGGTATCGACAATCTGTCCGGGCATACGCGCCACCATGCCCTCGGGGTACTCCTCCAGGGGGCACCGGGCGTAGGGCGCGCCCTCGGGAACCCCGCAGGCTTCCCCGTTTTGGGTGGGCACGGTATTGGCGTAATTGGTGGTGATATATCCCAGGATCTGGCTGTCTTCAATTTTGATGGAGGAATCCAAGGTGCCGACGCCATGCTGGTACAGGGTGTCCTCTACCATCATCAGGATGGGGAGCTTGTCGGGGTCGTGATTGGGATCGAAACTGGGGGTGGGCTCAGGGTTTGCGGCCGCGCTGCAGCCGGAGAGCAGCAGGACGCTGAACAGCAGCATGGAAAGCAATCGTTTTAACATAGGTTATCCCCCTAACTTGCACGGGACGGGCAGACGGGGCGTCGCCGGGTTATTTCAGGCGGGCCTCGGGGATGTAGGCCCGGTGGAGGAAGGTGACGATGGTGCCCCGGTCGCACACCCGGTTCGGGCTGAACTCGGTCTGGGCGTCGTTGGTGCCGTTGGTGATGCCGTTGGCCACCGCCCAGTCCACCGCCTTGGCGTAGCCGGCTCCGGCGGGCACGTCGGTGAAGCCGCTGGCCTTGGCGTCCTTCTTGCCGAAGGCCTGCCAGATGTAGTTCACCGCGTCGGCGCGGGTGCAGAACCTGCCGCCCACGTAGCTGCCGTCGATCATGCCCTTGGCTTTGGCCCATTCCACCGCCTTGGCCATGTCGCCGGGGTCGGCCGTGCCCTGGTTCTGGGCCGCCCGGTACAGGAAGGTCAAAATCTGGGCGTGGGTGCACTGCTGGGCGGGGGAGAACTTCCCGTTCCCGGTGCCGTTGGTGATGTTCTTCTCTACGGCCCAATTCACGTGCTCGGCATACCACTTGTCGGTGGGCACATCGGTAAAGGCGGGGGCATTCAGGCGGGCCAGATAGCTGTCCACGGCGGCTTCATCCACCATCAAATTAATGGAGTTTTCGGCCCAGGCATCTTCACCACGAATATGCTTCGTAAATACCAGCGTGTACAGTACGTCATTCCCACCTTCCTGCTTGGGCAGAGTGAATTTTACGGTGTCGCCCGCCATTGGCCATGCCTCATCGGCAGACTCGCGTGAGAAGCTCCCATCAGATCTCAGATACGGCACGTCAAGACCTGTGTCCGAACTCTCATGCTTTTGAACGTATACACCGTCCCCCCGATTCACATAGGATATCAGCGAAACATCAATAACGCCGTCATCCATCGACGAGCCACTGAAGGACAGGGTGAACTCGGTGTCCCCCAGGATCGCATAGTAGGAAAGCTCTACGGCATCCACCTTGGGATCCGCATAAGGCATTTGGATCTCCATCTGAAACTGCTTATCCACTTTAGCACCGGTATCAAACCCGGCGGTGTACCCGCTCCCCAAAGTGTAGCTCAGGGTGACGCCCGGAAATTGATCCTCAAAACTCGGAATTGGAAACTCTTCCTCATTGCCGCCCGGGAGATCCGCCGCGAAGGCCGGGACGGCCAGCCCCATACACAGGGCCAGCGTCAGGAAAATTGCCGCAAACCGTTTTTTCATACTCTTTTCTCCTTTATTATGTTTTCCAACAGACCGGCCCGGGGCGGGGCCGTGAACCCGCCCCGGCAGCCTGCTGGAAACATAAAAAGCGGTGTCGAGTTTAAAATACCCAACACCGCCTTGAAAAAATCAACGCGAACACAAAACCCATTCACCCGTTTTCCCGCCTTGCTATTCCGGCGAAAAACGGCTATAATAGGCCCGTGGTACGATTTAAAATCGCTGTGTTGAGTGGTGTGGTCACTCGCGCAGGGCCATGGGGTGCTCGCTACACCCCATGGCCTGCCGCCTTTTATGCTTCCGCCCTCATTTTATCCCATCAGAGTGGGAAATGCAAGCACTTTTTCCCTCTTCCTCCAACAAAAAGGGCCCCGCCTGCCGGCGGGGCCCTCCCTTACGCTCCCAGGTTTTGCAAAAGCTCCTCCCACCACTCGATGAGGCGGAATTTCAGCACGTAGCCCCCGTCCTGCCCGGTGATGAGGGCCACCTGATCCTCGCTCAGCGCCTCCCCGGCCACCGTTTCCACGCTCTCCTCCGTCACCGAGCCCAGGCACAGCGGCGGGAACACCACGCACCACCAGTTGCGGCCCCGGCCCTCCCCGATGGTCACCACCAGCGCCCGGTACTGCCCGGCGGGCATGGCGAAGCCGTCATACTGCTTGGTGGGGAACCACCGGTCGGCCAGGGACACCGACACGCTGTCCCCGCAGCCTTCCGCCGCCAGCGCCGCCGACCCGGCCCGGGCCAGCTCGTCCAGATGGGGGGCCAGGGCCTGCTCCGCCGCCTCCCGGCCGTCCGCGCCGTCCAGCAGGGGGGAGGCCGCCGCCAGCACCGCGTCCCGCACCAGCAGCTTCAGGGCCTGGTCGCTGTCCGAGTCGGAGTTGGCCACCACGTGGAGGCGGAGCACCCGGCCCGCCAGGGCGCTCTCGCTGGCGGAGGCCCATACCCCCGCCGTCAGGGTGAGGCCGAAGGCCAGCAGCAGCGCGGCCTCCCAGAGATGCAGCTTAGCAGTGGAAGTTTTCATAAAAAGCACCGTCCTTATGTACTGTTGCCGCAAATGTCCGGGCTTTCCCCCGCCGCGCAGCGGCGGGGGAAAGCCGCGTGATTTGCCGGCCGGGTACAGTATGGACGGCGCTTTTTGGTTTTATACCTTTGGGCCGGCGGGGGCGCACAAAAACACGTCCCGGAAGCTGTCCCGCAGGCGGAGGACGGCGGCCTGGGCGGCGTCCTCCCGGTCAAAGAGGCCGAACACCGACGGGCCGCTGCCCGACATGGACGCCCCCAGCGCCCCGCAGTCGATGAGCACGGCCTTGACAGCGGCGATGTCCGCGGCGCGGCGGCGGTCCAGCACGTCCTCAAAGACGTTGTACATCCGCCGGGCCACCCCCGGCAGGTCGCCGACGCCCAGGGCGTCCAGCACCCCGGCGGTGTCCGGCCGGCGGACGATTTTCCGCACGTTCACCCGCCCGAACAGCGGGGGGGTGGAGATGGAGAAGGGGGGCTTGCAGACCACGATCTGGCAGGGGGGGAGGGGGGGCAGGGGGGTGAGAAGCTCCCCCCGGCCCTCGGCCAGGGCGGTGCCGCCCAGCACGCAGAAGGGCACGTCGGAGCCCACCTGCGCCCCGATGTCCGCCAGCCGGGCGGGGGACAGCCCCGCCCCGGTGAGGGCGTTCATGGCCCGGAGGACGGCGGCGGCGTCGGCGCTGCCCCCGGCCAGCCCCGCGCACACCGGCACCCGCTTGCGGATGGACACGTCCACCTCGCCCCCCAGGCCGGCGGCGGCCCGGAAGGCGGCGGCGGCCACCTGGGCCAGGTTTCGGTTCCCCGTGGGCAGGAAGCGCAGGTCGGCCACCGCGTCCCCCTGGGGGCCCTTGGCGGGGGTGACGGTGATGCAGTCCGCCAGAGTGACGGACTGCATCACCATTTGCAAATCGTGGTAGCCGTCCTCCCGCTTGCGGAGGATGTCCAGGGTGAGGTTGATCTTGGCGTTGGCGGTCAGTTCCATGTCGAGCTCCTTTTCATCGCGCGGCGGGTTCCAGCAGGGTCAGGGTGTTGGCCTCGCAGTCGATCTCGTACTCCAGCCCCAGGGGGAACAGCCCGATGGGGTAGGCGTGGCCCACGTTCACATTGTACAGGATGGGCAGATTGGGCAGGCCGGCCTCAAAGCCCACCACCTGGCGGTAGACCTCCTTGTAGGGCTCCAGCTTGTCCGCGTAGCCGGGCTTGCCCACCACAATTCCGTTGATCGCGTGGAGCACCCCCTGGGCCTGGAGGCCCCGGAGGAACCAGGTCAGCCAGTCCGGGCCGATGTCGTCCTCGCTGGTCTCCAGCAGCAGGAGCTTGCCCCGCCATTCCTCAGGGGAGGGCCACAGGGACGTGCCGAACAGCATCTCGAATACATCTATGCAGCCGCCCAGCAGGGGGCCGGATGCCTTGCCCGTGCCCTGCAAAATCTCGTAGCCCGTGTTGGGGAACCGGGGGATGATCCGGTCCATATTGGCCTCGTCCCACCACACCTTATCCGTTTCATAGCTGCAAAAATCGCTGGCCGGGATGGTCCAGCACTCCTGGGGGTGGAACAGGGTCTTGTCAAAGGCGTCCGCCGTGTACTCGTTGATGGCCCCGTATTCCGCCCAGTTGGTCATAATGGCCCCGCCGTAGTAGGATACCAGCCCCGCCTTGTACATCATGAAGTGGTTGGTGGTGGTGTCGGAGAAGCCGGTGAAGATTTTGGGGTTGCGGCGCAGCACGTCGAAGTCGATGCAGGGCAGCAGGCGGATGGTGTCGTCCCCGCCGATGGCGCAGAACACCGCGCGGATTTCGGGATCCCGGAAGGCGTCCATCAGATCCTGGGCCCGGGCCTCCGGGTGGCGGTAGAGGTAGTCCCTGCCCTTCAGGGCGTTGGGCATGGCCACGACCTGGAGGCCGTAGTCCCGCTCCAGCCGCTCTTTAGCCAGATGGTATTTGTGGAAAAACTGCGGCTCCCCCAGCATTCCGCTGGACAGGGAGACGATGGCCACCTTGTCGCCGGGGCGCAGGCGTTGGGGTTTTAACATGGCTCTCACCTCACATTTGATTTAGGGCGGCGGTGGCGGCCTCCGCCATGGCAGGGCGGTTCAGGGGACGGTTCAGGAAGTGCTCCAGGGCCAGCACCGCCTGGTTCACCAGCATGGGCAGGCCGTTCAGAGTGTTCAGCCCCCGGCGGCGGGCCTGGGTGAGCAGCTCCGTCTCCGCCGGGTGGTAGATCAGGTCGAATACCCCGGCGTCCGGGGGCAGGGCGTCCAGGAAGGAGAACTCCTCGAACTGGCCGGGACAGCCCGCCATGCCCAGGTTGGTGCAGTTCACCAGCAGCCGGGACCGGGCCGCACAGCGGCTCAGGGTGTCAGGGTCAAACCCGCTGGGGGACAGCCGCCCCGCGGGGTCATGGGCGCATAGTTCTTCCGCCCGGGAGAGGGTGCGGTTGCAGACGAATACCCGCTCCGCTCCGGCCTCCGCCAGGGCCAGCGCCACGGCCTTGGCCGCGCCCCCCGCCCCCAAAAGGGTGACGGTGAGGCCCGACGGGTCCAGCCCCAGGCCGTCCCGCAGGGCGGCCACCGCCCCGGCCCCATCGGTGTTGAAGCCCACCCAGTCCCCGTCCCGGAGGCAGACGGTGTTTACCGCGCCGATGGTCCGGGCGGCGGGGTCGATCCTGTCCAGCAGGGGGATCAGATCCTCCTTGTGGGGCATGGTGGCGTTGAAGCCCGTCACGCCGTTGTCCCGGGCCCAGGTCAGGTACTCCGGTAGCTCCCCCCGGCGCACCACATGGGCATCATAGGGGATATCCAGCCCCAGCTCTCTCAGCATGGCCCCGTGCAGGATAGGGGACTTGGAGTGGAGGACGGGGTCGCCGATGACCTGGAGCCTCATGTCCCGCCCTCCAAAAAATAATCCATGGCCATGAGGTAGCCGTCGAAGCCGTGTCCGTAGAGCTGGCCCACGCAGGCGGGGGCGGTGACGGAGACGGCCCGGAAGGGCTCCCGCTGGTCGATGTGGCTGATGTGCACCTCGTAGGCGGGCACGTCCACCGCCTTCAGCGCGTCCAGGATGGCGTAGCTGTAGTGGGTGTAGGCGCCGGGGTTGATGATAATGGCGTCGTACACCCCGTCGGCGGCCTGGATCCGATCGATGATGGCCCCCTCGTGGTTGGACTGGAAGCAGTCCGCGGTGGAGCCGTGGGCGGCGGCATGGTCCCGGATCAGGGCGCACAGGGCGTCGTAGCTCTGATCGCCGTAGATCCCGGGCTCCCGCTTGCCCAGCAGGTTCAGGTTGGGGCCGTTGATGATGAGGAATTTCATGACTGGGACACCTCCGTATAAATGGCGTCGATGAGGGCGGCTGCTGCCTGGGGGCTTTTGGCGCGGACAAGGTGATCCGCCCAGCGGCGGTAAACGGGGGCCCGGTCATGGTAACGCCGGACAAAATTGGCCCGCCCCGCTTGGGCCAGGGGGCGGCCGGACACGTCCAAGGCGTCGTAGGTCTCGCCGGGGTCCCGGTCCAGCCAGAACACCAGGCCGGTCTCCTTCAGCGCGGCCATAGCCGCCTCCTGGGTGGGCAGGCCCCCGCCGCAGGCGATCACCAGCCCCTGCCGCCCGGACAGCTCCCGGCACAGCGCCAACTCCAGGGCGCGGAAATGCGCCTCGCCGTCCTGGGAGAAAATGTCCGGGATGGGGCGGCCCGCCCGCTGTTCAATGAGGGCGTCGGTGTCCGCCGACTCCAGCCCCAGCCGCCGGGACAGCAGAGCGCCCACGGTGGTCTTGCCGCAGCCCATCATGCCGATGAGAATGATATTTTTCTCCATAACCGGCCTCTAATCCAGGTTGGAGGGGAACCACCCCAGCACCCGGAACTCCCCGGTGGTCTGGGCCAGCTCGTGGAGGGCGTCCCCCACAGCGGGGTCACCGGGCCGGCCGGTGAATTCCAGGAAAAACATATACTCCCAGCTCCGCCCGGGCAGGGGCCGGGACTCCAGTTTCATCAGGTTCAGCCCGTGGAGGCTGAACACGGTGAGGATCTCGTGGAGGGAGCCCGCCTCATGAGGCAGGACGAACAGGGTGCTGACCTTGTCCGCCCCGGGGCGCAGCTCCAGCCGGGGGGAGGCCACCACAAACCGGGTGGTGTTGTGGGCATTGTGGTTGATGCCTCGGGCCAGGATGTCCAGCCCGTACAGCTCCGCCGCCCGGGCGGAGCAGACGGCGGCTTTTGTAAGATCGCCGCTGTCCGCCACCAGCTTGGCCGAGCCCGCCGTGTCCGCCTGGGGCACCTGCTTCCAGGCGGGGTGGGCATTCAGGAACCGCTCGCACTGGAACAGCCCCTGTTCGTGGGAGTAGACGTGGGTGATGGTGTCCAGACTGGCCCCGGGCAGAGCCATGAGGCAGTGCTCTACCTTCACCGTAGTCTCCCCCACCATGTAGCACTCGTACTGGGTGAGCAGATCGTAGATCTGCCGGATGGCTCCGGTGGAGCTGTTCTCAAGGGGCAGCACCGCGTAGTCCGCCCGGCCGTCCCGCAGGGCCAGGAAGCAGTCCTCGAACTGCTCCAGGCCGGTGGTGTCCACGGTGGGGCCGAAGAAGTCCAGGGCGGCCTGCTCGCTGTACGCCCCCGGCACCCCCTGGTACACCACCCGGGGGGCGGGTATGGGTTGGCGCAGATTGTTTTGAGCCTCTTGCCAGCGCAGCACGCCGGGGTTGTCCGGGCCCCGGCCCATGAGATCCCGCTGCTGCCGCCGGGACAGGGCCATCACCGTCTGGAACAGGGTGATGACGGCGGGGCGCAGCTCCTCCCCGGCCAGCTCCCCCTTGTTCTGGAGCAACTGGCGCTCCCGCTCCAGATCCAGCACCGGGACGCCGTTTGCCCGTTTGTACTCCCCAACCTGCCGGGTCACCGCCATCCGGCGGCGGAACAGCTCCACCAGCTCCCGGTCGATGGCGTCAATCTCCCCCCGGAGGCGTTGCAGCTCGTCCATCAGCGATACGCCTCCCGCAGTTCTATATAGTGCTCCGCGCTGGAGCGCAGGCCGGCCAGCTCCGACTGGGTGAGGGGGCGGACGACCTTGGCGGGATTGCCCAGCACCATGGAGCCGTCGGGGGCGTCCATCTTGCCTGTCACCAACGCCCCCGCGCCCACGATGCAGTTTTTACCGATTTTCGCGCCGTTGAGCAGGGTGGCCCCCATGCCGATGAGGCTGTTGTCCCCCACG
>CATLEJ010000024.1 GCA_949916125.1 uncultured Oscillospiraceae bacterium
CTTTCTCGTTTCTTCGTTGTTTAATTTACAAGGTACAAGCCCGCCCGCTTTACCGGTTCGGACAGTGCTTTATTTTAACACACCGCCCGCCGCTTGTCAAGCCCCTTTTTTCATCTTCCGCAAATTCCTTCGCCTCAGACCCGGAGCCCTCATCCAAGCGCCCGCTCTCGCGAACTTTTAAATGTTACCACACCCGTGAGCTCTTGTCAAGTAATTTTTTTGATCCCTCAAAACTTTTTCCTCGACCCCCGCCCTGTCCCCAGGGCCTCCCTCACGAGCGCTCGCTTATATTAGCAAATTCCCCCGCCCTTGTCAAGACCTTTTTTCTGTTTTTTCGACTTTTTTTGCTCCGCGATTTCCCCCTTGCGAAAGCGCCCCGCCTGTGTTACCCTAAAGCATATCCATCCCCACATTATATAATTAGAAAGGAGCCCCCTCTATGCTGCAAGTGGACAACCTGATCCTCCCTGTAGACGGGGACGAGCTCCTGCTCCGCCGGAAGGCCGCCCAAGCCCTGGGCGTCCGGCCCAGCGACGTGCTGGCCCTCTCCCTCCACCGCCAGTCCATCGACGCCCGCCGGAAAAACGATGTCCACCTGGTCTGCTCCGTCCGCGTCACATTAAATAAAGAGGAATCCATCCTCCGCCGAGCCCCCAAAAACGTGGCCGCCGTGGCGGACGCCCCCTACGTCCCCCCTCCCGTCGCCCGCGCCTCCCCCCTCCCCCCGGTGGTGGTTGGCATGGGCCCGGCGGGCCTGTTCGCCGCGCTGACCCTGGCCCGGGCGGGCCTGCGTCCCATCGTCCTGGAGCGCGGCCGGGATGTGGACGCCCGCGCCCGTGACGTGAAGCGCTTCTGGCAGGCCGCCCAGCTCTCCCCCGCCTCCAATGTCCAGTTTGGCGAGGGCGGCGCGGGCGCCTTCTCCGACGGCAAGCTCACCACCGGCATCCATGACCCCCGCATCGCCCACGTCTTTGACGTGTTCGTCTCCCACGGCGCTCCCGCCGACATCCGATATTCCCACAAGCCCCACATCGGCACCGATGTGCTGCGCAACGTGGTGAAATCCATTCGCCAGGAGCTGCTCTCTCTGGGGACGGAGATCCGCTTCGGCCACCAGCTCACCGGCCTGACCCAGGCGGCCGGCCGCCTCTCCGCCCTCACCGTCCAGGCGGAGGGCGGCCCCTACACCCTCCCCTGCGACGCGCTGGCGCTGGCCCCCGGGCACTCCGCCCGGGACACCTTCCAAATGCTGTACGAGCTGGGCCTGCCCATGGAGCGCAAGCCCTTCGCCATCGGCGTGCGCATTGAGCACCTACAGGAGGCCGTCAGCCGCACCCAGTTCGGCCCCTTCTGGGACAAACTCCCCGCCGCCGACTACAAGCTGGCCTGCCACCTCCCCTCGGGCCGCTCCGCCTTCACCTTCTGCGTCTGCCCCGGCGGCCAGGTGGTGGCCGCCGCCAGCGATTACGGTCAGGTGGTCACCAACGGCATGAGCCTCCGGGCCCGGGACGGGGCCAACATCAATGGCGGCTTTCTGGTGGGCGTGACGCCGGACGACTTCGGCGGGGACGACCCCCTGGCTGGGATCCTCTTCCAGGAGCAATGGGAGCGCGCCGCCTTCGCCGCCGGCGGCGGCAGCTACCGCGCCCCCGCTCAGCTGGTGGGTGACTTCCTGGCGGGCCGCCCCTCCACCGGCCCCCGCTCCATCCTGCCCACCTACCGCCCCGGCGTCAGTTGGACAACCCTGGACGGCGCTCTCCCCGGTTACGTCCTCGCCACCTTAAAAGAGGCCCTCCCCATCTTCGACCGCAAACTCCACGGCTTCGCCCACCCCGACGCCGTCCTCACCGGGGTGGAGACCCGCTCATCCTCCCCGGTGCGCATCCTGCGGGACGAGACCTTCCAGTCCCCCGCCCTGCCCGGCCTCTACCCCTGCGGCGAGGGCGCGGGCTACGCCGGGGGCATCACCTCCGCCGCCGTGGACGGCGTCAAAGCGGCGGAGGCCATTCTGCGGGGCTGAGCCCCGAATTTGGAGGTAATGTTATGACCATTGAGCACATCGCCCTGTATGTCAAGGATCTGGAGGCCGCCCGGGATTTCTTTCTGCGCTACCTGGGGGCCACCTCCAACCAGCTCTACCACAACCCCAAAACCGGCTTTTCCTCCTACTTTCTGTCCTTCGACGGGGGCGCGCGGCTGGAGCTCATGAGCAAGCCGGATGTGGAGGATCAAAGTCTCGCCCTGGCCCGGATGGGCTACATCCATGTGGCGTTCCGCCTGGGCAGCGCTGAACAGGTGGACAAGCTCACCGCCCGCCTCAAGGCCGACGGCTACGAGGTCGTCAGCGGCCCCCGCACCACCGGCGACGGCTATTATGAGAGCTGTGTTGTGGCCATTGAGGGCAACCAGATCGAATTAACCGTCTAAAATCCTCCCGCAACCTGTAGTCGTGCTCCGCCTGTTCGCGACGCGCCCTAAGATCTCCGACTCTGCAAAATGCCCTGCGCCATCTCCGATGGCTCCGGTCATTTCGCTCCGCTCCGATCTTAGTTCGCTGCTCACGACGGCTCCGCACCCTGAAGTTTACGTCCCGCAACCCAAACGCAACAGCAAATTGGTGGCCTTTTCCGCCGCCCTCCCCTATACTGGCGCCATACCAAACAAGGAGGTCCCAACCATGACATTCGGTGAAAACCTGCAATTCCTCCGCAAGCGCGCCAATATGACCCAGGAGGAGCTGGCGGAAAAAATGGAAGTGTCCCGCCAGTCGGTGAGCAAATGGGAGTCCAACGCCGCTTACCCCGAGACGGAGACCATTCTGCGCCTGTGCGACCTGTTCCGCTGTGATATGGACACGCTGCTCCGGGGCGACGCATCCCGCCGCTTCGGCGAGGACGCCGCGGCGTGGGACAAGCACATGAACGCCTTCGCCGCCGCCATCGCGGCGGGGGTTGGGCTGGTGCTGCTGGGCGTCACCCTCATGATGCTCCTGGGCGAGTTTTTCGCCCTGGCCATGCTGGCCATGGTGGTCTTTTTCCTGTTCCTCATCGCCGCCGTCACCGTGTTCATCATCTCCGGCATGGGCCACGACGCCTTCCTCCGCCAGCACCCCGGCATCGGCCCCTGCTACACCACAGAGGAGATGAACCGCTTCGAGCGCCGTTTCCCCGCCCTGATCGCCATCCCGGTGGCCCTGAGCCTGCTGGGGATCACCGCCATGATCCCCATGGATCTGAACGCCCCCGCCCGCTTCACCCAGGATCAGTGGGACGCGGTGTGCGGCTCCCTGTTCCTGCTGTGCATCACCATCGCCGCCACCGCCCTGGTCTGGGCGGGCATCCAGCACTCCAAATACGGCTTCCCCGAGGAAAAGCTCACCCCGTCCCAGCGCCGGGTGGGCCGGATCTGGGGGGCGGGCATGGTGGCCGCCACGGCGCTGTACGTGGGCCTGGGCTTCGGCCTCGACCTGTGGGAGCAGGCCGCCCCCATCGTCTACACCGTGGCCGCCCTGCTGTGCGTGGCCGCCACCATCCTGGTGAAGAAGGACGGCGAATAGCCCCAGGCGCGCGAAAAGCCCGCCCCCATTGGGGGCGGGCCATAGCCGTTGTCTTTACTTGGTGCCGAAGATGCGGTCGCCCGCGTCGCCCAGGCCGGGCACGATGTAGCTGTTCTCATTGAGCCCCTGGTCCACCGCGCCGCAGTAGATCTCCACGTCGGGATGCTTGGAGGTGACGACCTCGATCCCCTTGGGGGCGGCCACCAGCACCATCAGCTTGATGTTCTTGCAGCCGTAGCCCTTCATAATGGTGATGGCCGCGTCGGCGCTGCCGCCGGTGGCCAGCATGGGATCCACAATCAGCACGTCCCGCTCGGCCACGTCCCGGGGCATCTTGCAGAAGTACTGCACCGGCTCCATGGTTTCCTCGTTGCGGTACATCCCCAGGTGGCCCACACGGGCGGCGGGCACCATGCGCAGCACGCCCTCCACCAGGCCCAGGCCGGCCCGGAGAATGGGTACCACGGCGAACTTCTTGCCCGCCAGGATGGGGGCCTCCATCTTACAGATGGGGGTCTCGATCTCCTTGGTGGTGAGGGGCAGATCCCGGGTGGCCTCATAGGTAAGCAGCATACCGATCTCGGACACGATCTCCCGGAAGTCCTTGGTGGAGGTGTCCTTGTCCCGCAGGATGGTCAGCTTGTGGGAGACAAGGGGATGGTTTACCACGTGTACTTTTTCATTCATGTCGGCAGCTCCTTTGTGATCCAAATATTCCCGCAACCGGGTGCGCGTTCTAAACTATTATAGCATACCCCCTCCCCCTTGCCAAGACGCAAAGCCATTTTTTTCGATTTTTTCCATGAAAGGGAGATCGCCTATGAACCCCGTCAAGCGGCTCTGGTGCCGCGCGTTTCAGGCCGTCCTGCGCCTGTCCGTTCCCCTCCTGCCCTACCGCCGCCCGGAGACGCTGCCCAATGTGGAAGCCGTCCCCGGCGTTCTGAAGCGGCACGGCTGTACCCACGTCCTGCTGGTCACCGGCCCCAACGTCACCCGCCGGGGCCTCACCCTTCCCCTGCTGGACGCGCTAAAGGCGGCGGGGATCGCCTGCGCCGTCTACGACAAAACGCCCCCTAACCCCACCGTCTCCGCCGTGGATGAGGGGGCCGCCCTCTACCGCGCCCAGGCCTGTCAGGCCATTCTCGGCTTCGGCGGCGGCTCCAACCTGGACTGCGCCAAGGCGGTGGGGGTGCGCGTCGCCCTGCCGGACAAGCCCCTGTCCCAATGCGCCGGCGTTTTGAAGGTGCGCCGGCCCCTCCCCCTGCTCATCGCCGTCCCCACCACCGCGGGCAGCGGCAGCGAAACCACCATCGCCGCCGTCGTCACCGACCGGGCGGCCCGCCACAAATACGCCATCAGCGACTTCCCCCTCATCCCCCGGTACGCCGTGCTGGATCCCGCCGTCACCGTCAGCCTGCCCCCCGCCCTCACCGCCAGCACGGGCATGGACGCCCTGACCCACGCGGTGGAGGCCTACATCGGCCGCTCCACCACAAAGGACACCCGGGAAGCCGCCCTCACCGCCACCCGGCTGATCTTCGCCAACCTGGGCAGGGCCTTCGCCGACGGCTCCGATCTGGAGGCCCGCCGCAATCTTTTGGAGGCCTCCTTCCTGGCGGGCTGCGCCTTCACCAAGTCCTACGTGGGCTACGTCCACGCCATCGCCCACGCCCTGGGCGGGGCCTACGACGTGCCCCACGGCCAGGCCAACGCGGTGATCCTTCCCCTGGTGCTGGAGCGGTACGGCCCCGCCGCCCACCGGAAGCTGGCGGAGCTGGCCCGGGCCGCCGGGGCCGCGAAGGAAACCACCCCCGCCCCCCAAGCCGCCGCCGCTTTTCTCCAGGCCATCCGGGCCATGAACGCCCGCTTTGGTATCGGCGCCACCATCCCGGAGCTGCGCCGGGCGGACATTCCCGCCCTGGCCCGCCACGCCGACCGGGAGGCCAACCCCCTCTATCCCGTCCCCCTCCTGCTGGACGCGGACGAGCTGGCTCAACTCTTTGAGCGGCTGCTGGACGAAGCATAACAACGGCCCCCGATCCCACACCCGGGATCGGGGGCCTCGCTCTTACGTTTTCTTCCGCCGGATCTCCACCACCACGCCCGCCGCGAAAATGCCCGCGGAGATCACCAGCATGATCTGAAAGATCAGCGGGTTCACCCAGGACACGTCCCCGGCGGCCCGCCGGGCCAGCATATCGCCCACGGAGAAGTAATCCAGAAACCCGGGCCCGCCCGTGTCCTCCAGCACCAGATCGCACAGCCCATTGAACACCGGTGTGGCAAAGCTGGCCAGCAGGGCGATGACCCCCGCCTTCAGCCACGGCCCCGCGGGCAGCCAGTACACCGCCGCGAACCCGGCCCACAAAAAGCCGCACCCAGCCAGCGCCAGCGGAACGGCCACCGGCACCAGCCAGCCCCCGCCCGTGAACGCCTGGATCACCGCCAGCAGCCCGAACACCCACACCGTCAGCACCGCCGCGCACAGCGGCGGCACGTGCTTTCCGTAAAACCGCCACACGGCCCACCACGCCCAGGGCAGAACCAGGCACGCCGCCGTAATGGCAAGCCCCCCGACGATCCACCAGCCGCCCGCATAGAGCCAGCAGGACAAAAGCAGGAGAATCAGGCAGCCGCTGGCCGCCCCCAGACAAATGGACAGCTTATTGCGCCCCACCAGAAAGGGCAGATTCGTGAAGCAGAAGGCCAGAGCGCAGCCCGCCAGCACGATCCAGAACCAGTCCAGCGTATGGAACACCGCCAGGTCGCAGATAAAGCAGACCGCCACGGCGATGGCGTAGCCCACGGCAAAGAACAGCCGCGTCCCCTTCGTCACCCCCCGCCACACCGCCGCCTGCCGGGCCTGGGCCCGGGCCTTGTCGTCGTCGCAGGCGGTGAAGAACTCGTGCTCCGTAATCCCCAGCGCCCCGCAGATGGGCACCACCATGGACACGTCCGGGTAGGACAGCCCCCGCTCCCACTTGCTGACGGTGGACTCGGTGACGAACAGCCGTCCCGCCAGCTCCTTCTGGGTCAGCCCCGCCTCCTGCCGCTTCCCGCGGATGTACTCCCCAAAGGATTTTCTCTCGTCGGCCTCGCTCATATGCGCCCGCCCCTTCCCGTTTGATGTACCCCCACCCTACCCCGCCACCGGGAAAATGTCAAGGCTTTGGGGCGAAAATCCAACTCGACCGTCAGGAAAGTCGGCCTGTGGCAACGCTTTGCGGGGTAAAGAGCGCCCGGCCGGTTGGCCGGGCGCTCCCGCGTTTATTGCAGCTTTTCCATGCCCAGCTTCATCCGCCGCAGGGTCTCGTCCTTCCCCAGGATCCGGCAGATCTCCACCGCCCCGCCGGGGGTGACGGCCTTGCCCGCCACGGCGATCCGCACCGGCCACATCAGGGTGGCGTTTTTCACGGACAGCGTCTCCGCCAGCCCCACCAGTCCGTCGTGAATGGCGTCCTGGCTCCAGCATCCCAGCCCCTCCAGCACCGGGTACGCCTGCTTCAGCATCTCCAGCGACACCTCGCCGTTGGTCTTGGACTTCTTGTTGGTGAACAGCGCAACGTCATAGTCCGGCAGCGCGTCAAAGAAATCCACCTTCTCCGGGATGTCGGACAGCTTCTCGCACCGGGCCTGGAGCAGCGCGGCGATGGCCGCCGTATCGTAGGCCGGGTTTTTCACCGTCCGCCGGATCCAGGGCTGGGCCTCCCGGGCGAACTCCTCCGGGGACAGCTCCCGCAGATAGGTGGCGTTAAAATAGTTCAGCTTGTCCATGTCGAAGGCGGAGGGGGACTTGGAGATCCCCTCGATCTCAAAGGCCTTCACCAGCTCGTCCATGGTGAAGAACTCCTGCTCGGCGATGTCCCCGTGGGGGGCCCAGCCCAGCAGGGCCACGTAGTTCACCACCGCCTGGGACAGGTAGCCCTGGGCCACCAGATCCTGGTAGGAGGGGTCGCCATGGCGCTTGGACATCTTCCGCACCGTGCCGGTGGCGGGGTCGTTGAACATCACCGACGCGCAGTGGATATAGGTGGGCACCTCCCACCCGAAGGCCTCATACAGCAGGTTGTACTTGGGCGCGGAGGACAGGTACTCCGCCCCCCGCACCACATGGGTGATGCCCATCAGGTGGTCGTCCACCACGTTGGCGAAGTTGTAGGTGGGCAGCCCATCGGACTTGATGAGGATCTGGTCGTCCAGCTCGGCGTTGTCCACGGTGATGTCGCCGTACACCGCGTCGTGGAAGGTGGTGGAGCCCTCCGGGATCCTCTGCCGGATCACATAGGGCTCGCCCGCGTCCAGCTTCGCCTGGATCTCCTCCGCCGTCAGCGACAGGCAGCGCCGGTCATATTTGGCGTTGGGATCGTCCCTGCGCAGCTCCTCCAGCCGCTCCTCGGTGCAGAAGCAGCGGTAGGCGCAGCCCTTCTCAATCAGCAGCTGGGCGTACTTCCCGTACAGATCCCGCCGCTGGGTCTGGATGTACGGCCCCACCGGGCCGCCCACGTCCGGCCCCTCATCCCAGGTGAGCCCGCACCGCCGCATGGTGGCGTAGATCACGTCCACTGCGTCGGCCACCAGCCGCCCCTGGTCGGTGTCCTCAATGCGCAGGATGAACTTCCCCCCCGCGTGGCGGGCGATGAGCCAGGTATACAGCGCCGTGCGCAGATTGCCCACGTGCATATACCCCGTGGGGGAGGGGGCGAACCGGGTGCGCACCTCCCCGTGGGGGATGCGGGCCTCCATCTCGTCAAACCACTTCATATCGATCGCCATGGCGAAAACCTCCAAATCAAATCATGTGGCCTTATTATAAGAGGTAGCACGTGTTTTTTCAAGTGGCAAATCCCTGCCGCCGCAGCAAACGTGAAAAAGCAGGCGGGGCGCGGGGGTTCCAGTCAAACGGCAGGCAGCCGGCGGGCCGCGATTTTCCAAGCGTCCGCCCGCAAACCGGGCGCCGCAGGTTGAAGCCATGGAGCGGTAAAGAAAATGCCGTAAAGAAAATGCCGGAGGCGGGGTCTTGACATTTAGGGCGGGGCGTGCTTTAATGAATTATCATCATCTCCTGCGGACGGAGGGGCTTCGTCCCGCATATTGCATACTATGAAAAGGTGGGATAGCATGGGCTTCTTTTCCAAGTTTTTTGGACGCTCCGACGACGATTATGAGGAGTATGAGGACGAATCTTCGGGGGGCGTGGAACGCACCCTCGAACTCCATAACGGGATGCCGCTGGAGGTGGAGACGCCGGAGGGCGTGCCGCTGTTCGGCGGGCGGGTGAGCGGCTACACCGAGGGCGACACCACCCTGACCCTGGAGCGGCAGCCCGGGGGGCTGTCCCTGAAAATCCGGGAGCTGGGCACGGGGGTGCTGCTCCGGGGCTTTGACGAGAACATGACCCAATTTGTGTTAAAGGGCACCGTGCAGGAATCCACCCGCCTGGTGTGCCGGCTGAAGGACGTGAAAATCCGGCCCGTGGCCGAGCAGCGGCATGACTTCCGCCTTCATATAAACGCGCCGGCCATCCTGTATAACCTGGCGGATGAGACCCGCAACAACCCGGAGCAATGCGTCCTGGTGGACATCAGCGTAGGCGGGGCCTGCCTGGAGTCGGAGTTTCTCCACGGGGAGGACGAGGTGCTGCGCCTCAAGTTCAAGCTGGAAAATTACGCCCCTATGGAGTATATGGGGGAGATTATCCGGGTGGTGGAGTACCAGCCGGGAAAATTCCGGTACGGCTTCCTGTTTGCCCAGCTGTCGGAGCCTGAGCTGACCGACCTGACCCGGACGCTGTACAACATCCAGGTGGGCAACCGCCAGCCCTGGGCGCGCAAGCTGCCGGGGGAGCCGGGGCACTGGTAATCGGATCCATGAAATATAAAAACGGGACGGCCCCGCAGGGGCCGTCCCGTTTGCTTTATGATAGTTCCCGCTCGAAAATCAGGTCGATCTGGCAAATTGAGCCGTAGGCGCCCAGCGTGGCGGGCACCCAGCCGACGTACCGCCAGCCGTCGGCGGCATAGCGGTCAATGATCTCCTGGCGGTCCTTAAACTCGACGGTCATGACCCCCGTCGCGTTGAGCCTGACGTACTGGTACTCGTACATGGCTTACTTTCCGGTCTTGGGGGGATTGGGTTCCACGGTGTCGAACACGCTCTTGGCGCTGGCGCACAGCCCCGCCAGCCCCTGGAGCTCGCTGGGGATGATGATCTTGGTGGCCCGGCCGTCGGCGGCCTTCTGGAAGGCCTCCAGCGCCTTGATCTTGATGACGCCCTCGCCGGGGGCGGCCGCGTTGATGAGCTTGATGGCGTCGGCGGTGGCCTGCTGCACCTTCATAATAGCTTCGGCCTCCGCCTCCGCCTCCAGGATCTTGGCCTGCTTGGAGCCCTCGGCCTGGAGGATGGCGGCCTGCTTGGCGGCGTCGGCCCGCAGGATGGCGGACTGCTTCTCGCCCTCGGCCACCAGGATCTGGGACTGCTTCTGGCCCTCGGCCTGGAGGATGGCCTCCCGGCGCTCGCGCTCGGCCCGCATCTGCTTCTCCATGGACTCCTGGATGTCCCGGGGCGGCATGATGTTCTTCAGCTCCACGCGGTTGACCTTGATGCCCCAGGGGTCGGTGGCCTCGTCCAGAATGGAGCGCATCTGGGTGTTGATGTGATCCCGGCTGGTGAGGGACTGGTCCAGCTCCAAATCGCCGATGATGTTACGCAGCGTGGTGGCGGTGAGGTTCTCGATGGCGGACAGGGGGTGCTCCACGCCGTAGGTATAGAGCTTGGGGTCGGTGATCTGGAAATAGATGACGGTGTCGATCTGCATGGTGACGTTGTCCTTGGTGATGACGGGCTGGGGATCGAAATCCACCACCTGCTCCTTGAGGGAGACGGTCTTGGCCACCCGCTCAATGAAGGGGATCTTCAGGTGCAGGCCCACGCCCCATACCGCGTGGAACGCGCCCAGCCGCTCAATGACCACGGCCTTGGACTGCTGCACCACCTTGATGTTGGAGGCCAGGATGGCCAGGACGATAATCACCAGGGCCAGGGGGATGGCAAAGGTGAGGATGGCCCCCAAGGGGGACGCGGTCAGCGCAAGTGTTTTCATATGGTTTCCTCCTTATGTGTCATATTTCCTGAACAAAAGAGCAATTCTTTTGAAAGAGGACCGGCTTGTTGCCAAAGAGCTTTCCGGGGAAAGGGCGGCCGGGCTACCAGGTTTCGGGCTTGGGGGCGGCCCCGGCGGGGACGCGCTCCACAAATACCTTCACGCCCTCGATACGCAGCACCTTCACCATGGTCCCGGCGGGGATGGGGGAGCCGTCCTGGCTGCGGGCGGTCCAGGTGACGCCCCGGATGATGACGGCGCCTTTGCCGTGGATGTTGTCAATGTCTTCGGTGACCTGGGCCTCCGCGCCGATGGCCCGGTCGGCGTTGGTGTGCTCCACCTTGTTGTTGAGGTGCCGCTTGGCCAGGGGCCGCACCGCGGCCAGGCACAGCAGGCTCACCACCAGGAACAGGGTGATCTGGAGCCACAGCGCCCCGCCCAGCAGGGCGGCGATCAGCGCCGCCAGCGCCCCGGCGGCAAACCAGATGGACGTCAGCCCCACGGTGGCGGCCTCCCCGCCCGCAAAGAGCAGCAGCAGCACCAGCCAAATGATTTTCTGTATGGATTCCACGTCGAACGGCATACCCTACACTCCTTTCGTGTTTCTACGGGAACCTCCGGCAAAACCAGGGGCTCCTGCAGGGCTTCCCTCTGATTGTACCACAAACGGCGGCCAAGGGAAAGAAGTTTTTCGTGCGTATGTCCATATTATTGTTGCCAGCGCTTCCATTTTACATTATACTATGACTTGTAAAGCCTTTCCCTTCGCTGCGACATAATCCTACACCTTTCAGCCGCTGGAAGGTCAAGGGGTTTTTCAAATATAATTTTGTGAGGCGTTTTATGGACAAAACCTTACAGCTGGTGATCCCCGCCCTCATGGGGGTGGAGTCCACCGTGGCCTATGAGTTGAAGAAGCTGGGCCTGGGCGGCGTGCGGGCGGAAAACGGCCGGGTGCTGTGCCAGGGTTCCCCCGCCGACATCCCCCGGGTCAACCTGAACCTGCGCTGCGGGGCGCGGGTGCTGTTCAGCCTGGGCAGCTTCCGGGCCCGCTCCTTCGAGGAGCTGTTTGAGGGCTGCGCCGCCCTGCCCTGGGAGGACTATATCCCCCGGGAGGGCCGCTTCCCGGTGAAGGGCTACTGCGTCAGCTCCCAGCTCCACTCCGTGCCCGCCTGCCAGTCCATCCTGAAAAAGGCGCTGTGCAAAAGGCTGGGGTCGGTGTATGGTTTGGAAACCCTACCGGAGACGGGGAGCTTGTACCAGGTGCAGTTTTCCATCCTGAAAGACCAGGTGACATTAATGCTGGACACGTCGGGGGACAGCCTCTATAAGCGGGGGTACCGGGCGCAAAATATGGGCGCGCCCTTGCGGGAGACGCTGGCGGCGGCGTTGGTGCTGCTGTCCCGGTACAAGGGCCGGGACCCCTTCTGCGACCCCTTCTGCGGCTCGGGCACCATCCCCATCGAGGCGGCCCTCATCGCGAAAAACCGGGCGCCGGGGCTCAACCGCTCCTTTGCCGCCCAGCGGTGGGGGTGGGTGCCCTCCCGGCTGTGGATGGACGCGGCGGAGGAGGCCATGGATCACGAGTTCCACGGGCAGTACGACATCTGGGGCGGGGACATCGACCCCGCCGCCGTGGAGCTGTCCCGCCACAACGCCGAGCTGGCCGGGGTGGGGGACACGGTGCGGTTCGAGGCGGCGGACGCGGCGAAGTTCCGCCGGGACGGGCCCCGGGGCCGGGTGGTGACCAACCCGCCCTATGGGGAGCGGCTGCTGGAGAAGAAGGAGGCGGAGGAGCTGTACCGCGCCTTCGGGAAGGCGGCCCGGGGGCTGCCCCCCGGCTGGGAGGTGGATGTGTTGTCCTCCCACACCGAGTTCGAGCGGGCCTTCGGGCGGCCGGCGGACAAAAAGAGGAAGCTCTACAACGGCATGATAAAATGCGATCTGTTTCTGTATAGCGCGGAGAAGCGGTCAGCGAGGGAGCTTGGAACGGAGTGAGCTTTGCAAACCAAGGCTCGCGGAGCGAGCCTGTTTGTGAAGCGAATCGTAGCGAAAGCGACCGAGCGCCCTGACCACTTCGCAGCGTGAATGGGACAGCGCATAGCGTTTGAAACAGAGAGAAGGTCTGGCGCGTGAGACATCTATTCATCATCAACCCTATGGCGGGAAAAAGGGGCGGCGCCCAAAGGCTGGATGAGAGCATCCGGGCGCTGGGCATACCCACCGAGATCGTGTATACCCGGGAGACGGGGGACGCCCGCCGCATCGCCCATGAGGCCGCGGCGGGCGGGGAGGACGTGCGCATCTACGCCTGCGGCGGGGACGGCACGTTGAACGAGGTGGTGAACGGCGCGGCGGGCTTTGCCAACGCCGCCGTCACCAACGTGCCCATCGGCACGGGCAACGACTTTTTGAAGATCTTCGGCCCGGACTACCGGGCCAGGTTTTCCGATCTGCGGGCCCTGTCCCAAGGGCCCCAGGCCGCCATGGACCTCATCGACTGCAACGGGCGTCTGGGGCTGGACATCGTGTGCACCGGGGTGGACGCCCGGATCGCCGTGGACAAGGACAGCTACAAGGTGCTGCCCCTGGTGAGCGGCATCGGGGCGTACATCCTCTCCCTGGTGGTCAATGTGCTGTTCAAGCCCATCGCCGTACCCACGGTGGTGGACTGCGGCGACCTCCACTTCGAGGGGGAAACCACCATCGTCTGCGTGTGCAGCGGCCGGTATTACGGCGGGGGCTTTATGCCCGTAGGGGACAATATGCCCGACGACGGCGTGTTGGAGACGCTGGTGATCCCCAGGGTCAGCCGGTTCACCTTTTTCCGGTTGGTGGGGAAGTACGCCAAGGGAAAGTATCGGGACTACCCCGAGCTCATCTACCACCGCCGGGGGGACGGCGCCACCGTCCGGGGGGAGCGGGAGCTGGTGGCGGTGGTGGACGGCGAGCCGGTGCGGGCCAGGGAGCTGGTGATCCGGCTGTCGGATAAGAAGGTGAATTTCTTCTATCCCGGGGGGATGGGCTACGATCCGGCAGGGTAGGGGCTCCAGATCCTGCCGAAATTAGCACTCCCGCCGATGGATTGTGAACGAAGGGTGAATTTTTTGGAATCAACCCCTGTTTTTTTCAAAATGGGGGTTGATTTTTTTGCCCGGAGGGGGTATTATCATACTTGTGGTTGGCACTCACGAGAAACGAGTGCTAACCCGCCTGACTTGTTAATACGTAAACTATATATTTAAGGAGGAACCAACCATGAATCTCAAACCCCTGTCCGACCGCGTGATCCTCAAGGCCATGGAGGCCGAGGAAAAGACCAAGGGCGGCATCATCCTCACCGGCAACTCCAAGGAGAAGCCGGAGATGGCCGAAGTGGTGGCCGTGGGCCCCGGCGGCATGGTGGACGGCAAGGAGGTCGTCATGACCGTGAAGGTGGGCGACAAGGTGCTCACCAGCAAGTATTCCGGCACCGAGGTCAAGGTAGACGGCGAGGAATACACCATCGTCCGTCAGAACGATATTCTGGCCATCGTGGAATAAAACGACTGTAGGGGGCGATGTCCCCATCGCCCCGCGAGACCTGGCCTGTAAGAAAGGGCCGATGAGGACATCGGCCCCTACGGATCCCATTCGATCCGATTTGCATTTGAATATTTTGGAGGTAATGCGATATGTCTAAAATCATCTGCTACGGCGAGGAGGCCCGCCACGCTCTGGAACGGGGCGTCAACCAGCTGGCCGATACCGTCAAGATCACCATGGGCCCCAAGGGCCGCAACGTGGTGCTGGATAAGAAGTTCGGCACCCCCCTCATCACCAACGACGGCGTGACCATCGCCAAGGAGATCGAGCTGGCCGACCCGTTTGAGAACATGGGCGCCCAGATCGTCAAGGAGGTCTCCACCAAGACCAACGACGTGGCCGGCGACGGCACCACCACCGCCACCCTGCTGGCCCAGGCCATCATCCGCGAGGGCCTGAAGAACCTGGCCGCCGGCGCCAACCCCATGGTCATGAAGAAGGGCATCGCCAAGGCCACCGACGCCGCCATTGAGGCCATCAAGGGCCACTCCAAGCCCGTGTCCGGCACCTCCGACATCGCCCGCGTGGGCGCCATTTCCTCCAGCGACGAGGCCATCGGCACCCTGATCGCCGAGGCCATGGAGAAGGTGAGCCATGACGGCGTCATCACCGTGGAAGAGTCCAAGACCGCCGAGACCTACTCCGAGGTCGTGGAGGGGATGCAGCTGGACCGGGGCTATATCACCCCCTATATGGTCACCGACACCGAGAAGATGGAGGCTGTGCTGGACGACGCCCTCATCCTGCTCACCGATAAGAAGATTTCCTCCATCCAGGACCTGCTGCCCATCCTGGAGCAGGTGGCCCAGTCCGGCCGCCGGCTGCTCATCGTGGCCGAGGACGTGGAGGGCGACGCGCTGTCCACCCTGCTGGTGAACAAGCTGCGCGGCACCCTGAACGTGTGCTGCATCAAGGCCCCCGGCTTTGGCGACCGCCGCAAGGAGATGCTGGAGGATATCGCCATCCTCACCGGCGGCACCGTGATTTCCTCCGACCTGGGCATGGACGTGAAGGAAGCCACCATGGATATGCTGGGTACCGCCCGCCAGGTGAAGGTGCAGAAGGAGAACACCATCATTGTGGACGGCGCGGGCTCCGCCGACGCCATCTCCGCCCGTGTGGGCCAGATCCGCAAGGCCATTGAGACTACCACCTCCGACTACGACAAGGAGAAGCTCCAGGAGCGCCTGGCCAAGCTGGCCGGCGGCGTGGCCATCATCCGGGTGGGCGCCGCTACCGAGGCCGAAATGAAGGAGAAGAAGCTGCGCATTGAGGACGCGCTGAACGCCACCCGTGCCGCCGTGGAGGAGGGCATCGTGGCCGGCGGCGGCGCCGCCTATGTGGACGCCATCCCCGCCGTGGAGAAGCTGGTGGGCACCCTGGAGGGCGACGAGAAGACCGGCGCCAACATCGTGGCCCGGGCCCTGGCCGAGCCCATGAAGCAGATCGCCGCCAACGCCGGCATCGACGGCTCCGTGGTGCTGGAGAAGGTCAAGACCGCCGGCAAGGTGGGCTACGGCTTCGACGCCTATAAGGAGGAGTACTGCGATATGATCGCCTCCGGCATTGTGGATCCCACCAAGGTGACCCGTTCCGCCCTGGAGAACGCCGCCTCCGTGGCCGCCGTGCTGCTGACCACCGAGTCCCTGGTGGCCGACAAGCCCGAGCCTCCCGCTCCGGCGCCCGCTCCCAACCCCGACATGGGGATGTATTGATCGGCGGAAACGGTATAAGAAAGCCCCAGCGGTCTGAGGACGGGCGTCCGTAGAATGTGACATGGCTGCGGCGCCTGTTAGACGGGATTGCGAACGAAAAGCAGGCAGCGCCTGGATTTGCTCCGGGTGCTGCCTGCTTTTGCAGTTTGCGTCTGCGGAACCTTTCTTGAGCCACTTTTCCAGGGGCGCGGCGACCGGCTCAGTTTTGCTTATGGGACCAAGGCGGAAGACGCATAAGGAAGGGTTTCTGTGCCGGCCTGAAGACCGATTACATATGGCCCCCATTTGCTGCACGCTGAAAGCATACCCTGCCCCATCAAGCCAATGAAGTCGGCAAATTTCGATCAGAAATATGCCAACGTGAAAAAGTTTTGGCGCCCCCTTGACAAGGACCGGGGGATGCGCTATAATATGGCACGGTAATTTGTTTGGGCTGTACCTAAAACAGCAGCAGATATGGACGATTAGCTCAGTTGGTATGAGCATCCGCTTGACGTGCGGGAGGTCACAGGTTCGAGTCCTGTATCGTCCACCACAAATCCGCTTGAAACCGCTGGTTTCGGGCGGGTTTTTCTATTTTCCGTCACTTTTTTTCGGCATTTATTTTTCGCGTTTTGACCCTGACCACATAAATGACCACAGACAGAAAAAATCTGCCCCCGACTGGGGGCAGGGAAATACGGGTGATATGGGCGGCGGCGTGGAGGCCCTCTACTGATTACAGCAGGGCACTTTTTTCCGTTTTCACACTGTCTTTCTTGTTCCCCGCGCTTTCTTCTGCCCCGCCAGGGTCATGGCTTCTTCCCATTTTCCCTCTGCGGTCAGACGTCTGGCTTCCGCGATTTCCGTTTTCATCTGCCGGATCAGCCCGACCAGCTTTTCCTCGCATTCGGCCTCGGTGCTGGCGTAGACGTTGCGGGAGTGTTTTTTGCCGTCGGGCCACTTGGGTGAAAATTTTCCTTCCCAGAGATGGTCGTTGATCTGCGTCACACAGCCCGTCCCCGGCTTGCGGATTTTACCTTTGTAGGGTTCAAACGGGAGCCTTAGGGACGGGCTGGACGTTTGGGTGGGTAAACCCTCGCCGTGGCTGCCCGGCGGATCACACTTGCCGATTCCCCGGTCGATTTTCGCCGCCGCAGTCTGCCGCATTTCATCCGTGACGTGAGTGTAAACATTCAGCGTGGTCTTTGCGGAAACGTGGCCGATAATGGTGGAGAGGGTTTTCACATCCATACCGTTTTCCAGGGCCGTGGTCACGAACAGGTGACGCAGATCGTGGAAACGGACTTTTCTACATCCCGCGTGTTCCAGGATAGTCTGGAGCCGTTTCCGAACAGTGGCCGGGTCAAGGGGTGAGTCCTCCTTTGCCGGGGAGGGGAACATCCAGCGGGAATTGATTTGCCCGTGATATTCCTCAAGCACACCCACCAAAGAGGGTGGTAGAACGATGGTGCGCAGGGCGGCTTTGGTCTTGGGTGCGGACACCACCAGCTCGCCGTTGGCCCGGTAGACCTGGCGTTGGATGCGCAACACCCCGGTTTCGAAGTCCAGATCGTCCCATTGGAGGGCCAATACCTCACCCCGGCGCAGGCCCGTGGCCAACTCCAGCAGGAACAGTTCAAAATACCCTTCCTCCTTCGCCTGGATGAGAAACCGCTGCATTTCCTCCCACGACAGTAGCTTCATATCTTTGAGGGTCTGTCCGGGGCGTTTGCAGTCGGCGGCGGGGTTGATACGGATGAGACCGTCCGTCACAGCCCGATCCAGCGCGGTCAGGCATCGGGTGTGGCAGGCCCGCACCATGCGGTCTGAGAGGCCCTCGCCATAAATGTTTGTGCGGGTTAAGCGTCCGCTTTTCTTCATCTGGGTGTAAAACTGCTGGAGATCGTTGGCTGTCAGTCTGGATAGCGGAATTTTCCCCAACGCGGGGATGATGTGCTTGTAAATACTGTTTTCGTAGTCGAGCTGCGATTTGGAACGCAGCCTGGGTTTAGAGTAGTTTTGATACCAAAAGTCCATCCATTCGCCAAAGGTCATATCCGGCTGGATCTTTTCTGTTGGCTGCCCGGAACAAGTTCCCTGCAAGGCTTTCAGTTTGTCCAGACACGCCGTTTTTGTCTTTGCCAGCACGTTTTTGGTAATGGGTAGGTTCTTCTCGTCGTAGCCCACCACCACCCGGCCCTCCCAGCGTCCGTCCTTTCTCAGATGGACGCTTCCTTCACCACGCTTCCTGCGTTTTGCCACGGTTTCAGCTCCTTTCCGAAGATGTCCTCCATGAAGTTCCCCACGATGGCCGCGGCCTGCTTCTGCATATCGCCGGTGACGTGGGTGTAGGTATTCAGCGTAAATGTTGCGTCGGTGTGCCCCAGAATGCCGGACAGGGTTTTGGCGTCCACCCCGCTGGCCAGCGCATGGGTGGCGAAGGTATGACGTAACCCATGGAAAGGGATATTCTCCGCGATTCCGACCTCGCGCAGCAGGGATTTCAGCCGCCGGTAGGCTGCATTGGGCGAAATGGGTTGCTCCGCTTTGAACGGATTGGGGAATATCCACTTGCCAGGGAACGCTTCCTGGCGTACCCGGAGCATATTCGCCGTACTCTGCGGGAGCAGGATTTTGCGCTTTCCCCTCCCAGTTTTCGTTTCGCCCGTTTCAAACCCACCGCCTGCCTTTTTGTGCAGGGTGCGGCTGATCTGCAACGTACCCGTTTTTGAATCAAAGTCGCACCATTGGAGGCCACAAATCTCGCCCCGGCGCAAGCCGGTGGTGAGTTCGGTGTAGAAGAAGTCGTGCCAGAGCGGGTCGGCTTGGATGGCCTCCATGAATTTGTCCAGTTCCCGGTCTGTGAGGACGCGCTTGGCCGGGCAGTCCGACCTCGGCAGCGTCAACCCCTCGGCGGGGTTGCGTGGGATGATGTGGGCTTTCACAGCATCCCCCAGGGCGCGGTGGAGCATGGTGTGGATGCGCCGGATAGTGCCGGCGGATAGGGTGCGGCCATGTTCCGGGTGTTCCCGCACGCGCCCCTCCTTTTTCAGTTTTGTGTACATCCGCTGAATATCCGCCGGGGTGATTGAGTTCATCTTTTTGTTTCCCAGACTGGGGTTGATGTATTGTTCGGCGTACATCCGATAACCGCTCATGGTGCTTTCCCGAAGGCGCGGGGTAGCGTACTCGTCCAGCCAGCGATCCAGCCACTGGGCCAGGGTCATGCGGCTGTCCTCGCACAGCTCCACATCCCGGAAGGTCTCAATATTTTGGTGGAGTTTTCCCAGAAGGGCTTTCTGGGTGGGGGCGAGGACGTACTGGAAGATGGGATCGCCATCCTCCTTGTGCCCTACCACGATGCGGCCCTCCCAGCGGCCATCGTCCCGCTTGCGCACCATGCCGTCGCCGGATGGCCTGCGCTTTGCCATTTGCTATTCACCTCCCGTTTTAATGTCGCCATCGTTGTTGTCCATGCACTCCATCACGATTTTGGCGCCCAACCGAAAACCCAGAATGAAGTTTTCCATGGCGGTGATGCTGTCAATTTCCTGTTGTGATTCGATGAGTTTTTCCAAGACCGCCTGTCCAGCCTCGTCGAGCTGCTCCGTGAGCTGCTTTTCAAAGCGGGTCACCCGGTCTGTCGCCCGTTTCAGCTCTGAATTGGACACCATGTCCTGTGCGTTGGGTGTGATGTTGCCGTAATAGAGATCTTCCAAAGTATTTCGCATTGTTTTCGCCTCCTGTAGCGACACACCATACCACAGGTTGGCGGAAATAGCCATGGGCATCGGCGAGAGTTATCAGAACAGACACATATTTTTGTAGCGTACCGCAGGGCTTTTCTTTGGTAACACTGGTGCAATTCACAGCCGCTCACAACGGCCCACAAAGGGGTCAACGCCGCGCCTCACTGGCGCAAGGTGTGTACGGACGCCCCCTGCTCTGTGGGGTAGGCACAAACCGCCGCACAGGGGACAACACGGGGAAACAACTTGGGCGGCACCCAGCGGACGCAGGGCACCGCCCATTTGTGCCTGTGAGTGCCTATTCTGGGTAGCGTGTGTACAGCGTATACCCAGGTTGTTCCTCCAGCCACCACTTGAAGTACTGCCCGCCCCAGCGGGCATGGTTGTTTAGACCGCTCTCCGTGACCTTGACGTACTCATCCGTTTTACTAATCACAACTACCACATGGCCATTGCTGCTGTTGTCATAGCGGATCAGGTCGCCGGGACGGATCTGATTCCAGCTTGGGTTGTCCACCCTCCGCCACGGGAGGTTGCCAAACGCGGCGTCTGAACACAGCGTGGCCCAGCCGGAGCAGTGGGTTCCCCGGTGGTAGGGCCCGCCGCTGGTGGAGCGATAGGGCGTGGGGTACACTGTCCCGGTGGGATAGATTTCCCGGAGCTGCGCCAGGGTGGCCTGCACACTTTCTTCCGTAGGGTTAGACGGTATGGCAGAGACTTCTTCCTGGTAGGGTTGGGCGCTGTCGATGGAGACGGAGTTGGTGGTGGCATCGTAGGTTACACCGAAGTCCACCGTCTTGCCAATGTCCCGGAGCTTCACAAAATTGTTGTTGTGGATGCTGTACGCCTCGAACTGCACCTGCTGGCCGTCCACGTAGAAGGTTTGGGTGGTGGGCGTGGCGGTGAGTTGCTGGACGGCGGCGCTGGCAGGGCCACTCAGGGCGAGGCCGGCGAGGATGCCAATCCCCATAAAGATGGCTTCTCTTTTCCTGTTCATGATCTGATCCCCTTTCGGTTTGTTGTGCGTTTCACAAACACAACCATGCCGAAGGATCGTTGGAAAGTCAAGAACAATCAGGGGAACCGCATGGAGAAAAATTACGGTGCAAACGAAGCACATTGCACAGCGGGGGTGTTCCTATTGTTTTCTGTGGCGCAGATTTTGCACGGGCTCACATGGACATACCACCCCAGCCCTGCGTCTCGTGATCGTCCGGCTTGTGGCCCATGGCGATCTTCTTCTCCTGGATCTGGCGGAGCTGTTTGCGGTCAATGTGTATCCCGGGCGGCGCTGGCGGTGGAGTCTCCCGGATAATCTGGGCCATCGCGCAGAGAAGATGGGTGGCGCAGAGCAGGACAGATGGATCACACCCCGGCTCCATGTGGTCGAGGAAGAATTGTGCGTACTCGTGCCCCTGGCTTGCGGCCTGGGTGAACCAGTATTCAGCTGCGGCAAAGTCCTGCTCCACATCCTGTCCCAGGAGGTACAGCTTTCCCAGAAGGTACTGGGCCTGTGAGCATCCCTGCTCGGCGGCATCGGTGAAATGATCTATCGCTTTGAATACATCTTTGGGAACACTCTCATCGGAAAAGTAGAGCTTACCCAGCTGATAGCCGGCGAATTGATTGCCGCCTTCTGCTGCCTCCTCATACCAGGGGATCGCCTCACTAATTCTGTTTTGCTCTTGTAAGAGCTTTGCCAGCGCATACTGCGCACCGCTATGCCCCGTTTCAGCGGCGTGGCGGAACCAAATCTCCGCCTTTTCATCGTCTGGAAGCACACCCACCCCATCCCGCCACAGTCGGCCCAGCAGATAGGCGGTGGATGCGGGGCCATCGTCCTCCCAGTCCCGCTCCAGTTCCTCGATCACGGAACGCTTGTCCTCGTTAGAGACATCGGGATCGCCGAAGCGGGTGTTGTCTGGCGGCTTGTCCGCCAGCTGCTCATCCTCGAAGGTGAGCACGCCCAGCCGTAGATGCTCCGCCTCTTGCACCACCATATTCTTGACGGCCTTGAACTCCTTCTGTTGGGAGAGCGGCAGGTGCTGGCGGGGTATGTCTTTGTAGTAGCTCTCCAGCTCGTCGCGCAGACGGTTCCATGTCTCGAAGCAATCAGCCACCTGCGGAACCTTGGCAAGCTCATCCACGATGGCGTCCACCTGATCTTTGAGAGGCTTCTTCAGGTAGCCGTACACTTTTTTGCCTGTCACATCTTTCAGCTTGTCCGCCAACTGAACCATCCGCAGCTCAATGACAGGGCTGTCACAGATCGTACTCTCCATCTTACTTACCAGCTCGCGCAGGGACGCGCGGGCTTGCGCGGTGAGCTCCTTGTACGAGATATCCTTTTGCTGATAGAGGGAGTACAGCTCGTCCTGGAAGATGCTGTTGGTGAGTACCGAGCGCATGGCCTTGATCCCTGCTGGGGTGAGGAAGCCCTGTTTAGGATCGTCGGCCCAGACCGTCATGTGGATGTGCGGGTGTTCCCCCTCGTCATGGTACGCGGCGTACCATCGGAACTGCTCCGGCGGGATTTTCATGGCGGTGGCCAGCTCCACCTGATGGGACTTGAGTAGCGTCTGCCAGCTTTTGGCGTTGTCGTAACCCAGCCGAGCGGCATCCTCCCGGCGCAGGGAATAGATTAGTGTCCACACCGGGCCGTCGTGCTGCTCCGCCTCCTTCATCACCGCGTCCAAATCCACGGGCTGGCTGCTGAATAGGCCGTGACCGTCGTGCCGCTCCACGCCGGGACGCATGGCCATGTATTCCACGTACCCCTCCGGCCCCGGCAGCTTTTCCACGCCGTCCCGGGTGGCGATGTATCCGATGTACCCTCCGGCCTTACCCGGCTTGATGAAGCCGCTCTTTTGGATCAGCTTGGGCACGGGTCACAGCCCCTTTTGGCGGCGGAGCGCGTCCTCAAAGCTGATCTCGCCGTTGGTCTGCTTTGCATTCTGGATACACTGGCCACGGAGGCGTTCGAGGCCGTCCGGGTTGTACTCACCCAGGGCCGCGAGGATGTTGGCGTTCATATCCAGCTCCACCGTCAGCTTGAACAGCAGCCGCCCGATCCGGCTGCCCAGCGCGCCCAGCTTGCCCTCCAGCACATCCGCGAGGACGCGGGGCAGATACTCGTCCGCGCCCGCCGCGTCCAGGTAGCCGGAGTAGAAGCGGATGGCCTTCTCGATATACTCGTTTTTGGTGGAGCAGTTGTCCGCGCGGTAGTGGCCCTCCACCATGTTCCACGCCGCAGGTTCCAGCCAGACGGTGTGGCGGTCTTTTTTGTCCTTCACGATAGAAAATCCTCCATTTTTTGAAATAGCGTCAGGGGAAAGCTGCAAGCTACGGCCCTTTTTGTCCTTCTGGGTTAAAACAGCGTCAACCGCATTTTTGCCCGTCCAGAAAAGCGCCAGCGGCACCCCCCGAAGACTGCCCGCACTGCGGGCAGAAGTGGACGCTCCGGCGCAAATAAGCGCCGGGGCTTTCTCCTGCTTGTCCTTAAATTGGGCCTCTGCGCTGCCCTTCGGCCCGTGCCCCTGCAGCCTTTTACTGATTACAGCGTGGTACATTTTTCCGCTGTCCAGCCAACCCTCCCACAACGGGCCACACGGGGGCCAACACCGCGTTTTAGGGGGTG
>CATLEJ010000025.1 GCA_949916125.1 uncultured Oscillospiraceae bacterium
ATACCCGATGCCTCCGGCTGGTCCCACTCCTGCCGGATGGCCAGCAGATAACCGTCCACCGCCTGCCGCACCGGTCCAGCCAGCTGGGCGGCGGTATAGCCAGGCCCAACTACCAGCCGGGCGGATCTGTTGATCTCCACGGTCTCGGGCGTGGTAACGGTGACGGTGGCCCCGATCGGGGCCGTTCCATAGCCCAGCCCCTGGTTGGGAGGCGGGTCAACCGTGTTCTGCACCGTCTCCACCAGCTGCTCGGAGGCGGGCATCCAATCCGCGCCGATGATGGACAGCTTCACCGTTCCTCCGCCGCTCCAGGTGGGGTAGACCTGTAGGCCGCCCACGCCGTCAATAGCCAGGACCACCCGCTTGTAGTCTGCCACATTGCCGCCGAAGGGCTGCTCATTCAGCGCGGTAATGGCCCGCTTGCGGAGGTCGCCGTCGCTCTCCACATCGTCTCCTGCCACCAGAATGTCCGTCAGCTCCGCCGAGGTCAGGCCCTGGATATAGGTGATGGGTAGGATCGGGCCGGTATACTGGTTGCCGATAGCGCCGGGGGTCTCGCAGGTCATCTGAAAGCGTCCGCCGTCAATTTTCTCTGCAGCAATAAAATTGACGCTGTCCGCGCCGTCGATTGTGGAGAAGCGGGAGCCGATGGGGATGTCGGTATTGAATATCCCAAGCCGCACTGCCGGAGAGGCGGAGTACCTCTGGACGTTGGCCAGGACGGCCAGATAATCCAGGTCCTGGCCGACGGCGGTTTGCAGATAAGCGCCCCGCTGAATCTGGTCCAGCTCCAGGTAAAACTCCTCCAGGGAGTACGCCCCCGCCCCTAGGGCGGTCTGGATCATGGAGCCTTCCCGCTTGTCCAGGGAATTGGGCACGCGGTCCAGCTGGGCCTGCAAGATATTCCGATAGGTCTTTTTGCTCAGATCAATCATGACAGAGGCACCTCCATGCTGCCGGGAACGTCGCCGAATACTGTTCTCACCGTGAAGGAAACGGACAGGCTCACGTCCTGGAACGAGTAAATATAATCCTTGATCCCCAAAATCCGATTGTCCGGGAGGAAAGCGTCTTCCAGGCGCCGCCGCAGCTCAGAGGCGGCATACCCCGGCTCGGTCCCCAGCAGCCCATCGTAGTCCGTCCCGAAATTGGGCGTGTATATCTGCCACTTGAACCGCTCTACGTTAACGATGACCTCCACTGCCTGGCGGACGGCCTCGTAGTTGTCTCCCCGGCCTCGGAGACGATTGGTCACCGGGTCCGCGATCCAGGTCAGGGAGGGCTGATCCTGGAAAACCACGCCGTGGGAAAGGTCGATTTGTGATTGCGGCAGCATGGCTACGCCTCCTTTTCAAAAATGCGTGACAGGATGATAAACTGCTGCCCCCGCATGACCCGGAGGAGCAGCACCTTGTCCCCTGCCTCCAGGGCGCGGTTGAGGATGATGTACCCATCCTTTACCGGGAGGGGTTTGCCGTCCTCGTAGCACACGATCTCATTTTTCAGCAGCCGCTTATCGGAATCGAAAGCGTCCTGCCGCAGGCCGTCCTCCGTTTCGTAGGAACCGTCCAGAGCCGGGCCTGTCTCCCCCTCCTCCCCGCTGTGAGCATGGGAGAGGTCCGGTAGGTTGTGGGCGTGCCGAAAGCCTTTTGTGGTATGCAAATGCTCCAGGACCGGGATCTTTTTCTCGATCACCGCAGCTGTCAGGCGGAGGGCCGGCTGCGGGATGTCGGCCATTCCCTCCCGAATCTTGACAGCCAGGGGACTGGTACTGGTAACGGTCCCCACGGTCATATCGGTCAGGCCGTACCCGTCCATGGACTGCTGCGTCATCTGGCGCAGGACGTCTGTTAAATCCATATATTACACCCCCAACTCCTGCACATCAAAATCCATCGTGTGGAGATCGTTCTTAAACGTATGACTGACGCGCTCCAGCAGCACCAGGCCGTGGAGATTGATGTCCCCCAGGTTGTCCACATCCATCATGAGCATCTGCCCCGCCCGCAGGCCCAAAATGCCAAGCGCCTGCACTTTTAAGGTGCGGAAGCGCCGGTTGTGGTATTTGAGCATGGCGCGGGCCTGAGATTCCACCTGTGCGTCGTTCAGTGCCTCGTCCACCGTCTGGTAGAGTTGCAGCAGGCCGTACCGGCTGATATTCCCGCTGTCCATAACCTGGAACACGTCCGCCCGGCCCGTGGATTCATTGGGACGGGCGAGCTTGATGGAATTGTAGGTCTGCTGATCGATGTCGGTCTTATAGCTGTAGTCCGTCAGCAGGGAGCAGGTCCCCACCACACCCTCCGCAACCATTGCTCCCGCTTCCCGCAGTGACAGCGCCCCGCCGTCGTCGAAGAAGGTATACAGCGTCCCTGTGGCCACCAGCGTGCGCTGAATAGCCGTGGAGATGATGTCCAGGCAGCTTTTTTCTTCCATGATAAGGGTGGGGATGGGATAGCCGGTATGATCCAGCGCCCCTACCCGCAGCTGGAAGTCCTGGGCAATTTCCGTGATGATCTCCCCTGCCGTCCTGCCTGTAAAGCAATAGCTGGCGCTGGCCTTCAGGTAGCGCAGCTGGTCGTAGCAGGTGACATCGATGACCGCATAGCGGTCCCGGTTCTTGGTAAACACCCACCCCAGAAAAATGAGCTGTCCGTCCACTGAGAAGCGGACCGGGTCCCCCTCCACGAAGGAGACGCCGCCGGAGGCATTGATGGTAAATTTCAGCGTCCCGGGGGAGCCGGTGCGGTTGGTTGTGTAGGTGACGCTCTGGACCTGTGGCGCGGCATCCCATGCGTTTCCGGTGCGTTTTTCCATGATGATGAGCTCGTAGTTCATCTGTTTACCACCTGGAGCTGGTTGGCCTTCACCCAACCCTTCGCACCGCCGCTCTCAGCGGCAATGTGATAGGGATATGGCCGCTGGGGGTCGGTGGCAACGATCCGGGAGATTGTCCCCCGGAAGCCGGAGAGGACTGCGTGGGGTTCTCCGCCATAGCTGGTGTACCAGCAGCTGCCGTTGACCTCTACAGCCTGACCAACGGTCAGCTGCCCTTGGGGGATGGAGCGGTTTGTCTCAGCCGTGGCAGTCACCGGCTGCCCGGCCGCTGCGGGCGGCTGAAGCCGGACGGTCCTGGGGGAGTAGTCGCGGTACTCGCTGAGTGCGATGTCATAGTAGAAGTCCCCTGTCTCTCCGCCTCGCTCCTCCGTCTTGAACCGTGTGACCAGCGCCTCCATATTTGTGTCGAAGACCGGGGAGCCATCCTCCATGCAGCGGTTGGCCACAAACCGGACGATCTGCTTCTCGTCCATGGCGGTCTGTAGAAAGTCAATGTAGAACTTTGGCGGCTGGAACGCCCCCGCCGTCAGGACCGCGCCCAAATCCGGCCGCCCCGGCAGGAGCCCGGACCACATAACTGTTTGCAATTTTGGCTTGCGGGGGATCATGATGGGGCCCACACCCAGCACGTTATAATTGCCGTTGTCGTTGTCCCTGGTGATGGAATAGCTCTCCGGATTTACCGGCAGGCGGATTACTGTTCCTTCGCGGGCGATATAGAGACCGTACCTGTTTTCCATAGACTATCTCCTTATGTGTACGCCAGGTCAGTATGGCTGGCCGCCTGCTCAACGAGGATGTCCCTGAGCGCATCGGCAAGAGCCTGCTTGTCCATCTCTGTGTCGCCTGTGTTCTGACCGGTGACGTTGATAACCGGCGTCTGAGCGGTAAGGTTGATATTGTTCACATATTCCCTTGTGGCCATATCAACCAGGAGCTTGATGTCCTCCTCGGAGAGAGCCACGCTGCTGCGGATGGCCTTTGTATCCTCCCCAATGCCGGCCAGGGTGCTGTTGAGCCCGGAGGCTGCGGTCAGAGCGGCATAGTCAAAATTGGTTCCGCCGGTCTTCCCCATATAGTCGGAGATATTGAACCCGTCGAGAGCCGCGCCCACATTGCGGCCCATCTGGGAGCCCCGGTCCCAGGCGTCGTCATACTGGATTTTCGTCATGCGCTGGATTTTGATTTCGTTTTCGCCGAAGGAATCCGCCCAATCCTGCACGTTGGACTGCCAGCCCTTTACCGCGCCAGCCAGATTACTGCCGAACACGGCATCAATACCGCTGGCTATACTTCGCAGAATATCAAGTGCCCAGTCGGCCAAATCGGCGAGAAGATGGGCTATTGCCGCCACCGGATCGTTGAACACGTTGGCGAAAAATTCTGCAAATGCGGCAATCAGGTTCCACGCATCGGCTGTCAAATTGCTGCCGAGGGCAAACAGCAAGTATAATACACCGCCTACCACACCGCCTACATCCTCCCAAGTTGCCCCCATCTGGCGTGCCATGTAGATCACTAACGCAATGCTTCCAACAATCAGGAGCAGGGGCCAGTTAGCAGCGGCCCAGGCCGCCCCCGACTGGATAGCGGAAGCCACCATGACCGTGCCGACCGCTATTGCGCCGGCAATCAGGATTGTGGAAACCATATCCCAGTTCTCCGCAATGAACGCCGCGCCGCTCTCCGTCAGCTTGACCAGCCACAGCAGCGCATCCCCGCCCATTCGAACAGCGGCAATAAACCCGTTCAAAGCGTCTTGGCCAATATCGCTGTTAAGGAAGACGCTCAGCTCCTCCAGCACTGGGCGCAGTGCGTTAAGGCCCTCATTTTTCACCATCGTCATTGCCTGCCCGAAGGTCAGCGGCACGGCTTCAAAGGCTGCATTGGTCTCCTCCGCCGCCGCAAAAACGGCTGCTTTCACCACATCGGCTGTGATCTGGCCTTCGCTGGCGAGCTCCCGCATTTTACCGATCGACACGCCCATATAATCCGCAATGGATTTTGTGATGGTGGGGGCCTGTTCCAGGATGGAATTCAGCTCCTCGCCGCGCAGCACACCGGACGACATCGCCTGGGTCAGCTGCAGCATGGCCGCCTGCGCCCCCTGAACACTGGTCCCGGCCAGCGCGAACTGCTTATTGATCTGCTCCGTGAACGCTATGACCTCCGCCGTACTGTCAAAAGCGTCCCCAGCCAACGTCCCCAACTTCGCCGCCATATCGGCTGTACCCTGATAGTCTCCCCGGGAACGCTGGGCGGCCCGAAAGATCAAATCCTGAACCTCCGGCGTGGACTGCTGTCCATCGTTCATGCGGTCCAGCCGCGCCGGTGTTTGGGTCCAGTCGTCGGACAGGGTGACGAGCTTCTGTGCGCTGCGCAGCCCCAGATAGGCCGCCGCCAAACCCGTGATCCTCCGGGTCAGGCTGTCCGCCGCCGAAGCGCCGCTGCGCATGGAGCGGTTGAGCCGGTCTTGCCTGCTGGCGGCATGATCGGAGCTGCCGGCCATTTTCCGAGCGGCACCGCCGGTCTCCTCCATGGAATCCGACGCCCGGCTGCCGGCCCCCGCCAGCTCCTCCAGCGCTGCTCCGCTCTCTACCGCCGCCGCAGTGAAACCGTCCTGGGCCTGGGCAGCGGTGTGCATACTGCCCGCAATCTTTTTTCCAAGATTCAGATAGGAAGAAAAAACAGACGAAAACTGATCCTCCAGGGCCAATGTTTCCCGAATCACAGCCACTGTCAATCACCTCGCTTAGGTTTTGGCCGGGAGCGAATCTCCTTCAGCGCAAAATGCGTCATCAGGAGCTTTTCCCGAAAAGGCAGGTCTTCCACCTGCTGGGGGCGCCACCCGTGATTGACGAACATGTAGTAGGCCAGCAGGGTGTCCGGGTCGCCCCCGTCGATTAGTTTTTTGCCTCGTCCTCCAGGCTGCCCGCAACCACATCGAAGCCGGACCGCTCCATAATAGCGTCCATCAGACGCTTGTTCTCGCCGGCCAGGAGCATCTTGCCAGGGACCTCCATAGGGTCCATTGTGCCATAGGCCCTGCACAGCTCCTCACTGCGGAAATCCGGCTCCACGGTGGCCTCCACAACAATCCGGCTGGCGTATGCAATACTGTCCAGCTCCTTCTCTCCGCGCTTGCCGCCGCTGACCAGCCGCATGGACCGCTTGGAGATCTGGCTGTTCTCCTCCTGGGTCAGAGGACGAATCCTGAACGGGACGGGTTTCCCGTCCTCGCCAAGGAATCGTTTGGAGATTATAATCTCCAGACCGTCGGTGCTCTGTACCGGATGTAAAAATGCTTTCAGGCTGCTCATAAACATATCCTTTCTGTTCGCGCCTAGGACCCAAGCTGGGCGGGCTGATCGTTGAAGCGGCTGAGGATTTCAAAATCCTCATAGGTAAAAGAAAAATCGAAGGTCAACATATCGCTGTCCGCATCCAGTACCGACAGAGGCACCGTACCGGAGAGCTTGCAGTTGTAATAGGCGATAGTCTGCACCCCCACGGAGGTGGCCTTATCGTCATTGGTGGTCTGGAGCGTAAAATAGGGCATCTCCCCCGTGCGGACATACTGGGCAAGCATATCCGCGAAGACCGGCGTACCATAGTAGCAGGTGCCTGTACCGGTCTGCTTCACGCCGCCAGGCTTGTTCTGGATGCGCTTGGTGCCAATGACCTTCATATCCGTGCCCTGGATCTCCGCCTGGGTCTGGATCTTTTTCGCACCGAACAGCTCCTGGACCTTACCCCCTATGGTAATGAACGCTTTCCCCGCCGCGCCGTGGACCGTGTCTCTTTCCAGCAGAAAACTCATGTTGTGCTACCTCCTCAGCTGACCGTCACGGTCATGTATATCCTCTCGACAGCATCAGCCAAATACAGCGCAAGGTTGACGACGATGCTGTCGATGGCGTCGCCCATCAGCACATCCACATCCTCGCCGGTGGGCCGCTGCCGCAGCGCCCCCTTGCCGAACATCGTCAGCAGGTAGTTCAGGACCGCCGCCTTGAAGAGGGCGCGGCCCGACTCTGTGTTGCTGACCTTCCCCAGATAGTTCCTGTGGAATTCCCGGTAAATATCGTTGGCGAGGTTGTTGCAGCAGCGCATGGTACGGTTTTTCTTAAACGCCTCATCGACATCCGGCGTGAAGGATGTCAGTGTGTTGACATCCGTTTCCACCCGCACCAGGCCGAATTCCTCCGACAAAACGATGCTGCCCTCCAGAATTGCCGCCTCAATCTGGCTGCCGGTCATGCGGGGGACCACGTCCACCGCCCCGGGATAGACGGCGCAGGAGAGCGACTGGTAATACTGGGCCCCCGCTTCCGCTCCTGCCAGCCACCACACAGCCTCCTGCGCGGTCAGGACTTCGCCGCCATCCAGGACTACCCCCACCTTGTTGTTGATGACAAAACGGCTGTCCGCCGTCTCCGCGCCGGTAGTTACCAGCTGAGAGCAGCGTCCCTCCTGGTTGGAAACGCGCTGGACAAAAGCGGTAAAAGCCTGACGGACTGCGCTGTCCGTTCCGTCGTAAACCAGCACGTCAAAGTTGTAGGGCTCCAGCGCGGTCAGGAAATCGGCATAGGATGAATCCGCCGCTGTTCCGTCCGCTCCGCCGGAGAGCGCAACGCCCGCTGTCGCCGTCAGAGCGGCGCTGCCGGAGAATGTCACCCATGCGTTCGGCTTCAGCTCCCCGCCGGTCTTAGCGGTCTGCTGGTCCATCTGCACACCGTCCACCAGAGTGGTGACGGTAAAGGTGTTTTCCTCGTCCACCAGCTCGGTTACGGAAACGGAAATATCGTTGCCCCGGATGCCGGGGTACAGAGCTGTGGCCTTCACGCCGTCCGCCTCGCCGGACAGGGACGCGGAGGCCGGCGCCGCATCCGCCGCCGTTGGGCGGTAGAGCAGGATTCGTGTGGGCCCGCCGGTAACGTCCGTACCCTTCAGGGCCTCCCGGAGGAAACGGGCCTGGGGCGATGTAATGCTGTAACCGATGTACGGCGTCACATCTGCGCCGGCGTCGATGTCCATGATCTTTCCCACCGGCCCCCAGGACAGCGGCCGGATGCCTGCCAGGACGCCCCGGGTGCCGGGGGTCAGGTTCCGGTTGCCCTTGCCGGTGAAATTGATGTAGATGCCGGGACGGACCTTATTCTGCGCCGTCCAGTTGCCGCCTGCCATCAGCTCTTACCTCCCTTGCAGTACTTATTCAGGATGCCTTTCGCCTCCTGGAGCGTATAGGCGGGCTTCGTCAGGAGTGCCCTGGCGAAGTCCTGCTGGTATCCCGTGAGGGCCTTGCTTTTCAGCAGCGCCTCCGTGGGATAGATTTTCTCTGCCTTATTCTCGGCTTTACTCATGATCGAACCTCCATGTTCAACTCTTGGATGCTCTGCATCAGGGCTGCATCCTCCGCCCGGGTGAGCCGCAGCCGGAGCTGGAATTTGTAGTGGAGCGCATTGCCGGTGATCTCCCAGTGCCGGTCATAGGTCCGGAGGACGGCCGGCGGCCCGCCGCACTCTGTTGAGTAGGGGAAGGTCTCCAGCAGCTGGTCCATCACATCTGCCGCAGCCTGGAGGCGGCTGTCCTCCTGGACGGTATGGAACTGCTCCTGATACACCAGGTCCAGTCCCAGCCGCCGAAGGAACACGCCGCTGGACTGGGGGGAGAGCCTTGCAGTCGTCTGGCGGAGAAACAGGGCGGGGGACCGGGTGCCCTGCTGGTTGGGGCTGGCATAGAAGGTCGTGCCAGGCAGCTCCGGGGCCAGATAATCAGCGAGAGAACGGGCCAGGGCGGGCATAGTAAAAGTCATTGGAACGCCTCCCCTGCCAGCTTGCGCAGCTCCGTTTCGGCTACTTCCCGGTATTTTTCTATTCCGGCCTCCTTCATGTATAAACCGGGGACCTCCTTTGTCTTTGTGCCGACCATCAAACCGATTTTCTTTCCGTCCTTGTCCTTCCCCGCCGGCTCAAAGGCGAGGACGCCCCCGTCATCCACATACAGACCCGGGACAAAATGCTGGTCCACATCGTGACCATCGTTCACATAGCTGGCGTACTGCTTGTCATTTGCAAGCGTTGTGGTGAACTGCTCCCCCGTCTCGGAGGGAACTATCTGGCTGTCGGTTTCCCAATGCTGCGCCAGCTCACCGGTAATCATGTGGACGCCCCGAATCTCACCGTCCTCAAACGTGTTAGGAGGCGTTTTTTCAGCGGCCGCCTCAACCGCCCGGAGGGTGGCCCACTCCGCGATTGCCGCCAGCTGTTTCCGGACCGCCGGCTGGCGCTTCGCCAGTTCCTCCATACGCTTCTGTATTGCGTCCCCCAGCGCCATCTGTCCCTACCTCACTTTCTGCGTCCAGATACTCCTTTTGCAGCATGGCCAGCTCCTGATGGGCCAGGCCGGGCGTCACTGCTCCAAAGGGCTCATAGTAGTGGACCGGTTCCCCTGCAAAGGCCCGGATGGTCTGCTGAACCTTGCCCAGGCCACGCCCTCTGCGGATGATCAGCTCGTCCCCGGGCCGCACGTCCACGCTGTTGCCGCAGGCCAGCTTTTCCTCGCTCTCCATATAGGCGGCGGTTGGCTGCATTCGCGGACCATGCGCGCTGTTCTGATAAATCCGGCAGGGGATGTCCGCCGCGACCTGCACCCGCTTGTGGCGGACCAGCGAGCCGTCCTGCACCGCCTGTACCCGGCGGATGTCCATAGTGTCCGTGTACCAGCCGGTGTAGTTCATATGACGCAGGTCCCTCCCATGCCTGCCAGCCGTGCGCGGGTGGCCAGCAGTTGGCCGTATTGTGTGGCGTTCAGGTCGCCCCACTCTGCCGTTGCCTTGGTGAGCGCATCTGTATCGTAGCTGACAGAGCTGTCCCCCAGCGTGGCGGACTTCACCACGCCCACCAGGGCCCCCGTAGCGGCGGCCTGGTGAGCATCCGGGGAGCTGGCGGCGTAGGTCCGCAGGTACAGCGCTGCCTGGTGGGCCACATACAGTCCAGCTGTGTACCGCCAGCCGTCCAGCCACTTATCCGGAGCAATGGCCGCATTCGCCTGCTGGATGAACTCTGCCAGCATCGCCGGCGGAACAAGGCACCCGGCGGGCCGCTCCTCTGTGGCAGCAGTGTAAAACTGGGGGAAATCCTCCCAGAACATCTCCGGCGAGTAGCTTCCCTTACTGCGGCTGATATTGGCGGCGGTCTCTCGAAGTGCGAAGAACTGCGGCTTCATCAGCCGCCCTCCACGGAGCCCTCCGCAGGAGCCTCGGGCTGATCCGGCGCCTCCTCACCGGGAGCCTCGGGCTGCGCTGCTGTCGCTTCCCTGGGAGCCTCCGGATTTTTCGGGGGATTCTTCCCCTTTTTGTTCCGCCCCCGCTTGGCGGCAGCGTCAATGTCCCTGTCCCTGCCGCTGCCGGAAATGATAATCTTGCCGTCATCCGCCAGGGCCTTCAGGTAGGCGGAGTCCTCCGCCCAGGCGGGGACGGAGCCCATGTAGTCCCTGTGCATATGGAATTTCTCGCCGTTGGGGCCGGGAAGAATGATATTTCTCTTGGATACAACAAACATATCGGTTCCTCCTTAAATGCCGTCGTAATAGGCGAGCGTCTGCGGATACAGCAGCTGCACCTGGGAAATGTTCGCCATGTAGGCGGTGTCATAGCAGACGTTGGCCACATTGGGGCCGGACATAACCCGGCCCAGCGGCACAAGCTCATCCATGCTCACAAAGCGGGAATTGTTGACATAGACGGCCATGCGGTCCGCACCGCCGGTCCCCGCGCCCCTGCACCAGCGGGTGGGACCGATGTACAGGCTGCCGCCATTCTTTACCGCCGCATTGTTTTTCATGAGGAAATCCAGAATGGTTTCCGTCGCCAGCTCGGTCACCTTCCGGGTGAGGATGTCCGTGTACTGCTCATAGGGAATCAGGATGTGGTTGGGCAGAGCGGTTTCGTCGTACTCCGCCGCCGCCCAGTTGGCGGTGAGTGCCGCGTTCACGTCGGCCAGAATTTCATCCGGACTCTTTTTCGCCCACTGGGTGGAGCCGGATGATCCGGCGGATACGGCGGTCTCCGTGGCGTCGGGATCATTGAGGAGGCCGGTAGTGCCATACTCTTCAATGCCCGTATAGACGTTCTGGTCCATATGCTTGTCGTATGCCTTCCGGAGGCCGTCCGTCAGCATCTGGTCCAGGGAGCGGCCAATCTGCGCCGCCTTCTGCATCTCTACGAACATTACGCGCAGTCCGGCGGCGAAGACGTGGGCCTTGTAGAGGCCCTTCTCCACGCTGGCGCTGACCATGGGCAGTCCGTTAGCTCCGCCAGCATGGACCAGACCGCCGCCGCTGCCGCCGGTAATCCCGTAGGCGATGCTCTGTGCGGACACGTAGTCCACCCAGCCGCCGCCGGTGTTGATGTTGATATCGCGGGGATAGGTGAAATTGTCCAGGGGCTTGCGCAGCAGCGTGTCCCGCTTCTCCAGCTCGGAGACCAGGAACGCTCCGCCGGAGGCGATCCCCGCCGCGTCCATTGTCAGGGGCGCGGAACCGGGGGCCGGTGCGCCGGCCAGGCCCGGCGTAAATACGCCCGCGTCAAAGGTACCGACATTTTGAAATTTTTCCATTACTCTTTCTCCCTCCTACTACGCGCTCTGCATGGTCAGGATGCGCAGCTCCGCCACCTTGTTTGCATCTGCGGGCCCCGACCACTGGCAGTTGGGCAGCCGGACCGTATTGTCGCCGTCCGCTTCCGCCTCAAAGCCGCCGGCAGAAGCGCCGGGACAGCTCGCATCCTCTGCCACGCGGATGTACACCGCCCCGCCCAGCTGGGGAGTCCCCTTCTGGCACAGGACGTTGACCGCACCCCGCTGGAAGACGGGGACAGCGTCATTGACGGCAAATGCGCCGGTATTCTGGTCCAGATAGTTCAGAGCGCTCTTGATCTCCCTGGCCGCCACGCCCACAAAAGCACCGGCCTCGTCCCCCGCGCCCATGGGGAGCACGGTCCCGTTGTCTCCGTATTTCAGCGCAGAGCCGAAGAGGATCTCCGCGCCGCCGGGGCGGGTGTTCACGATCATATCCGGCTGCCGGGCATAGCTGCCCGCAAAGCCGTGGGGCATCGCTGCGCCGATATTCTGCGGATGAATTCCCATTACTGCACCTCCTGCTTCTTGTGCGGATTTCTGGCGTCATACGCCGCCTTCTGCTCCTGGCAGATTTTCTCAAAGCTGGGCTTAGCCGCCGCGTCTGCGGCCTTCTGTGCGTTCTTCTGCGCCGCCTGGACGATGGCGTTCAAGGTCTCCGGAGCCTTCACCGCGCCGGTGAGAGCGTCCGCCACCCGGGTACGCAGCGCCGCATCCTCAATAGCGGCAACTGCGGGCCGGACGCTCTTCAGGATCGCCAGCGCTGCGTCCCGCGCCTCGCCGGTGAGCGGCTTCGGTTCCTCAACTGCGGGCTTGCCGCCCTCCAGCTCCGCCACCAGATGGTCCAGAGCTTCTGTCCCTGTGGGGTCCGCAGGCTGGCTGTCCCGGGCCGCTTTGGCCTCCATCAGGTCAATCAGCCTATCCAGCTTCGCCTCCAGACCGCTGAGCGCGGAATCTGCCGCCGGAACTGCGGGTGCCGCCTCCTGCGCCGGAGTGCTCTCTCCGGCGGGTTCAGCGTCCAGCGCAGTGGCGGCGGCAGGGATGAGCGCGGCTACGTCCTCCGGCGTCTCTGCCTCGTGTGCGGCCATCCCGAAGGCTTTCAGGACGGCCTCTGCAAATTTGCTCATAGTTTTGCTTCCTTTCCCGGCGTGTGCCGCCGAATCTTTTATTGCCACCTCGCGGCCTGCACGGCCGCGGGGAACAACCGCTACATGATTGCCACGTATCTCCCGCTGCCGGTACCGCCCGTCCGCCAGCGGCTCATACAAGCAGGTATAACCGCAGCTGACCTCTCGGACAATGCCGTTGCGGATGTCGCTGATAAGGGCGGCGTCCTTTATGAGCAGGTCCGCCATGACGTACCCGTTCTCCCGGCGCACATTCTGGACGTGTCCCTTGGAGTATGCCGCGTGGTTCACCGGCCCCACACTCTCCACGGGATGATCGCGGGTCACGTCCTTTCCCTCGAAGCTGGCCAGGGCGGCCGGATCAAACACATCCGCCTCATCCCGATATACCGTCACCAGCCGGTTCGGATCTCCCTCCAGCTGCAGCTCGGCGGCCTGGTAGGTCATCTCACCCGTCCGGGCTATGGGTACATCCCGGCAGATAAGGTAGCCCTCCGGCGTGTCCGTCATGTGGGGAGAGATTTGGGTGCCATAATAGGCAAGCATTCTGCATCACCTCGCAAAATAAAATGGAGCCAACTACTCGATTCTCTCGAATAGTTGACCCCGTTCGGTCCTTCCCGCCCGCCTTTTCGGGCGAGGTTCTTTATATATAGCAGCCCTCTCCGCAAACTATGCATCACCCATCACCAGAATTTTGAGACGACTGTCCCCGCAATCTCACCAGCCGGGCCCAGAAACTCTGTTACACGCTTCATGATGGAATTTTCCTCAAGATACTCAATGCCCTTTGGCGTTATCTTCAGGCCAGATGTTTCCTTAAACTGTACAGGACCTCCTATCCTTCTGCATTCCGCGATCCCTTCGATATATCCATCCGCAAGTAGGTGGGTCAGCACATAGATAAAATATTCCTCATGGACAGGAAAATCCTTCGTATTGGGCGCAAGTAGGCTCCAATCAGGTAAAACACCTTGCTTCAGGCATTTGTACAGGTAGCGCAAAAATTTGTTCACCAGAACAAAATAGTCATCCTTTGCCACGGTTCAACAGTCCTTTCTCAACCGGTACGGTCTCCCGCCGGATGCGCAGTATCTTGATAGCCCTATTAAGACCTTTCAGACGTTCCACCCGCTCTCCGCAGGCCAGAATGGTCTCTATGGTCCGGATCGGCTGCGTATCCATTTAACGCAGCCGTCCTTCCAGCGCCATCTTGGCAAGTGTCGCCATTGCGCGGTCAGAATCATGCTCCCCATCCCATATATCCCACACGGGGTCATCTTCTGGATAAGGCTCGGCCTTCGCCAGAACTGATTCAAAAAAGGCTCTATCCTCTGGTGATAAATCTCGTCCCATATTGTATCGCCCTCTCCAAAAATTCATTGATAATTTCTGCATACTTTTGAGGTGTTTTCGCCTGGTGCAGCTGCGGAAGAATCGTCCCAAATGCTTTCACAAAACCTGCGGGGCTGTATTGGTCTGTTTTTTGGAGCAAATATGTTTGTCCGTTGTTTCCAACAGCTGTCAGAATATTCGTATCAAAATTTAAAACAAATTTTTCTATGTCTTTTTCGGAGAATGTAAGACCAGACGGGTGGTTGTGTATGATAATATGCGGACCTGCGGTCTGCGGTAAAGAAACCTGATATTCAACCCCGATCCGCTGCTCAATCAGCCGCATATCCATCGTATAAACCGCCCCGGCCTCCGTCCCCACGGGCTTGCTCTGTACCGCCCGCAGCAGGTCCCTATGGGCCTCTTGCAGCCGTTCCGCCTGCTCAGTGCTCCAGCTCTGCGGCCTAATCTGCGGAACGCGCTCAATAGCCTCGTCCGTGACGGGAATCGCAGCGTACCTCGTGTCTCCTAGTGTATCACGTTTTTTCGAATTATCAACCCTGTTCTGCTTCCGGTAGCTGCTCTCCCATGCCTTGTACTTCTCATCCCCTGCGGCCTTATGCTTCCGGAATGTCTGGAAAGTCTTCGGCACGGGGTCGCCAATGGTCTCCCGGTACCGCTCCCACTGCCGGTAGTCTCGCAGGAAGCGGGCGCGGGCGGCCTCCTTCTTTCGGTAAGCGTCAATCTGCTTTTGGGTGCGGGGATCGCGGGTGACGGGGTTCTTCTCGAAGCTGGAGAAGTCCTTGACCTTCTGGATTTCCTCCTCGCTGCGGCCCATGGGCGTCCAGCGGCGCAGCTGGTGCAGACAGTTGGGATGCAGATTCAGCCAGCTGTTCTCCAATGTATCTGGCCCCTTTTTATCCACCTTACCGAAGGCCGCCGCCAGAGGAGGGAAGTCCGGGTCCGTGCCGCTCTTAGAATAGACCCGGCCCTCCAGCGGAGCACAGACGGGACAGGTAGTGCCGTGCTTGCTGATCTGGAACAGGTCGTGGCCCGGGGATTCCGTGAGGATGGACAGCACCTCCGCCTGCCGGGAGGTTGTACGCAAGACCATGCTGCCGTAAGTGTGGAGGTTCCACTTCCGTCCGGCCTTATCAATAAAGGCCGTCACGCCATCCCGGCGCAGCGCGGCCACAAAATCCGGCAGGGCCTTATACACCCCTTGCCCAGCGGCCTGCATAAGTGCGGTACGTTCCATACCGATACGCCGGAACAGATCATCCCTCCGGCGGCCCAACAGCGCCTCCTCCAGGGTTTCTGTGACGGTCAAATTTGCCTCTGTCAGGGTTGCCATTGCACTGGTCGTCAGCAACTGCACAATGTTCAGCTGTTCCCCGGTGAGCGCACGGGCGTTTTTATAGCCCAGCAAATGCTTTTCCGGCGTTTCCGGCGGCTTCAGGGCCTTGCGCGCCTCGGGGTGATGGATATAGAACTGTGCTTCGATCATTCGCGGGATGCAGGTCCAGCTGTCGTTTTCCAGTTTGCGGAGAATTGTCTGGACCCGCTCCAGCGCAGCTTCCGCGTGGTAGTCCACCAGCCCTCGGGAGCGCAGACGGGCAATTTCATTGATGATGTCCGTCTCAGCCTGGAGGTACAGGTCAATCAGCTTCTTCAGCTCCCGGTCGCTCATTCGGCTCCTCATCCGGTCCCTCCACATATCCCAGTCCCATCAGCGGGTCGCGCAGAGCGGTGGCGTCCTGATAGGTCTTGCCCTTGTTGGCGGCAATTTCCTCGTCGGTGATGCTGTCGAACAGGCCGGTCTCCTCCGCCAGCTTTTTCAGCTCCCGCTGGGCCGTATCCACCTGCAGGAGGCCGTTTGTATAGGCGGATATAACCGCCTCCGTCTTATTCCTGCCGATTTCCGCGACCTCCTTTGCCGTGGGGGTCCACAACGGCGGGAAGGATATCTCTATACCCTCCGGCACTGTCCCCCATGCCGACATACACAGCACGGGGAGCAGCTGTTCCAGGGCGGAACGCAGCTTGCTTTCCCGCAGGGCGTCGATGTAATCGTAATAATTTTGCAGATCACTCTCACCGGTGGCATTCATTCCCGCCGGGGACCGGCCGAAGAGCTTTGTCATGGGGATGTGGGTCTTGGCGCTGAGATTCAGCTGGGCCGCCTCCGTCACGTGGTCAAAGCCTGTGAAGCTGTACTGCGTGTTGTGCATCTGGTCGCCTTTATTTACCAGCTGTACGCCAAAATTACTGCGGACCTTGGCCTGCGCCTGCATGGTGTTCCAGAACCGGCGCTGCGCCTCGCCGGACGCCAGCGAGAACAGCTGGTCCAGATTCTGGACCTCCATCGTGTTGAGGTTGGCCTGGAAGGTCAGACCGCCCATGTTGTGCATAATGCTGTCATACAGCACGATGTCTCCATAGACCGGCTCGATCTCCGACAGGCCCCAATACAGCGCTGCCTGCCGCTCCTGAAGCGGCAGCTCCTCGCCGACAAAGCGGATGATCCGGGAGTGGTGGACCCGTGCCAGTACGCTCCCGTCCTCCAGATTAACCGTGTAATACTCCGGTACCATTTTTCCCCGCTGCAGCACCAGCGCCGGACCCGGCGTAATCCCGCACCAGCGGTCAAAGATGAGCAGCCCTGTGAAGCTGCCGGGAAGGACGCTTTCCGGTTCCAAGGGCGTATCCAGCATTGTTTCATGGCCGTCAATCCAGATCAGACCCGCCGCCCCGCCATAGAGGCGGCCCCAGCGCAGCCCCTCGTTGACGCTCTCCCGCAGCCCGATGATGCGCTGCGCCTTGTTCAGCTCGTCCAGCTGCTTCGGGGAAACCGGCCCGGTAAGTGTGAACCATTCCCGGGTCATATCGTCCGGGATAATGCTGATGACGCTGCGGACGATCCCCTGGTCGCGGTCCAGGCTGTTCAGCAGCGCGTAGTTCTCCGTCAGGCGTGTTGCGGGATACTCCGCCGCCTCCAGCGGGGACTGCGAGCCATAGCCCATGCCAAACAGGACGTTAGAGTAGGCGTCTGTGACAGCGATAACCGGGTTTCCTTTTGCTTTTTTCCGTCGGGACATTTACTCGAACCTCCAATCCGGCAGGGAATTGATGTAATAGCGCAGCGCGTCTGCACTGTGGTCGTTCTGTTTGACAGGCTTCTCCTCGCCGCGGAGAGACGCCTTCTCATCCCACACATAGGTCCCCATCTCGCCAATGAGACACGGGCACGCTTCGCAGATTTGTATGACCCGCTGTGAAATCAGACTGGCTGTCTTCCGGATGCCATCCGGCACATCGTTTTCCGCAGGAATAACATACACCCCCTGCCGGCGCAGCTCCGCGATGAAGGATGCCGCCGACGGATCAACGATCACTGTACAGGGGCTGTCCCCCATGAAAGCAAGCAGATCGCCGGCATATTCCTGATCCGTCTTCTGACGGTGCTCCTTCCGGCTGTCCCAGTTGTACTCCCGGTCCACCCAGATGTATTCGCCGCTGTCATAGATGTCCAGGAAGCGGGTGGGGTTGGCCGTGCCGTAGTCCACAGATATTGCTCGATCAGAAATCCATGCCATATCCGGGCGGCGCTGATCCGGGCGGTAGGTGTTGGCTGTCTCGTCGAATACACTGTATATCACGCCGTCCGCAGCCACCCACCGGCCCAGCACGTACCGCTCATAAAACACCCCGGAATATGTGTTCTCGTACCGGCGCCGGGTCGCCGCGCTGAGCGCAGGGTTGTCATCCATCAGGAAGTGCAGGTGGAGGGCGTTGTGCCGCTCCGGGTGGAGGATCCACTCCTGCCGGAACCAGTGCATAGGGTTTTCGGGGTTGCAGTTGAACCAGAATTTCGCGCCGTCTACCGAGCAGCGGGCAAGCGCCTGCTCCACAAAAGAGCGGGGCATCAGCGCCGCCTCGTCAAGCAGCACGCCGGCCAGGGTAATGCCCTGGATAAGGGTATAGGACGCCTCGTCCCGGCCGCCGAACAGATAAAAGCGATTCTCCCGCCCGCCCCGGCTCACCAGCAGCATGTGATCGCCCCGGTTGTATTGCAGGGTGAAATGGTCGTGCAAATACTGTACCGCCAGAAGGGGGGTGATGATGTTGCGCTCCACGCTGCCCACACTCTTGCCGCAGATAGCGAAGGCACAGTTCCTGAAATTGCCCATGCCCCACAGAAGAAAGCTCAGGCTCATCACGCTGGTCTTCCCGGACCGCACCGCGCCGTCGCAAATCAGCGCGTCATAGCCCATATACGGAAAACGAAGCACTTGTCTCTGCTTCTCAGAAAATCCCACGGTCCGCCTCCTCCTTCAGCGCCGCCGTCAACGGGTCGTCCTCTTTTGCTTCTGTGCCCTGAGGACCGGTTCCCTCGACTGCGCAAGCTGCCTCTGCCGTTAGGCTCTGCCTCTCCAACTCGGCGGCAAGCTTTACAATGGCGGCGAAGTTTTTAGGATTGACCATGTGGCTGCCCAGTTCCTGCAGGGACTTTATTGCCGCCTTCTGTATTTCTTGCGCCATGATCGCGTGGCGTCTGTTCATCTGCCGTACTTCCGCAGCCGCTGCTCTTCTGGCCTCCTGCTGGAGATTGTTGTCCCAGGCCCGGCACCGTTCCACCCAGTGATTAGCGCTGCTCCAGCGCTCCATGAGCCCCGTACTGTTACCCAACCGCTGCCCCACCATGTGCAAGCTTCGATTCGGCCCCAGATGCAGATAGATCAGAAATGCCTCGAACGCCTGAGGACTCTCGCCCTTTTGCCGCTCCCACGCTTGTTTGGTTCTCTTATTCGGCATTTCCTCCTCTCCTTACGTCTAGGGGTTTAGGGCCTATCGTCCAAAAGAATGACGACCCCCTCGGTTGGAGGGGGCCGCCTGGCTTAGATATGATTTTGCACCCTACCATTGTACCACGGCCTTCCGGAAAAATCGCCCGGTTTTTTTCCGGACTTTTTACTCCGTCTCAATGACCCCATAAAGGGCCAGGGTGAAATGCCGCAAAGCCTTGTCCCGCCTGTCATAGACGGCGCTTTTCTCCAAGTTTAGGCTCTCGCATAGGGCCTCAACAGCCCCCTTTGTCCGATGGATGTAAAACCGGTCTAAAACAAGCCTTTCCTCGTCATCCAGGACGGCCAGGGCCTTGTCAACCTGGGCCACCCACAGCCGCGCCTCCTTCAGACGCCGCTTCAACTCGTCCCGGTGGACAATGTTGGTGAGCATGGAGTCCTCCCGGGTGCTACCGCCGCCGCCAGAAACAGGCGTGCCGTCGGTAGTAGCACTACGAATGCCAGTATAGGCACTCTCCAACCGCCTGATCTCTTTGGGCAGGCACTCCAGGGCTTGCTTGTGGGCCTCATAGTTTTTCAGCTTGTCAGCTGCTTCGCGTTTCCAGTTCATGCTCGGTCTTCGCCTCCATAGCCTTCATGCGTTCTTTGGTGTGCCATATCTCCATAACTGCTTTGCAGATATTCGACACCGATTCTTCAACCACCAGCTGGGCTATAAACGCAAGGATAAACGTCATCCACGGATGATCCATAAACCACATCAGCCTCTCCCTCCTTCCAATTCATAGCGATACGCCAGCCAACGCTTTCCATATCCGTAATCCTCGATATGTTGCGCATAGAACGGGTCAAGAACATTCCAGTGCGGCGGTGGGCTGTCCTCTTGCAGTCCGACATGCCAGTAAGATTTTCCGCCCATCTCCCGCAACTCCTCCAGCGTAAGGGGTGGGTTAGGCGGTGTAGCCCTCCGATTCCACATATCCCGAACCGTCCCCCAGCTCTGTGCATAGCCTGGGTCAATGCCGGCGATGCAGTCAGCACACCAACAACGCCACCTTTCTCCGACCGGGCTATTGTATCTCTCATAAACTACATGGGTACTCCCGCAAAATGGGCTTTGGGTCGATTGCCATTGTTCGATTGCCTCCTTTACCTGTTCCGAGTAGGAAACCACCAGGGCCGTCCCTCCGGCGTCGTTGATTTCCTTGATAGTCTGTTCCTGAATTTTCGAGAGCCTTCCGCCCTCTGGCCGCTTGACCTCGAAGCCGAAGAAGTGACCGGCTATTATGGCGCAAATGTCCGGGATGCCGCCCCGGCTGTATGGCCCCGCTGCCGCCTTCCAGACAAAGGCGTCCGGGTAGTTGTCTTTGAGCCAGGTTATGATCCGGGCCTGGTACCAGCTCTCTTTGTGGGGGTCCTGCTGCCTACTGGCCATGATGCAGGTCCCTCTCTATGTCCGAGAGAATGGCGTCCATCCTCCGATTGAAGCGGCGGATTTTCCATCCGGTATAAAGGCCCAGGGCGATCCAAAGTGCCCCGGCGGTACACTCCAAAATGTCAGCCATGCTGGTGTTCCTCCTTCCTGTTATGGGGTGGCGCTGAACCGCCGCCAGAAGTGGTCCGCCCAATCCTGGGGGCTGGCGGTGACAAATCTATTGTAGGGCCTTGCCACCAGGTGGACGGCTCTATCGTCCCAATACTCCGAAGCGCCGACCTTCCTGGGCCTGTTCCCATACGTTGCGATCCAGTCCGGGAGGCTTTCGTTCACGGCATCGAAGGTCAGGCCCCATCGTTTACAAGCGTCCAGAGCGTCCTGAAGGAGCTGCCCCTCCCGAACGGTCCAAAGGATCAGACCGGCTCCGGCCTGTTGTTCCTGCTTCGCCCTCTGAATGACAGGCCAGTTTGGCTCCCCAATTTCCGGGAAGGCCTCGGTACAAAGGCACCCGTCGAAGTCGATTGCTATGGCTTTCCTCATTGTTTGCCCTCCAATTCCTTTCTGCCCCACATGGCCACGCCCTTCTTGATGTTGGCCTGGTAATACTCTGTACCGTTGAAATTCTTACAGCCCCGGCATCCGACTAGGGTACAAGAAATTTCGTCTTTCCACTGTTCCTCCGGAGTGGAATCGCTCTCCGCTCCGCAGGGGTATCTTGAGGGGGCCATGGTCAGCCCCCCTCACTCAGCGGCGGCGCTTCCTCGAAGGCCGGTTCCCCTGTGGTGGGGTTGTCCACCCACTCCCCGGCGCTGGCGGCTCCGCTGCTGGCCTCCGGGGGCTGGCCGTCGAAAGGCGGCTTGTTCTCCTTCTCTCCCTCCATGAAGCGGGAGGCCATCATATCCGCCGTATGAAGGGCCAGGACGGCGGGAAACAGCTCTATGCTCTGGCCCACGGCGTTGTCGTTCTCATAGTTCCCGTTCATTCCCATGTGGTGCCATATAGCGTACATTTCCGCTGTGGTGAGGGTCGTGTACTGCTTCACGATCATGGCGCTTTTGGGTCCGTGGCCCAGAGGCATCTTATCGTCGACGGTGTAGAAGGGCACCTTCTCCCACTTGCCGGTAGCGTCGTTCTTTACGTTCCGGGTGCTGGTGCCATAGAAGTGGGTCTTGCAGATGTCGTGCAGCAGGGCCATGACCGTCACGCTGTCCTCCGGGATGGTCGCCACGGTGGTGCCGCCTACGGTGTAGAGCCAGTTCTCCCCGGTTTCGTCACGGGTCAGCAGCCCCCGCAGAGCGTCCAAGACGTTGAGGCTGTGCTGCAGCAAACCGCCGGGGGCGGCGAGGTGATATTTGGTGCTGGCCGGGGCGGTGTAGAAGTCGCTTTTCCGGATGTACTCCAGGAGCTTGTCCATGCCGGGGCGCTGGACCTTGCCCAGCTCCGCCTCGAAGCGGTCAATCATCTGTTTTCTGTCCATGGGTTCAATCATCGTTTTGTCCTCCCTCTCTCAGCTATCGCCGCCCAGCCGGGTGTATTTGAGGGCGTGGGCATTGATGATCTTGTGCATGGCGTCATAGGGCGTTTTGGCGGCGGTGTCTCCTTCGCTGTACCAAACGAAAGCGCCGGTAGGGGTCAGCCGCTTAATCTTGCCAATCTCGAAGCTGTCACCGTTCTGGTAAATAATCAGCTCTCCTTCACGGTATTCGTCCATGGTCGTTCCTCCTTCAGTTCTGGTATTCCTTCTCTGCTGGCACCCACTCCAGGGTGACGTCCTCCCCGCAGGTGCATCGCACCGTGATCTCCGGGTCCTCCAGGTTGGTCTTTCCCCAGCCGTCCCTGCTGCAATAGGGGCAGGTGAAGCGGTACCGGACCAGCGGGGCGGTGAGGTCTATGTGGTGGCCGCAGTGGCAGGCGAACTCGCTCTGGTAATCCCGGAGGAAGGTGCCGAAGGTGTTTCCGCATTCCCGGCAGTGCAGCCGGAGCAGTCCTTTGGCCCCATCCGGTTTCTTATGCGCGGGGGGGGGCAGCTTCGGAGGGCTGGGCCTCCGGTTCAGGCTCCGGCAGGGCCGGAGTGTCCGTCTCCGGGACCGGGGCGGGTACCGGCTCCGGGGTCTTGATGATGGGGGCGTATTCGTCCAGGAGCCGCCGGACGCTCTTTTTTGCCTTTGCGATTTCGTCGGCGTTGGCTTTTGTGGTGATTGCTGTGTCCAGAATCGTCCGGTCGCTCTCCTGTATCTGGAGCCGGAAGGTACAGGTCGGGGTCAGTCTGCCGCAGTAGCTTCCCATCCGTTTCTCTCCCAGGGCAAGAATCTGGTTTGGGGTCATTCCGTCAAAAAGGTTCATTGTGCTTCCTCCTTCAGTTGTGGTGGGAATCGGTAATCCTTCCCGCTGTAGTCGCTGTTGATCCAGCAGCCGCTTGCCGGGTATCCCTCGGTTTTCGGCCACCAGTATTTCTTGAAAATGCTGTTGTATATCCAGCGCCGGGGCGGCTCCCCAACCCAGCGGCAGTGTCGCCGCCAGTAGGGGGTGAAGGCCCGTCGGAGCCGCCGGTCGTAGGCTTGCCAGACCAGGTTTTCGTATTCCTCCAGGTCGAGCCGGTCTACGAGTGCCGCCTTT
>CATLEJ010000026.1 GCA_949916125.1 uncultured Oscillospiraceae bacterium
TTGCCGTTCACCAGCAGCTCCACGCTGTGGGCACGGGCGTAGACCTCCACGTTGGCGCACTTGCCCGCGCAGCCCCGCCAGCTCCAGGAGGGGATGGCGTTGGACATTTTCCAGGCGGAGGGGGAGTGCTTGTCACCGGTGTGGTTCACCGGGCACACGGCGATGTATGGGCCCTTGTCCCGCTCCAGGGCCACCCGGGTGTACAGCGCCTCACCCAAGGGCAGGCCCGTCAGGTCGATCCGGCCCGAGCCCGCGGACACCCAGCCCACGCCGTGGCCAAAGTCTGGCGCGTAGTCCTGGTACTCCCAGGAGCCGATGCCCACCTCGCCCAGGTAGTCCATACCTGCCCACACAAAGTCGCCCACGATGCGGGGCTCTTTTTTCGCCAGTTCCCGGAATCGGTAGGCATCGGAGCAGAAGGTCTCGCTGCCCAGGATCAGCCGGTTCGGGTACTTTTTCAGGTCGCCCTCATAGCGGAAGATGCCATAGTTGTATCCCGCCACGTCCATATTGGCGAAGGCGTCCCGGGTTCGCCAGTCACAGGGGGGGAGGGTGGCCCCCAGCTTCATGAAGTTGTCCCCAAACAGCCCCGCCATGTTGTTGAAAAACTCGCTGCCCACCGCCTTCTTTTTCTTGGGCGCCGCCCCGGCGGCTTTCAGCTTTTCCGCCTTTTCGGCCTCTTTTTTTGCCTTCTCGTCGCTGTAGACGCCAAAGCCGACAGAGGACAGGAAATTGAAAAAGATGTTCACGCCGCAGGTGACGGGCCTGGTATCGTCCAGCTGGTGAAGATAATTGGTCAAGTCGGCGGTGAGCTTGATGCCCTTTTTCTGGGCGGTCTCGGATACCTCGTTGCCGGTGGAATAGAGGACCACCGACGGGTGGTTGTAGTCCTTGTCCACCATGTCCTTCAAATCCTGCTTCCACCACTCCATGAAGTAATCCACATAATCATGTTCCGTCTTATGGATGTACCAATGGTCGATGTACTCGTCCATCACCAGCACACCCAGGTGGTCACAGGCATCCAGCAGAAACTTGGAACAGGGGTTGTGGGCAGAGCGGATGGCGTTGTAGCCGTTTTCCTTCAAAATGCGGATCTTGCGCCACTCCGCGTCCTCGTAGCAGCAGGCTCCCAGCACACCGTTGTCGTGGTGGATGCAGGACCCCTGGACAATGACCCGCTCCCCGTTGAGCAGCAGACCGCGGCGGCCCCACTCCAGGGTGCGCAGACCGAAGGTTTCCACCACCTCATCCGTCCCAAACCTTACCCGGCACGCATAGAGCTGAGGATTGTCCAAGCTCCAGGGCTTAGCCCCTTCCAGGGTCATGGTAAATGTAACCTGCCCCTTGGTCTCCCCGGAGGCGGCGGCCAGCTCCCGTCCGTTGTCCAGGACGGCCACGGACACCGGCCCCGCACCCTCCGTCTCCACCCGCACCTCGATCTGGGCCGGATCCAGGGATAGCGTGCGGATCTTCACCCCGTTGAGCTTGATGTGCTCCCGATCCGCCGTCCACAAGACAACAGGCCGGTAAATGCCCGCGCCGGAGTACCAGCGGGAATTGGGCTGCTCGGCGTTGCGGGCGATGACCTCCAAGGTATTTTCCGCCTCCACCCGCAGCTTCCCCGTCAGCTCCACATAAAAGTTGGTGTAGCCGTAGGGCCGGAAGGCCAGCTTCTCCCCGTTGAGCCACACCTCGGCGTTGTGGTACACGCCCTCAAACTCCAACACAGCGCATTGATCCGTCAGCGCTCTGTCCGGCGTAAAAACCTTGGTGTAGAGATAGTCCCGTCCCTCATACCAGCCGGTGTTGACGCCGCCGGCGGACAACTCCGTCCGGGGCTCAGACAGCATGGCGTCGTGAGGGAGACTGATGGGAACGCCAGGCGCCCGCTCCCCCAAGTGCTTTACCTGCCAGTGGTCATTAAATTGATTTGCTTTCATCTTTTGCTCCCTTCAAGGAAAAGAAGTGGAAGTCAACACATCCCACTCCACAGAATTTGAAATACAGCGCCCGCTCCCCGTCAGCCATGGCGCAGGGAGCGCGGAACTCCGCCCGTCCGCCGGTCAGCTTTAGCTGGATACGCGCTGATACCGTTTGAAAGTCCGGCCTGCCGGAAAGCAGGAATTCCCCTTCCGCCGCGCCGCTCAATTCCACCGATACAGTTTTGATCTCCCGGATGTCAAAATACTTGAAGCCTGCCACAGCGCCGTCCCGCATATTGGCGATGTACTGGCCGCCATCCCCCTCCCGGTCTTTTTCGGTCTGGGTGAAAAAGGGGTGGGTGGCAAATGCCCTCCGGGGGGTGGGGCAATCGTACCGCCCCACCCCGTCCCTGCTCCACAGGTTGCAGGCAATATAGGCCGGGTAGCGCCCAATGCCTCGCAGCGGCCCGCCGTTCAGCCCGCAGGAGGTCACCTCCGCCTGCCGGAAGGAGCCGTCGGGGCTGCGAACCAGTTTTTCCGCGCAGGCCTGACGGGAATAGGAGTGGCGGTTGGTCTGCCGGTGGTAGAAGATATACCAGTCCTCCCCGATGTTCAGCAGCCCGCCGTGGGTATTGCCCAGGTAGTTCAGGCCCTTTCGCTCGTCCTCGTTGCCGTCCAGGAACAGGTCACCCTGGCTCACCAGCGTGCCTCCGAAGGTGAAGCCGCCGTCGGGCCGATCGCTGACCGCATAGCACAGCTCGTGGTTGTGCCGAGAGGAGTAGACAAAGATGTACTTGTCCCCGTCCTTGCGGATGGAGCTGGCCTCAAAAAACTCGTGGTTGGGGAAGGAGCCGGGGCCCTCCTTGGGAAAAATCACCTGGGGCTCCCCCTTGATGGTGAGCATATCCCGCTCCAGCTCCACCACCGTGCCACCGTCGTTTTTCAGCTTTTTGAAGCCGGTGACGGCGGCGGGGGTGGGGGTGTAAAACCCGGAGTACAGCCAGATCCGCCCGTCGTCGTCCGCCAGCACGCCGGGGTCGAAGGGGAACTGGTCGCCTTTTTTCCGGCCCCATACCGTGCCGTCTGGGTAGCGGACATGGCCCAGGAATTGATAATGCCCCGCCGGAGTGTCGCAGACGGCCACCCCCATGATCCCCATAAAATCGAAGGCATAGTAGAGGTAATACCGCCCGTCCGCCCCCCGGCACACGTCAGGGGCGAACAGCAGCCGCAGGCCCAGCTTATTTTTCGGATCCTGGTTCTTGCGGTAGATCACGCCCTCATACCGCCAGTCGGACAGGTCGTCCACCGGGGCGGACCAGCACACGTAGTCGTTGACGCAGAAGATGGGCGCGTTGAACCTGTCGTGGGAGCCGTAGACGTAGACCCGGTCTCCGAACACATGAGGCTCGCCGTCCGGGATGTACTCCCAGCTGGGGAGATAGGGGTTGAGCGCCTGCTTTGTTTTCACGCCGCGCCCCCTCACTTTTTGCGCTCCGCGATGGCCTTTTGCTCCTCGGGGAGGTTTTTCTCCACCGTCCACAGCAGCATCAGCACCGCGCACAGGGCGTAGGCGATGGTCTCGATCCAGATATAGCTCACCGTGATGGCCCCCTGGGCCGCGGCGGTCTGCCCCGCGGTGCCCAGGGCCACGTCGGCCCCCTGGGCATAGCCGCTGCCGTTCAGGATGGCGCTGAAAATCGCGTTGCAGATGGGGGTGGCGGCCACCATGATGGAGCTGTAGATGGACATGGTAAGCCCGTCTGTGCGGATGCCGCTCTTAAATTCGATGTGGTCGATGACGTCCGCCAGCATGGCCAAAATCAGGTAGCACGCCGGGGCGGAACCCAGGCACTTGATCGCCACGCCGATGGCCACCGGGACGATCTGGCCCTGCCCCATCCCGGCAATGACACCGCCGATGACGCCGACCACCATGCCGATGATGGTGACGGTGCGCTTGCCGAATTTGTTGGCCAACGGCACCACCAGCGCCGCCGCCACCGCCATGGGGATGGCCCCCAGCACTGCCAGCAGGGATTGGGACGCGCCCCAGGCGTCGGCGGAGCCAAAGAAGGTGTTGTCCAGCACCCACTTGCAGAAGAAAGCCATGGAGCCGTTCTTCATGGCCCCGCTCCACTGGAAGCCCATGTAAAAGACAATGGTGATCCACCACCACTTTTCGCTGGTCACAGCCTTGAGCTGTTCCCCCAGGGTGGCCGTTTTGTCCTGGGCGTCGCTGCCGGCTGTGCCCATGCTCTCCTCCGTGACCCGCTCCCGGGTGAACTTAAACTGGAGGAAGATGGTCAGGGCGGTGAAGATGGCCACGGCCAGCATGGTCATGAACCAAAGCCCCTGGTTCTCCTTCAGGGCGAAGGATACCAGCATAGGGAACACCATGGAGCCCACACCCATAACCCCCAGGCCCGCCACGTTGGTGAAGGAAGCCAGGGCAGCCCGCTGCTTGCTGTCCCGGGTGGACACAGGGATCAGGGTGGAGTTGGCGGTGTTGTAGATGGGATACGCCACCGCGTAGTAGAGATTATAGGCGATGGCGATCCACATCATCTTTGCCGCAGGGCTCTGGAACGGGACGATGAACATGAGCACGCTGGCCACGCTCAGCGTCAGCGCGGACAACAGCACCCAGGGTCGGGCCTTGCCCGCCAGGGCCTTTGTGCGCTCAATAAGCTGGCCCACCACAAGGTTGGCCGCCACGATCAGGATGGTGGAAAACAGCTGTAACCCCGTGAGGAAGCTCAGATCCAGCTTGAGCACATCGGTGAAGTAGTTTTGCAGGATGCTGGTGAAAATGCCGGAGGACAGCAGCGCCCCGAAGGGGCCGATAAAGTAGCCCAGCAGCATTTCCGGCAGCTTTACGCTCTGGGATTTCACCAGCGAGCTGGTGAGGGGGGTGTTCCAGAAGCCGGTTTCTTTTTTGTCCATAACGTCCCTTCCTTGCTCTGCTTAGATCGCGTTCAGTTCGACCGTCCTGGTCTGCATCCCATCTGCCCGCACAGTCACCGTGATCCCGCCAGGGGCGTCTCCGGCGCGGACAACGGCCAGCGCTTTCCCATAATAGGTGGTATGGGTATTGGAGAAGAAGTTCTCCCCCATATTGGGCTTTGCGGAGCCAAGGGCCAACAGCTCGCCGGCGCCGCTGACCTCCACCGTAACCGCGGTGTCCTCGGAAGACTTTGTGATCCCGTCCGCGCCGGTCAGGTCGATGCTCAAATAAGCCAGATCCTGCGTCCCCGCCTTCAAGGTGCTCCGATCAGCAGCCACGCGCAGCTCGCTGGTGCCCTCGGCAGTCTTCATGGAGGTGCGGGACAGCTCTTTCCCGGCACTGTCATAGCTGATCGCGGTGATCGTTCCGGGCTCATAGGCAATGTGTTTGAAGACGGCCTTATACTCCTTTGTCTTTTTCTTCCCATAGGAACGCCCATTTATGATGAGTTCCGCCGTGTCGCCGTCGGAATACACGGTGATCTTGTTCCGCTTTCCCTCGCAGCCGGCCCAGGACCAGCTTGCCACCGCGTCTGTGTCACGCCACATGGATACAGAGCCCGTCTCCCCGGCGTGGGTATACGGTTCCACGCCGATACCGGGGGTGTGATCCAGTCCCCAGGTCAGCCGGTTCCACTGTACCTCGGGGCGGAGCTTTCCGCAGATGTCGATCACGCCGCAGCCGCCGGAAATGATAGGCGCGTCCTGGCCGGGATTCTTGAAGCTTTTGTAGCGGACGGTGCCGATGCCGGACTCCCCCAGGTAGTCCCAGCCGGTCCACATGAAGTCGCCGATGACATAGGGGAGCTTTTTCACCAGCTGCCAGTTGTGATAGAGGTTTTTGGGCAGGGTCTCGGAGCCGACGATAACCCGGTCCGGATGAAGTGTGCCGTCCTTCTCATACCGGGAGGCGGCGTAGTTATACCCGCCGATATCCAGGTAGGAGAAGCACACCTTTGTGGCATTATCCGCGGCGGGCTTGGCGGCCATTTTTTCAATCATCCCCCCGGCCATGTTCATCAGCATATTGAAAAACGCGCTGGTAGGGACATTATCCATGGTCTGACTGCCGTTCTTGTTCTCTTTCCCGTCCTTTTTGTCGCCGTATATGCCGCCGCCCTTGGCCGACATACTGCACAGCATCAGGTTGACACCCAGGGTCACGGCCTTCCCCGGATCCAGCTTCCGGGCCAGGACGGCCAGCTTTTTGCAGTACTCCTGTCCCTCGGGGATGGCCAGCTCGGAGATCTCGTTCCCGATGGAATTCATGACTACGCTGGGGTGGTTGTAGTTTTTGATCACCATGGCAGTGAGATCCTGTTCCCACCACGCACGGAAATCCTTGTCCGCATAGTCGTAGGGGTTTTTATGCACCAGCCAGTTGTCGCAGAATTCATCCATGACATACATACCCAGCTGGTCACAGGCATCCAGCAGGGCTTTGGACGCCGGGTTATGGGAGGAACGTATCGCGTTGAAGCCGGCCTCCTTGAGCAGCCGGACGCGGCGGAGTTCAGCAGCTTCAAAGGAGCACGCGCCCAGGATGCCGTTGTCGTGGTGGATGCAGGCGCCGCGAAGCAGCGTCTCCTGCCCATTCACGAAGAAACCCTTGACGTTCCAGCTGAGGGTGCGGAAACCAAACCGCTCCTCCGCCGTGTCCAACACCTCGCCGTCCTTCAGCAGCTCCGACCGGCACAGATACAGCTCGGGGTGGTCTGCGTCCCAAAGCCGGGGCTGGGAAACGGGGATGTCCACGGAAGCTGTCCCGTCCTTTACCGGCGCCTCGGCCTGCGCCGCGACGCTTCCGCCGTCCAGGATGGAAACCCGAACCGTGTCGCCGCCGGTGACCGACGCCTTCACATGGGCCGTGTCGTTCCCGGAGGTGGAGATCAACAGGCCGTCGGGGATGATATGGTTCCGATCCCCAAGGAAAAGGTTTACGTTCCGATAGATCCCGCTCCCGGAATACCAGCGGGAATTGGGCACCGCCGAGTTGTCGGCGATCACCTTGATCTCATTTTCCTTGCCGTATTTCAGATACCGATCCAGCGCCACAAAAAAGTTGGTATAGCCGTACCGCTGCTCGGCGGCGAGGGCACCGTTCACGAACACCTGGGCGTTTTGATAGACCGCCTCAAATTCCAGGACAGCGGACTGCTCCCGCCACTCCTCGGGCACGGGAAGCCGTTTGATATAGACATAGGCGCCGCCGGGAAAATATCCGCAGGCCCCTGCCGTAGCGGCATCCTTCGAGCGTTTCTCGTACAGCATTGCGTCATGGGGAAGCGTGACCGGCTTCATAGCCTGCTCCCCGCCCACGGCACTGAACAGCCAGCCCGTATTAAAATTTTGTTTTTTCATCTGTCTGCGCCCCCTCAAATATGTGAGAATGCCTCGCTGTTGGTGCAGTATACGATATCGCTGCGCCCCGCGATGGCCTCAAAAAGCCATTCCAGGGCATCCCAGCTGGCATTGCCCTTTCCGTAGTCCATTTCATAGCTGTGCGCCCAGAGATATAGCAGCAAGTCCCGATCCTGGGCCTCCTCGCGCTTGAAGCGCTCCACCAGCTTCATGGCGTCCTTCAAAATGATGGAGGTGGAGGGGCGGAAGTTCAGCGGGTTTTCGGGGAACTCATAGCTGCCGGAGGGGAACACCGCTCTGGCATACCGGTAGCCCCGTTCCTTCAGATACGCCTGCACTGCCGGCGAAGTGGAGCCCTGCGCATAGGCATGGCCCACGATGGGGGCGCCAAAGAGCCCCTCCAGGGTGGCCTTGTCCGCGTCTACCGACGCGCGCATCTCGTCCTCGCTGACAGCGCCCAGGGATTCATGCCGGAAACCGTGGGTGGCAATTTCCATCCCCTCATAGACCTGGAGCACCTCGTCCTGCGGGATCCGGTTGTGCCGCACATAGGAGAAGGGCCACTTGTGCTTTACCCCCTCGGGGCAGTCCTGGAAGGAGAAGGTTCCGATCCCCTTCACCTCGCCGCGGGCGCCGAACAGGCCGGCATTGAGGTTGAAGGTCCCTTTAAGCCCGTATTGCTTCATCAGCCGGATGACCCGTTTGTCCTGCTCCAGCCCATCATCGAAGCTGAGCGTAAAATACTTCTTGCCCATGCCTACGCCTCCCCGGTCAGCTGTTTCAAATCGTATGCCTGTGCCAGCAGCATACCGCCGGCCTGGTTCGGGTGCAGGTGGTCGCCCTGATGGTAGCGCTCGTCGGTGACCGAGGGATTGTTCTGATCCCGCAGCAGGGCGTCCGCGTCAAATATGTAGTCGAACATCGTGCTTTCCCTGATCCATCCGTTGATACTGACCCGCAGGGCCTCCATCTCCGGGGTATAGCCCTTTTTCACAAACCCGATGCGGGACGGGAGAGTCTGGGCAATCACCCGGACGCCCATCTTGTGGAGCCGCTCCACGATGTCTGTTACGGCAGACGCGTATTTTTCCAGGGAGATGACCGCCTCTGTCTTTTTGGAGTAATAAGCCGCGTCATTGACGCCCAGCGCGAGGATCACCCCGTGGAGGCCGTCAAAGCGGAGCACATCGCGTTCAAAACGGGATACCCCCTTTTCTCCGTAGGAAGCCCCCATTAGCCCCGGAATATCATAAAGCAGGCAGTTCCCGCCGATACCTGCGTTCATCAGCGCGTACCTGCCGCCGTAGGCGTCGGACAGGCGCTTTTGCAGCGGCTTCACCCAGCGGTTCATGGCCGTTATGCTGTCCCCAAAGGCTGCGATGATCTTCGACGGCTGGCCGGTGAGCACATCAATCTGATCCATCCCGGGAACGGCTTCATAGAGGTTGTACTGCTCCTTATAGCCCTCCCTGCGAACCGGGGGGAGCTCCTTGTCCCCGGTGTGATCGCCCGGGTAGACAACGGCGGCCTCCTCGGTCATATTGCTGTCCATGACCTTTGACGCATAATAGAGCCTGATCTCCAGCTCCTCGCCCTGGGCCGTCGGGAACGGAATCTCGTCAGAATAGCAGCTTTCCCCCACGGGGACAGAGAAGGAGCCGCTGCCGCCGCTCGTGACGGGGTGCATCTTCCCCTGCGCCCATATCGTCAGTCCGCCGATGGCATAGGGTTTCTTCCCATAGTGATTTGAGAAACGAACCCGAAGCTTCTCACCGGAAACCTGGGGCGTTACATGAAACACCACCGTTTTCCTTTTCCCTGCCAACAGGCCCATAGCGAATGCGGGGGCGGCGGCTTGATGCCAAATTGGTGTCCAGTCCATGGTTATCCTCCTTCGTTATGCGAGCGTAAAGTTCAAAATATCAAGGGCGCCTTTGCCCTTATACCGAAAATACAGGGGGCAGGAGCCGATGGGCCGGTGGCTCTCCAACGCCAGCCGTTTGGTGTTGAATTTCGTGCCGGCAGCCGTCCATTTGTCCGCGGCGGCAATGGGAATAGAAGCTATGACGACACCCTTTTCCCCGGGCAAAAGCTCCAGCACACCGCCCCCGCCGCGAACCGTCACGTCGATGCGCGTGGTTGCTTTCAGGTCAAAATATCGGAACCCGGCCACGCTGCCATTCTTCATTTTGGAGATATAGGCCGTTGGCGCGGTAAGCTCCGTGTCCATCGTCACTTTGCCGTCCCCTGGCTCCGGCGGTTCATAGTCCGGGCCGTCCTGGGTGATCTCAGGCCCGCCCATAGGGTTGCGGATGCCAAACACCCCGGCGTGATGAAGGACGCAGGCGATGTAGGCCGGATAGGTCCCGATCCCCTTCAGGGGGCCGCCGTTCAATCCACAGCTTGTGGCCTCCACCATTTGAATCGTGCCGTCCTCCTGGATCTCAATGGGCTCGGCCACGGCCTGCCGGTTCTTTTTCACTCCATTGGTGGTGCGGTGGTCAAATATGTACCATTGACCGTTGACGCACACCATGCCGCCGTGGCTGTTGCCCATGGGATAGGCGGCGTTCATGAGCTTTCTGCCGTTTAAACCGATATCGCTGGATGAGTGGATCGGCCCCTTGTGGACAAAACCCTTGTCGGGAAACAGGCTCATGGCGTAATTGAGGCCGGTGATATTAGTGGCCGGATAGACCAGATAATACCACTCACCGATGTGGCGGATGGAGGGGCCCTCCCAATAGTTTGGCTTCTTGGGGTCAAAATCCGCCGGCATGATGATCGTCGGCTCACGGATAATGGTCAGCATATCAGGCGCGAGCTCCATCACAAACAGGCCTTTGATCTCGTGTCCAAAGTTCCCGTTTGACGCCTGACCGCTCCCCACATAGAGGAAAACACGTCCATCGTCGTCCACCAGTACGGCGGGGTCAAACACGAACCAGTCTTCCGGCTTTGAGCCATAAACCCGCCCGTCCGGGAAATGGACGTCGCCCAAATACTGATATTTCCCCGCGGGGGTGTCGCACACGGCAACGGAGGTGATGGACGTATTGGCCACGGAGTAGTAGAGATAATACCGCCCATCCGTGCCGCGCACCACATCCGGGGCATAGTAGGACAGCTTTTCCTGATTCCACGGGGTATCCTCTTTTTTGAAGATCACACCCTCGTACCGCCAGTCGGAAAGGTCGCCCACCGGGGCCGACCAGGAGACGTAATTGCCCTCGCAGTATTCCTTGGCTCCAAACAGGTCATGGCTCCCATAGATGTACAGCCGTTCGCCGAACACCCTCGGTTCAGCGTCGGGGATGTATTCCCAGCTGGGGAGATAGGGATTGTAGCATTGCCGTTTCAATGGTGATTCCTCCTTCAAAAACGCGCGTTTTTGTGGTATACTGCCCTCAGGGGGGCGTTAGTATGGAAAACATGACTCATCTGTATTTTGACAGCATTGATGAGATGCGGGATCAAACCGACAGCCATGGCCCGAACTATCTTCGCAACCATACAGCCGAGCGGGACTATTTTTCTCCGTTGTCGGTGGTGACCAGCATCCGTACGCCCCAAGAGTATCTGTTTTCCAACTATATGGATACGTGGTCCTTTTGCGTCCACACTCCTGCAAGAAGCGAGTTTTTTCACGAAACCTATATGCACAAGCATAACTTCTTCGAGCTGATGTATGTGCAGCGGGGCGATGTCCGGGTCATGATCGAGGAGGCAGAGACCGCCTACACTCAGGGGAACCTCTGCCTCCTCAACCGAAATACCATGCACCGGGAAACAGATATGTCAAACGCGGATATCGTTTACATCGGCATCGGCCCCGCGCTGCTGACGCAGTGGCCCAAATCATTTCCGCCGCCGTTCCAGTACAAAAGCATCCTCAATCAGTTTTTCAGTGACAACCTCTCGGAGCGCGCCGCCTATAAAAAGGACTACCTGGACTTTACCCTTCTGGGGACGGACACGATCCCGCAGCTGACCCAGGAGCTGATCCGCGCATTTTCCGTGAAGCGGATCGGCTATCAGTTCGACATCTATTCCTCTTTGCTCCGGCTGTTTGCCGCGCTGGAAAGCCCCGACACCTATAAGGCCACCCATGTTTCGCTGGGGCACAGCCGGGAGCTGATGGCCGTGGAGCAGGCCAAGAAGCTGATCGAGGCACAACACGGGGTCATCCGCCGGACTGAGCTTGCGGAGGCGCTCAACTACTCCTGTGAGCATATCTCCCGCATCATCAAGACGCACACCGGGTACACCCTCAAGGCATATTGCCAGAAGGTTCAGCTGGCTGAGGCGGCGCGGCTGCTGAGAAGCACGGAACTCCCGGTCAGCCAGATCGCGGCGTCGCTGGGATACGAGAACAGGACGCAGTTCTACAAAGTATTTCAGCGGGAATATCATCTCACGCCGTTGGAATATCGCAGGCACGCTTCGGAGGACTGAGCCTTATCCTGCGTTGCGCTGATCGAGACACTCGCGGATTTTCCTGCGCTCGTCTTCCTTGATGGGGTATTTACGCAGGATCAGGGCGGATATCACACCGAGGATCGCGGGGATCAGGCCCATAATGACGATGAACCAGTTGAGCATGGTGGGGATCTGCGACAGCTCGCCCAGGTAATCGGAGGTGACAGGATCCACGTTGTAACCGATCGCCATGAGCACAGAACCGATAATCGCCGCAGAAAGCGCCGCCTGGGCCTTGACGATGAAGCCGCCGGCCACCATGGTCAGGGCGGAGCGGTCCTTGCCGGTTTTGTAAATGTTGTAGTCCATGATTTCCATCTCCACCATGGACTGGGGGACAAAGTCGGTTCCCACACCCACCGCCATGATGAACATGGTGATGAAGAACAGCGCGGGAGTTTTCGCCAGCAGCCCTGTCATCTGGGCAATGAACAGGATCAGGCCGCCCACCGACTGCATGATCAGCAGGGAGCAGGTCATTTTGATCGGGTTATTCTTAAAGAGCTTCAGGATCGGGCGGCCGATGACTGCGCCAAACAACAGCGGGATGAGCATCATCATGGAGGAGATGCCGTTGAGAACACCATACTGCTCCATGTTGGTGACGCCGGTAGTAAGGTCGGTGCAGAAGCCCCATTTGATGTAATACGCAGGGGTGGCGAAAATGAGGGACCAGATAAAGCCGGCAAAGATGCACTTCAAATAAAAGATCACCATGGGCTTGTTCTCTTTGAATAGGAGGAAGAAGTCCTTAAATTTTACCGGTTCTGCCTCATCTTCCTGCACGCTGTGCTTTTCCTTGACCAAGAACCAGCCGATCAGGGCAATCACCATCGCCGCGCCAACAATAACGGTGATCAGGATGGCAAACGAGTCGTGATAGTTCCCAACCGTTTCGTTCACCGTAACCAGCACAGCTGTAAAGGCAGAGGTAACAACACCCAGCATCATGGTCCACACCCGGGGGCCGATGACCAGCTTGGAGCGTTCATTGGGATCATTGGTCATCGTCCGAAATAGGAGGTTATCCTTGTAGAAGGACGTGCCAACGTCGAACATGAGATAGAAGAAGATGACCCACACGACAATCAGCACCGGCTTTGTCGCAAAGGCAGACGGGAGCGAATAGAGGAGGATGCAGCCAATGCCGGTCAGCAGGATGCTGAGGAGGAAGAAGGGTTTGTATTTCCCGATTTTGGTCCGCTTCCCGCGATCCATCACAAACCCCTGGATGGGATCGTCCACCGCATCAAAGATACGGGCAAACAGGAGCAGCGATGTGGCCAGCGTGGCGCCCATGGCGCCCAGTCCCGCATAGTCGGTCATATACTGCATGAACAGACTGGACATGAACACGGTGCAAAGCCCATTTACAGTGGACAGCGCGGTGGTGCCGAAACAGTCTCGCAGCGTAACGGCATCCGGGTTTTTAACTCTGGTGCGTTTTACCATAACAATCTCTCCCTCTGTCAATTTACTGGACGGTTACAATCAATTAGAGCCTGGATTTGTACAATTCCTACAATAAATAATAGGGGATTCGGGTGTGTTCCACAATGACAAAAAGCCGCCCTTTTTCAACATACTGTATCATTTTATTTCACATTTCCAGAAGTGTATAATTGAGAAATATTTTGTTACAGCATTGCACGTAAGCATTTCAAAAAGTGTGGAGTTGTTGATTTATCCAAGTGCCATCTTCATTTTTTGCCCACTGTTTCGTCTGTGATAGATTCCATGGCCTGCCCCAGGCTCATGCCGCCTGCAACAGCCTCCATCCGGGCGGCATTCACCGCCTGGATGGTCTTCATCTTCTCGCCGGTCAGGGAGTAGCCCTTCATGGCCAGCAGGGTGGCCGCCCAGGCCAGCATGGGGATGATGCAAAACATCACGATCACCGCCACCTTGATGCCGCCGGAGTAGGGGGTGCTGTCGGTAGGCAGGTCGCTGAGGCCGGCGCAGATGAGGAAGATGAACGCCACCAGGGTCTGGGCCAGGGAGGACACCAGCTTATCCACCAGGGAGAACAGGGTGCCCATGATACCGGGGATATACTTGCCGGAGCGGTAGGTCTCGTAGTCGGAGCAGTCGGCCACCATGGGGATGGGCATATCGGCGGTGGCGTAGTAGGCCCCATAGCCGATGCCGAAGCACATGATAAACAAGATTGTGTACAGGTTGATGGCCCCGCCGCCCTGGAAGGGGAAGGACAGCATCCGGGTGGGATTGCCGTGGTCGCTGAACAGCAGCAGGGCCAGCACGCCCACATAGCAGACCAGGGCCACAGACACGTAGCGGATCAGGGAGGCCCGCTGGCCCAGCTTCTGGGAGGTGCGCATACTGAGCAGGAAGAAGGGCACCGCGCACACGTAGCCCAGCACCATCATGGGCAGGTAAAGGGAGTTGTAGTTGCCCATCAGGATGCCGTACAGCGCCAGCAGGACAGTGGTGTTGGTAGCGATGGCCAGGGCCAGCTTGCATCCTGCGCCGGCCACCATCAGCCGCTGCATGGGCTTGTTGTTTTTGATGATTTCCACATATTCGGAGAGCTTCACCTTCTCCTGCTTTTCGCCGCCGATACCATAGTACTTGGGGTTATCCTTCTCGGCAATGCCGATGATGGCCAGGATAGTCAGGAACACGGAAATGGCGATGCCAATGGGGGTGATGATGCGGTACACCATGGGATCGGCGTAGCCGGAGGTGATGACGTTGCCCGCGGCGTCTTTCACATCGTACATCCCCTTCACCAGCGGGATCATGAACTGCATGACCCCCATGCCCAGCAGGGAGCCCACCGTATTGAAGATGGTGAACATGGGCCGCTGGTTGGGGTCGTTGGTGAGCACGGTCTGGCCCGCCCGGGTGCAGGAGGTCTGGAAGGTGTAGCCGATGACCCAGACGAAATACACTACCACGAAAGCCACGTAGCGCAGGGGCATCATGCTCTCAGGGATGAACGGCAGCAGCACGTAGAGCGCGATGACGCTCACCGCCATGACGGCGCTGCCCAGGATCATGAAGGGGCGGAATTTGCCGATCCTGGTGCTGGTGCGGTCCATCATGGCGCCGATGATGGGGTCGGTGACGGCGTCGCACACCCGCATCACGGTGACCATGATGGAGGCGAACATACCCAGCTTCAAAATGCTGGAGCCGAACTGGGCCACATAGGACAGGATCAGGACAAAATAGACGTTGGTTGCGCCGTTGTTCAGTGGGAACAGCATTAACTGATACGGCTTTGCACGGTTCAGCGTAGTATTGGGCTCTTGGCTCATTGCGTTTTCTCCTCCCCTTTCTTACACCCAGTTGGTGCTGTTGGAACTTTTCCCGTGGAGCCGATAGGCCGGGTTGGGTGCGCTGACCCGGCGGATGGCGCACTGGTCGGTGCAGTTGCCGGCCACGGCCTTTAGCTCCGCGTTGCCCTCCAGGGGGACTTTAAATTCAAACACCCTTTTCCCGGTCTTTTCCTCCACCAGCTTGCCGTTGACGTACAGCGCCACTTTGCTCTGATTGGAATACACTTTGACCTTGGTGACCGCCTCGGGCCGGTCTACATACCGGCTACCGCAGATGTGGACGAAGGGTTCATCGCTCCACCAGGCTTTGTAGAGGTAGAAGCTATCTTTTTTCGTCTTGCGGTCAAAGGTCACCAGGCCCTTGTGGTTCATCCCCGGCTCGCCTCCCTGGTCTCGGGCGTCGGCGGCAAAGTCGAACATATTCCAGACGTGGGTTGCCCAGAGGAAGGGACGGTGCTCAAAGCAGCGCAGCATATACTCGTGGTAGACGCACTGGTATTCCTCAGTATGGTCGCCCCGGCGGGGCTTGGAGGAATGCAGGTTGGGCATTGCCTCACAGCCGTACTCGGAGTAGCCCAGCGGCCTGTCCGGGTAGCATTTGTGGAAGAAGTCGATCCACAGGTCGTTGAGGAACAGCCCCGGTACATACCACCCCAGGTACAGGTTCCAGCTCACCACATCGGTGATGTGGGCGGTCTTGTTGAACGGCCCGCACATGGCGTAGCAGGCCAGGGTGGTGAGCCGGGTGGGATCCAGCTGGTGGTACAGGTCGTTGAGCACCCGGTGGTTATCCAGCATATCCACCTTGTCCTTGGTGGAAATGGTGATCTCGTTGGACACCCCCCAGACGACGATAGACGGGTGGTTGTAGTTCTGGATGACCAATTCTTTGGCTTGGCTGATGGTATTGTCCCGGCCGCTGGCCATATGCTCCGAGATATAGGGGATCTCCGCCCACACCACCATGCCGTACTGGTCGCAGAGGTCGTAGAAATACTGATCGTGCTGGTAGTGTGCCAGGCGGATGGTGTTGGCCCCCATCTCCCGGATCAGCTCCATGTCGGCGTCATGGTGCTGCTTTGTGATGGCGTTGCCGATCCCCTTCCAGTCCTGGTGGCGGCTGACGCCCCGCAGGGGATAGCTGCGCCCGTTGAGAAAGAACCCCTCTCTGGGATCTACCCGAAAGTCCCGCACACCAAAACGGGCGCTGATCTGATCTACCGTTTTATCCCCTATGGTGAGGGTTGCCACTACAGTGTAAAGATAAGGATCCCTTATCCCATCCCATAGATGTACATCAGGCAAATCCAGCTTGCCGCTGTCCGCATCAATAGCAGCGGCCTCTTTCCCCGCCCCATCCAGAATGGAGATATGCACCTGGCCGTCTTCGCAGTTCCTCCAGGTTTTTACCTGCACCTCGCCCTTGCTGTAGTTTTCGACGGGCTTGGCCGTGACCATGATGCCCAGCCCACCCAGGTAATCCAAGTCGAAGTGACATTTGTTGACCACAATTAACGAGACATCCCGGTAAATGCCGCCGTAGAAGGTGAAATCCGCTTTCTGGGGGTACACCCGATCATTGATGCCGTTATCCACGTGGACCATCAGGACATTGCTGTCTGAGATGAATTCTGTGACATCCCATCGAAAGGTAGAATAACCGCCGTTGTGTATCCCAACAAACGTCCCGTTCAGTTCTACCTTGGCCGACGCGTTTACCCCCTGGAATTCCAGGTATACCCGCTGCTCCGCGGTGAACTCCGGCTTGGAAAAGGTTCTGCAATAGATGCACGTTCCTCGCCAATAGTCGTTCCCGCCATCCTGGCCGTCGATGCTGTTCCAGGTATGGGGCAGATTCACACGCTGTGTCCCGCCGCTTGGCCCGGTGAAGCTCCAGCCTTCATTGATATTGATCCGTGTTCGCAGTTTCATTTGCCTCACCTACTCAAATGTATTTCTCCAAAAAGCCAGCGCTGCGCTGAAAGCTTTTGACCGGCGATTTGTCCACCCAGTTGCGGTGGCTCTCCAAAATCACAGCCTCCACAGACACAGACTTGGCCTGCTCCACCAGGGGGAGCAGGTCCATGTTCCCATAGCCCAGCTCCATGCTGTCGCTTTTCAGGATGGGGGTCATGGCCGGCCCGGACAGCCGCGTCCCGCGGTCGTTGATGTGCCACAGCTTCATGCGCTCCCCCAACCGCTCCATCCAGGACAGGGCGTTGGCGCCCCCCTCCGTAAACCAGTAGCTGTCGAACTCAAAGCCCACCGCCGCCGGGTCGGTTTCGGACAGCAGGAGATCGTAGGCCCGCTGCTCCCGGTTTACCCACTGCAATTCGCAGTTGTGGTTGTGATACAGCAGGCCGACCCCCTCCCGGGCCAGCGCTTCCCCGGCCCGGTTCAGGCAGGCGGCCAGCTCCCTGACCGCCCTTTCGTCGCCGTAGGGGAAGCGGTACATCCCTGTGATCACCGCGTACTTCGCCCCCAGTGCCTTGACCTCGGCGGCGGTGGCGGGGATGTCCTTTTCCACGCTGTCCAAGTCGGTGTGCAGGCTGACCACCCGGAGCCCGGATCCCTTTACCAGTCGGGGCCAGTCCAGCCTGCCGCCCCCGCCCACGGGCATACCGGCAGCTTTAGTGATGAGGCGGACTAAAAGGCCACTGGGGTGGATCATAAAGCTGCACAGCTCGATCCCATCGTACCCGGCATCCTTCATTTTTTGCAGCGTATCCCGGGCCTGGGCCTCATTATTCAGCACCGTGCCCAGCATGAACTGCTGGACTGCTTTGATCGGCATGGATGTTTCCCTCCCTTTTTACATTTTTAAATCCCCGACAGCGCTTCTTCAAATTTTGGCAGCCACCACTCCCGATAGCCGGCCTTTGTCGGATGGATGCTGTCCGCCATATAGAGCGCCCGTTCTTCCTCGCTGATGTCGTTGAACGCCTGGTCACGATATAGGTCAATGATGGTCACGCCCCATTTTTCCGCGAGCTCCTCCAGCGCCTGCACCATCGTTTCATAGTTTTCGTCATCCATGGGCGGGTTGGTGTAGAAATACACGGGGCAGTCCCATGTGCCTTTGGCCGTGGCGATGATGTACTCCATTGCCCCAAAGGTGGTGGCGGTGTCAAAGGCGGCGGCATCGCGCACATCCGCCGGCGTCACAGCGCCAAAACCATCAGGGAAACCCTTATCGTTTGTGGACAGCTGGCAGATGAACGCGTCCACATGGCCTGCCCTTTCATCAGAGGCCAGATACTGATCCAGACGGCTTACGTAGCTGCTGTTGGCCCGGTCCGCCAGCGTGGTGCCGGACACAGCCTCCTTGATACACTGGGCTCCATGCTTTTTTGCCAGGAAGTCGGCCATAGATTCCTGACCGGAACTGGCCCCTTCTGTGACAGAGGAGCCCAGCCAGAAGATGACCTTTCCCGCCAGAGGGCTACCGGCGGTCTCCTGTGTGCCCGCGACAGAGTATTCCTCCCGGTTTCCCTTCAGCGTGACCTTGATGTTCTGCTCCACGGTTTCCCCTCCATAGACAAATTTAGCAAACAGGGACGTCCGCGTCAGCGGTTGGTCTACGATGATCCCCTCATAGGCCACGTTTTCCAGCATTGAGCCGTCTTTCAGCTTGGCGTCGATGACAACCCCGGCCGGATCAAAGGTCTCGCCCTCCTCATACTCCAGCTTCTCCGGCGGCTGCGCGATGGAGAGCTTCCACACAGCGGAGGGTTCTGAAGAAACTTCGCCCGGCGGATCGCTGGCAGAATCCCCTTGACGGTCAGAGGGCCTATCCGCACAGGCACTCAGGACAAGGAGAATCCCAAGCGCCGCCGAGATCATAAAGATTTTTTTGCCCATTTCGGTCACTCCCTTATTTCATGTCCTGTCCATTTGATCCGGCAAAGCAGGAAACCACACCCAATACCGCGCAAAGAAAAACATCCCCGCAAAGGCCATGCCCATAGCGGCATTTCCGCCAATAAAATTGACTTTGTTCCACACATCGGACAAGCTGGGCACCGCGACACGGAGCACTACCCCAAAAGCGGCGGCATAGAACGCCGTAGGCACGAAAGGGGCAAATTTCAGCCGGGTGAACACCGTCAGCGCGGTGGAGCCCGCGCCTGCCAACGCCAGGGCAAAGCCAATGACCGTAAACGTTTTGTCCGTTCCGTCAAGCGCGATATACAGGATGGCGCCCAGCAGGGCTGCGGCCCCCGCGATCAGATTCATTTAAAAGCCCAAACCCCGGTTTTTAAACGCATTTTTCATCTCAGCGTCCCTCCTTTTTTACGTAAGCCTTCCAGGCAAACATCCCCAGGGATGCCGCGGTCAACAGGCCAAAGGCGGAGCAAACAGCGATCAGCGCGGGCTGCCACCAGTAAACAGTCTCATGGACGACAGTTTCTTCTGCCAATCCGTTAATCAGAATGCTTCGGCTGTGGGCGTAATAGAAATGCTCATTGGCTGTTTTCATCCAGTTCAGGATGCTGCCGTCCCGGTCTTTGATCGCCAGATTGGTCAGCTCGCTGGTGCGCCCGGTGTCGGAGAGGAACAGATCGGTGCCGCTGGTGATACACTCGGCAGTGAGCACATAATCAGAGGCATCCTTGGAGGAATCGGTAATGTTGATGCCCTTATGATCCCGTTCATCCGCAATAAGCCGGTCGGCGTTTTCCGCGTTCAGCGGCCCGTAGGCGGAGAGATAGTAATTGGTTTCCCCGCTCACCTCAATGGTTTCGCCGGTGATGCCCAAAAAGCTGTTTACATAGCCGCTGTAATAAAATGCAGAGCTGGTAAGGCTCAAGGCGGCAGACAGCAGCAGGGCAAACACCGCGGCCAGTCCCAGCCATTTCTGGTATTTTTTCCTCATGACGCGCCTCCTGAGATATTTTCGGGCCGCAGCCACAGTTCGTGGAACTGCGGCCCGCTGAATTATTGCAGATCAGCCGCTTTTCGCCGCTTTTTTACTGCGCACCGCCATGAACGCGCTGCCTGCGGTGAGCAGGGCGCACACGCCGGTGGCGGCGTACAGCGCAATCCGCCACAAGGGAGTCACACTGACAACGGTAGCGTTGCCCATGTTCATAGCGTTAGTCCGGGTGATGCTGAACACCACGTTCTTGGCCGCGTTGTGGACCGCCGCAGCGATGGCCGGATCGTTGTCGGTCCCGTCCAGGGTACCCATGCCGCCCTTCTGTCCACACCAATAGTCCTGGCCAGCCAGCACGCCCAGACGATAGTCCATCCACTTGGCGTTGATGGCCATGTCGGTGATGGCGGAGCCCTCCATGCCCCACTCGTTTCGGAGGATGCCGGTCATCAGGCCGTGGTGGGCACCGGACCACACCACGCCAATGCGGTTGAAAGAGCTCATGACGTTGGAAGCGCCACCCCGGATCGCACCCTCAAAGCTCTCCAGATACAGTTCCCGGATGGACTGCTCGTTGGCCCAAACGGAGATCCCATACCGGCCCTGCTCCTGGTCGTTGAGGGCGAAATGCTTCACAAAGGCCAGCATCCCCCGGTCGTGGAGGCCCTGGACCTGGGCGGCGGCAATCTCGCCGGACAGCCAGCCGTCCTCGGAGTAATACTCATTGTGCCGGCCCAGATAGGGGCTACGGTGGATATTCACGCCGGGGGCATAAATACCGGCTACGGCGGCGGCGTTGTCCCCGGACTGGGCGTGGAGCATATCCTCGCCCATGCACTTGCCCACCTCCTGGATCAGCTCTCGGTTATAGGTGGCCGCCATCACATCCTCGGAGGTAAAGGCCATGCCGTTGGCCCCGCCCACGATGCTCTTGGTGAAGCCGGTGGGGCCGTCAAATTCCTGGGTGGCGGGCAGATTGATGGCCGGGAGCACCTGGGTCTGGTAGGAGCCGTTATAGATCAGGTTCAGCATATCTTCGTAGGAGAGCTGGCCGATCAGCTCATCCCAGGCGGGATCGTCATAGCCCTTGTCCACAAAGTCGATGGCGTTGAGGGAGCCGCCCGTCCCGGCGGCGAGAGCCTGGCTCACGTCGGACCAATAGAGCTGCTTGTACTGCTCCACCAGGGCGTCCCTGCCGGCGTCCTCATGGGTCAGGCCGTCGTCCCACATGGCATCTGTGGCCCGCAGGCTCACAGCGGCCTGGGGGAAAGTTCCGGCCCAGTCGCTGCGGGTGAGGTAAACCACCCGCTGGTCCTCCGCGCCCTCGTACTTGTTCAGATCGGCGTTGTCGAACAGGTTGGTGATGGGCTTCCCCGTGGCGGATGAGACCGCATAGGTGGTGGTATCCAGGGCGGGGTTGTTCCATTTGGCCGTGAGGGCCGCGTCGCCGGTACCGGTCATGCGAGAGGCGTCCGCCCCCTTGGCCATCAGGATGTTGTTGACGGCGTTGTGCGCGTCAGTACCCACGGTGAAGTAGTAGTCCCCGGCGTCCAGGATGTAGGTCTTGGCGGCGTTGGCGTCATAGCTGGTCAGATCCTCTTTCAGGACGCGGATGTCAAAGTGCTCGGTCTCGCCGGCCTTGATCTCCTTCTTATCAAAGCCGCACAGCTCCACGGCGGCCTTTTCGATCCCGTTTTCCCGGTCATAGTCGGTATAGGGGGACTGGAAGTAGATCTGCACGGTGTGCTTGCCATCCATGCCGCCGGTGTTGGCCACGTCCACCCCCACCAGGAAGGCTTCGCCCTGATCCTCCACGGTAAAGTTGGAATACTCAAAGGTGGTATAGCTCAGGCCGGAGCCAAAGGGGAAGGCCACGTCAGCGCTGTAGTCGTACTCCCCGGCGCTGCCCTGGTTCAGCACGTAGTCCTCATACCGCGTCTCATAGTAGCGGTAGCCCACGTAGATGCCCTCCTGGTACACCACATAGTTCATATTGCACTTTTCAATGCCGGGGGCGGTGTTGTTCTGGGCAAAGGCCAGGTCCAGCTGGGCGGCGTTGGTATAGGGGAACGCGTCGTAGTTCACCATGGCGGGGGAGGAGTGGTTGTCCTTCAGGAAGGTGTCCACGATCCGCCCGGAGGGGTTCACCTTGCCCGCCAGGATGTCGGTTACGGCGGGCAGGCCATTGATACCCAAGTTGCCCGTCCACACCACGGCGTCGATGTCATACTCGTCGATGAAGTCCAGCTGGAGGGTGCTGGAGGAGTTGAGCAGGACGATGATCTTTTTGAACACGCCCTGATCCTTCAAATCTTTCAGGTTTTGGAGCAGCTCCATCTCCTCCTTGCACAGCCGGAGATAGTCGCCGCCGGTCATGTAAGGCTCCAGCGCCTCCAGCCCGCCGGG
>CATLEJ010000027.1 GCA_949916125.1 uncultured Oscillospiraceae bacterium
TGGATCTCCTTGATCTTCCCCTTCACGTGGGGATCGCCTTCCATCTGTTTATACTCTTCCTTGACCTCCTGCTTGGTCATCATCATATTCTTCTCGTAATCCCACCACTGGTAAAAGAAGTCCATGGCGGCCACCGCCACGAAGGCGATGCAGATGCGCAGCACCATCGCCCCCGCCACCTCCACCAGATGGCCCGCCGCGGCGGACAGGTCGGCGTACAGGTAGTTGGAGCTCTCCAGGAACATATCCCGGATGCTCAGGTAGACGATTGACAGGAGAAGGATAATCTTAATCAGGTTTTTCAGCGTCTCAATGACGCTTTTCAAGGAAAACAGCCGTTTAATGCCCTGTAGGGGGCTGAGACGGCTGAACTTTGGCTTAATGGATTCCCCGCTCACCAGGAAGCGGGTCTGGGCGAAGGTGGCCGCCACGGCGCACAGCACCGCCACCGCCACCACCGGCCCCACGGTCCGCAGCACGACCATGATGCCCTGTACGCTCAGCTCGCCGGACAGGCTGCCCACCTCCCGGGGTTCCTCCCCGATGGTGGTCAGGCACAGCCGCATAAAACCGCCCAGCTGCTCGGCAAAGGCCCCCGTGAGCAGCCAGAGGGTGGCAAAGGTGCCCAGCAAACTGGCCACCGCCACCGCGTCGCGGCTCATAAAGACGTTGCCCTTTTTTCGTTCGTCCCGTCGTTTTTTTGGTGTCGCTTTTTCTGTTTTATTCCCTTCGGCCAACGTCTATCCCCCCTTGCCGCCGCATACGCCCCCGTCCCTGCGGGAGCGCGGGGGCAGGGGATATCTCATGGGCCGGGCCGCCTCAGCCGCCCAGGGCCAGAATCTCGTGGAGGCTGTTGAGCATGGTGCGCTCCGCGTCGATCAGGAACTCGCTGATGGGGATCATCAGCATAAACAGCAGGGCCAGCCCTACAATCACCTTCAGCTCGATGTTGATGGCGAACACGTTGATTTGGGGGATCACCTTCATCAGCACCCCCATGCCCACCTGGGCGATCAGCTCCGCCGCGAGTATGGGCATACACAGCTTCACCGCCAGCACCGTACACTCCACAAACAGCTCCAGCAGGTACTGGTACGCCGGCGTCCCCACGGCCACCGCCCCCAGGGGCACGACCTCCTCCGAGGTGAGGAACAGCCGCAGCATGGTAAAGTGCCCCCCCGCCGCGAAGAACAGCAGCAGCATCAGCACATTGAGGATCATACCGCTCACCGACAGGTTGGCCTGGGACCCCGCGTCGTACATCTGGTTCATGGTCATGCCCATCTGGGTGTCGATCATGGAGCCCGCCATCTGTGGGATATAGAGGAAAAAATTCACCGCCATCCCCAGCAGGAAGCCCAGCGCGATCTCCAGCAGGAGCCGCACCATCAGCTCCACGGTTCCGGAAGGGATGGGGACCTGCTGGGTGGTGACCCCCATCACGAACCAGGACAGCACCAGCACCATGCCGCTGCGGAAGGCGGCGGGGATGTTGCTGCGCCCTAAAATCGGGTTAAAGAGGATAAAACCGCTCACCCGGGCGGTGATGTACAGGAACAGCGTCAGATCCGCCCAGTCAATCATGGATCGCTCCTCCCGCTCAGCTGGCGATCAGCTGGAAAATTTGGTAGGTATAATCCCGGAGCGTATCCAGCATCCAGCCGCCCCCCAGCAGGAGCACGCTGATCACCACGATCAGCTTCAGCACAAAGGAGATGGTCTGCTCATGGATCTGGGTGACCGCCTGGAAAATAGCCACCACCACGCCCACCAGCATACTCAGCAGGAGCATCGGGGACGCCAGCCGGATGGCCACGCCCACGGCGTCCCGCATCAGGTCCATTACCAGCGTGGTGTCCATGGCGGCTCCTTTCTCGGGGTGTGGTTATTGTACGCTTTGGATCAGGGAAGAGAACATGAGCTCCCACCCGTTGACAGACACAAACAGCAGCAGCTTGAACGGGGTGGAGATCATGGCCGGGGGCAGCATAATCATGCCCATGGACATCAGCGTGGACGACACCACCACGTCGATCAGCAGGAAGGGTATGTACAGCAGGAAGCCGGTATAAAACGCCTTCTTCAGCTCGGTGGTCATAAACGCCGGGACAATCAGCCGCAGGGAGAGCCCCCGGGCCTCGTCGTCCGTCTCCGGGTAATCCACATGGGCCAGCTCGCAGTACATCTCCAGGCTGTGGGGCTCGGTGTTGTCCAGCATGAACTCCTTCAGCGGGACGGCCGCCCGGTCCAGGAACTCCTCCCCGCCGATCTCGTCGTTGGTATAGGGCTCCCACGCCTCCGCCTCAATGCGCTGGATGGTGGGGTTCATGGTGAGCAGCGTGAGGAAAATGGCGATGCCCACCAGCACCACGTTGGGCGGGGTCTGCTGGGTGCCCATGGCGGTGCGCAGGAAGGACAGGGAGATGATGTACCGGGTAAACGAGGTCATCATCACCAGCAGGGAGGGCAGCAGGGCGATCATGGTGGTGAGGAACAGGATCTCCAGCGTCTGTACGCTGTCGCCGTTGATGTTGATCAGGCTGTCGGTCGGCATGGGTCCCTCACCTCGGTTTCTTTTGCTTGAGTACGGTGCGCAGCGCCTCGCCAAAGCTGGGTGGCGCCGGCTGCCCGGGGGGCGGCGCGGTCAGGACCTCCGCCTCCTCCTGTGTCAGCTCCGCCAGCAGGGATACCCCCGACGGGGCGATCCCCAGCAGGAGATACCGCTCCCCCACCCTTACCAGCGCCGCGCTCTGCTCCCGTCCCAGGGACAGGCGGGCCAGCACCTTAAACCGCTCCGTGCTGCCGGAGGCCCCCAACGGGCCGCCCCCCCTGCCCGCCACATATCGGGTGAACAGGTAGGCCAGCACAATGATGACCACCACGCACAGCAGCAGCCACATCAGGGAAAGCAGGCTGTCCAGCGCCCCCTTCCCCGTGAGCGCGATCATGGGGCTATCGCCGCGCAGCATCCCCGTCAGGGCGCGCCCAGGATGGAGGTGACGGTCTTGAGCACCCGGTCAGGCTTGAAGGGCTTGACGATGAAATCCTTGGCGCCGGAACGCACCGCGTCCATGACCATGGACTCCTGGCCCATGGCGGAGCACATGACCACGTTGGCGCTGCCGTCCTTGGCGCGGATGGCCTTCAAGGCCTCCAGGCCGTCCATGTTGGGCATGGTGATGTCCATGACCACCAGGTCGGGGCCGATCTCGCTGAACTTCTCCACCGCGTCGGCGCCGTCCACAGCCTCGAACACCTCGGTATAGCCGTTCTTTACCAGGGTGTCCTTAATCATCTTGCGCATAAAAGCAGCGTCGTCCACTAACAGAATTTTCTTAGCCATGGTATTGATCCATCCTTTTTCAATTTATGTTGTGTGCCTCGCCTTCGGAGGCCTGCGGGGACGTGTTCACTTTCCGGACAGCATCTCAATGCCTGGGGCCTGTACGATCTCTGTAATCCGGACGCCGAAGTTGTCCTCAATCACCACAACCTCGCCCCGGGCGATACACTTGCCATTGACGAACAGATCCACCTGGTCGCCCGCCAGCTTATCCAGCACCACCAGGGAGCCCTTGGCAAACTCCAGGATATCCTGCACCTTCCGGCGGGCCCGGCCGATTTCCACCGTCACCTGGAGGGGCACCTCCATAATGAGGTCCAGGTTCTGGGCCTGCTCCTTGCCCAGCCGCTCGATGGGGTCCATTTCCTCCATATGCACCGGCTTGGTGGCGATGACCTTGGGCTCCGGGGCCTTCTTGGCCGGGGGCTCAGGCTGCTGCTGGGGCGGATAGGGGTACGGGTACGGCGGGTAATACATCGGGGGATAGCCCATATAGCCGCCCTGCATCTGCCCATCCGGGCCCGGCATAGGCGGGTAGGGGTACATCGGCATCTGCCCGGGCTGGCCCGTCTGCCCCATCTGGGCCGCAGGGGCGGCAGGCTGGGGCTGGGGCTGCGGCTGAGCGGCGGCGGGCGGCGCCTGGGGCGGCGCAGGCTGCGCAGCGGGGGCAGGGGCCGGGGCGGGCGCAGGCGCCGGGGCCGGAGCGGGCTCGCTGCCCATCCCGGCCAGCATCCGCTCGATGTCCTCCTGGCTCATCTTTTTGTCCCCGCCGCCTGAGGGCTCCGGGGCGGGAGCCGGGGCCGGGGCGGGCTCCGGCTCGCCGCTCATCCCGGCCAGCATCCGCTCGATGTCCTCCTGGCTCATCTTCTTGTCCCCACCGGAGGGTTCGGGCGCGGGGGCGGGGGCAGGCTCCGGGGCGGGGGCGCCGCCGCTGAGCATGGCCTCGATCTCCGCCTGGCTCATCTTCCGGTCGCTTCCGCCATCCTCGGCAGGGGGGGCGGAAGCGGGGGCCGGGGCGGCCTCACCCGACGAAATCTCATCCTCCAGGCCCAGGCTTTTCAACAGCTCTTTGGCCAGGTCTACCGACATGACATTCATGAACTCGCTTTCCAGCGCGTTCTCGATCTTCAGGAAGAAGCGGACTACCACCACCTGCTCCGCCCCGGGGGGCATATGCTCCTGCTTGAACTGGTCCAGGTCGTCCAGCTCAAAGGACTGGGGGGTGGAGATGTCCACCCGGTAGCCCAAAAAGTCGGACATGGCGGTGGCCGCCGAGCCCATCATCTGGTTCATAACCTCGCATACGCAGCTGATGGTCAGCTCGTTCAGCTCGAACTCCTCGTCGGGGGTCTCCATCCCCATGAGGATGTCCACAATGACCTTGATGTCGCTGCGCTTGAGCAGCATAATGTTGCTGCCCTCCAGGCCCTCCACGTACCGGATCTCTACGCCGATGGCGGGCTCCAGGTTGCCCAGGGAGAACTCCTTCACGTCCACCACCGAGACCGTAGGCGTCGTAATATCCACCCGATGGTCCAGCATATTCGACACCGCAGTGGCCGAGGAGCCCAGGCTGATATTCATCATCTCGCCCAAGGCGTCGATTGCCATTGGGCTGAACAGTTCCCTCTCCATCGCTTACTCGCTCCTTTGCTCGGCCGAATAGCATACCTCGTCTATCTTGATGGCCATGTTTTTCTTGTGGGTTCCCATGCGCCCGGTGAACCACTGGTAGCCGCCAATCTCCAGGAACACCGGGGAATCCTTCGGCCTGCCCAGGTCCAGCACGTCGCCTACGCTCAGGTGATAGATATCGCTCAAGGACAGCTGCGTGCCGCCCAGCTGGGCTACAATCTCCAGGCTGGAGTCCCGCAGGCGGCCAAAGATCTCCTCCGAATTGTCCTCGCTGGCCACCTTGCGGCCCATGCTCTCCCGGTTGACCTCCCCGAAGATGCTGGTCAGCACGCTGCCCGGCAGGACCACGCTCATGCGGCCCTCATTTCCGTCAAAGTTCAGCTTCATGTCCACCAGTACCACCGTCTCGTCCAGGTTCAGCAGCTGTACCAGGGTGGGGTTGACCTCCGTGCGGCTGTACTGGAAGGTGATGGGGACGTAGTTCTCCCAGCTGTTGCCCATCAGGCCGATCATATCTTTGAGCAGCAGCTCATACAGCTGGAGCTCAAGGTCGGTGTAGGTATAGCCGGTGGGGATCTCCCGGTTCATCTCCCCCTCGCTGCCCATCATGCGGTCCATCATGCCCAGCGCCGTGCTGGTGGACAGGTAGACCATCACCGGGTCCTGGGCCAGGATGGGGGCGCCGCCCGCCTCCTTGGCCTGGATGGTAACGTCCACCATGGCCAGCACGTCCCCTTCCATGAGGGCGTTGTTGAACTCGAAAAACTTCTGCTCCTCGATGCTCTCCACCTCAATCTCGCAGGTCGTGCGGAGCTGGGCGTTGAGGCGTGAGCCAATGACGCGCGTATAGTTCTCAAAAATGCCGTTGAGCATCTTGATGCGGTCCTTGGTGAACTTACGGGGAGTGGTGAAGTCGTATTTCCGGTATTTCTTCTCCGGCTGCTTCTTTTCGGCCTGTTCCTCCCCTTCCCCGCTGCGCATGGAATTAAGGAGGGCGTCAATCTGACTTTGTGACAACACTTCAGCCATCGAATCACCTCACCTGATCTGGCGTTATTTTACGGGGCTGCGCTGGCCGGGGCCGCGCTGGGGGACGGGGCCGCGCTGGCGGCGACATCCTCCTGGGTAGCGGTATAGTGGGATGTGGTATATTGGGCCAGCTCCTTGTTCAGCTCCGAGCCAAGCTCCTTGGCGTTGATCACCAGCTCCACCCGGCGGTTGGGGGCCTTGCCCTCCTCGCCCTGGTTATCCGCGATGGCGTGCCACTGGCCGTAGCTCTCCGCCACCAGGCGGGCGGGGTGGATGTGGCAGTTGTCCTGGAGGAAGATCACCACATTGGTGGCCCGGGCGCTGGCCAGCTCCCGGTCGCCCTTCGTCTCGTTGGGCCGGTCGTCATACTGCTGGGCGGTGTGCCCCTGGACGCGGATCTGTTCAATGGCGCCTGCCGACTGGTCGAACAGCGTACACAGCTGGGCCAGGATCTCGATGCCCTCCTGGCGCAGCTTGGAGCTGTTGCCGCCGAAGAACACGCTGTCCTCGAATTTCATGTAGATGTCGCCGCCGCTGGTGGAAACCGCCACCGAGCTATCCAGGCCCTCCTTGGCGGTAAAATCCTGGATGGCATCCAGCAGGTCCTTCATCATATTCTCAATCTCCAGCTGGTCCGAGGGATTATCCGGCTGGTCGTCCGCGTTGGGCCCATCGTTGCCGCCAATAATCTCAGTCTGGCTTCTGCTGGCGTTGGGGTTGAAGCTCTGCACAATGGCCTTGAACTTCTCCTCGCTGATGGTGGACATGGAATACAGAAGTACGAAGAAGCACAGCAGCAGTGTTACCATGTCGCCATAGGTGTCCATCCAGTTGGCGCCGCCTCCGCCGCCGCCTTTCTTTTTCGCCATAATGAGTTCCCCTCCTTATGCCGTGGTTGCGTCTTTTGCCTTATTCCCCGCCGCCGGACGAGCTGCTCCCTGCGTCCCGGTCCTTCTGGGAGATGTAGGTCAGCAGCTTCTCCCGCAGGGCCTTGGGGTTCTCGCCGGACTGGATGGACATGATGCCCTCCACGATGATCTCCTTGCACAGCACTTCCTCGCCGTCCCGGATGCGCAGGTTGTTGGCGATGGGGCCGAAGATCATGTGGGCCAGGATACAGCCGTACAGCGTGGTCACCAGGGCGGTGGCCATGCTGCTGCCCAGGTCGCCGCCGCCGCTGGTCACGTCCATGCTGCGCAGCATATTGATCAGGCCCACCAGCGTACCCACCATGCCGAAGGCCGGGGCCACGGCGGAGGCCTTGTCATACATCCCCGCCGCGTCCTCGTGGCGGGCGGACATACACTCGATGTCGTTCTCCAGGATGGCCCGCACCTTGTCCGGGTCGTTGGCGTCCACGATGAGCATGATGGCCTGCTTGAAGAAGGGGTCCTCCTGCTCGTTGGCCTTGCTCTCCAGGGCCAGCAGGCCGTTTTTCCGGGCGGTCTGGGCCAGGTCCACCAGCTGGTCAATGATGTCCAGGGGCTTGAACTTCCCGGCGTTCAGGATCACCCCGAAGTGCTTGGGCACAGAGGCCAGCGCGCTGGGCGGGAAGCTGGCCACCACGATGGCGATGGTACAGCCGATGACGATGAAGATACTGGCCGCGTCGAAGAAGTTCCACAGCAGATTGGGATCAACCGTGACAGGGGGCGCGCCCTCCGGGGCGTTGGGGCCGATGTTGATGCCCATGATGCAGCCCAGGAAAAAGACCACCAGGGCCAGCACAACGCCGATGATGTATGTAATGTTCATAACTACAGCACTACCTCCAAAACCCGGCGGGGGCGCTGGCGGCCCGGACGCCTTCGTTTCTCTGTTTTGCCGTTACCGCTTATCTACAACAGTGATCTCCCGCTGGATATCCATCACCTTGGCATTGTAGCGCGCGATTTTCTCTATGATCTCCTCGGTGCTCTCCCGCACGAGGTAAAAATCGTGGTTCATCATGACGATCTTGGACTCAGGGATGCTTTCAATATACTCGATTTGAAGATGGTTTACAAGGAATTTTTCATGGTTTCTTTTGGTTAAAACAATCATTGTGTCAACCTCCTGTTTCCTGTCGTACGATAGGACCGCGGGGGGAGCGCCGGGGGGAGGGCCCTTCAGCCCCCCGCCCCGGCCTCGGTTACGCCGTTAAGGTCAGCGCTTCATGTTCACCAGCTCCTCCAGCATGGAGTCGGTGACGGTGACGATGCGGGTGTTGGCCTGGTAGCCGCGCTGGGTGACGATCATGTTGGCAATCTCCTGGGCCAGGTCGGTCTTGGACATTTCCAGGCCGCCGGAGATGAAGGTGGTCTGGCCGCCGTCGCGCAGGCGGTTGCCGTCCACCGCGCCGGCGTAGTCCGCCGGCATATTGGTCTTGCCGTCGACGGTGCCGCCGGCGCCGCCCTGGCCGCCGGCCGCGTAGGCCAGGGAGCCGTTCACATAGTTGATGTTCATGTTCTTGCCCGCGCCGCCCAGGGCGCTGATGACCAGCTCGCCGGAGCCCTGCCCGGCCTTGTAGTAGCTGTTCCCGATCTGGGTGACGCCGTTGGGGTTGGACACGATGCCCACCGCCACGCAGCCGATGGTGACGGTCTGGCCGTCCAGCTCGCCGCAGTTGCCGGTGATGATGCCGGTGGCGTTGTCCACGGTGATGCTGGTGAAGTTGGCCAGGGAGTAGTCGGACTCCACCACGTCGCCGGCGGCGTTGGTAAAGGAGCCGTAGTCCAGCAGGTGCTTCTCATCCGCCTTCACGCCGCCCTCGGCGGTGACCTTCGCGTCATAGTCAGCCTTTTTCGCGTCCTCGGCGATCGGGTCGATGCCGGCGGCGGCATCCCCCGCCACCGCCTCCTGGACGCCGCCGGCGGCCTTGGGGTAGCCCACGTGCATGGCGCCGTCCGTGTCCCGGTACACCCGGGGCTTGCGGATGGGCACCAGCTGGTCGCTGAACATGGCGTCGCCCACCTTGGTGGCCTTGCCCGCCTTCACATCCGCCATGGTCGCGATGCCGGTGCACAGGAAGCCGTACACCACGTTGCCCTTGTCGTCGGTGAGGTAGCCGTCGGCCTTGAACTCGAAGTCGCCCACCCGGGTGAGGGTCAGGGAGGTCAGCGCGCCGGTGGCGCCCGTGTCGGAGGAGCCGCCGGTAAAGTTCCGGGCGATGTCCTTGCTGCCCACCAGGAAGAAGCCGTCGCCGTCGATCATCATGTCGGTGGCGTGGCCGGTGACGGCGTAGTTGCCGGTACTCATGTCGATGTCCACGCTGCTGGTATTGGCCCCGTAGCCGATCTGGGAGGGGTTGCGCCCGCCCACGGTGGCGGTGCCGTTGGAGCCGCCGTTCAGGGTGGTGTAAATAGAGGTGCGGAACACGGAACGGCCGGCCTTATAGCCGTTGGTGTTCACGTTGGCCACGTTGTTGCCGATGACATTCAGGTTCTGCATATGGGTCCGCAGACCCGCGATTGCCGCATACATTGCACCAGTCATGGTTGAAAAATTACTCCTTTCGGTTTGGCGCCGCGCGCCCCCCGCCAATCGGGCGGGGGGCGAAGGCATCCGAAAATCGGTCCTGCCCTTAACTTGCCTATTCTATTACAGGAACACGGCGCCGTCAATATTGGTGAAGATATTTTCTCTCATTTCCTCCTGGGTGATGGCGGTGATCACCTTTGCGTTGGGCACATTGATGATAAACGCCTTGTCCGCGTCCATGGCCAGGATATTGGTGGCCCCTTTCGCCTGGGCCCGGATCACGCTGCCCGCCAGCTGGTCCATCAGATCTGGCGTGACCTCGATCCCCCGCTCCTGCGCCCGGGAGATGGCGTGCTTGGAGAACTCCACGCCCTGGGGCTGCTCCTGGCGTGCCAGCTCCTGCTGGAGCATGGCGCCGAAGCCGCCCGCCGGTCCCCGCGGCTGTACCCGGGCTTGTGGCGCGTCCGTGCGCGGCAGTCCTGATACACGCTGGATCATCTTACGTCACCTCGATTTCAATCGGTGGGAGCCCCCTGGGTCCCGTCGTACTGGGGATTGCTCTCCGTTCCCTGGCCCTCGCCGGATTCGTCCACCGGGGGAGTGGTGGTGGTTTCGCCGCCCTCGGGCTTGTCGGTGCCCTCGCCCTCGCCGGGCTTCTCCACGGGCTTGTCGGTGCTGCCGTCTGGCTTCTGCGTCTCTTCGGGGTCCTTAACGTCCTCCAGCGGGGGGAGCTGGCCCACGGCCATAATCTGGTTCAGCCCGTAGGTCTCCACCTTGCCGGACGCGTCCTTGCCGAAGATCACCTGCTGGCCGTTCATCACGCCGGTGCCGGTGACGTAGACCTCCTTCTCCTCCAGGCCGTTATCCCGGGGGATCCCAATGGTCACCACCTTGCTCACCAGGGAGCTGGCGTAGCTCATCACGTTGGTCTCGGTCATGTTGGTGATGGCGGAGATCATCTGCATCTGCACCATCTGGTTCATCATCTCGCTGGTATCCATGGCGTTGTCAAGGGTCTGGCTCTGGAGCTGGACGATCATCAGCTGGAGGAAATCCTGCATATCCAGCTCGGTGTTGTTTTTGCGGCTGGTGGAGTTCTTGGGGGTGACGCCAGAGACGCCGGTTGACCCCAGCAGGCCCGCAATGTCTGCCATAGAATTGCTGCTCATGGTTGGGTTGCTCCTTTCCGTGTCATTCGTCCGCGGGGATCAGGCCCAGGCGCAGCTGCTGCATGAAATCCTGGCTGCTGCCGGAGTGCTCCCGCCGGGGGTGGCGGCGTTCCTCCTGGCCGCTTTGGCCGTGGCCGTTCCTGCCGTCGTAGGGGTTCTGCTGGTTCTGGCTCTGCTGTCCCTCCTGCTGGCGCTGCACTTCCACCTCCACGGTCTGCTGGGTGCGGCTGGTCAGCAGGCCCTGCAGCTCGCCGGCGTGGCGCTCCAAAAGGCCGCGGGTCTCGCCGCTGTGGGCGCTCAGGGCCACGCGGATAATCCCCTCGGCGCTGCGGGTGATCTCCACCGTCACGCTGCCCAGGTTCTCCGGGGTGAGCTGGATGCGCACCATGGACTCGCCCTTCTCCAGGGCCTGGGCCAGCCCGGTGTCGACCTGCTTGGCCACATCCGCCTTTTCCGCCTGCTCCGGCTGATAGGTCTCGCCCACCTTCACGGGGGCCGCCTTCACGTCGTGGAAAAGCTGCTGGGGCCCCTGGTCCACGTCGGTGACCTCCACCTCCGTCTCCGTGTCTGCGTCCCCGTCCGGCCTGACCTCCCTGGTCTGGAAAAGTTCGGGTTTCTCATCCTCCACGCCGGCTACCTCATCCGCCAGCTTCTCCAGCATTTGGGCGGGGCCGTGTTCCACGGCGGGGTCGGTGGCCTCCAGAATCGCGTCGGCCTCAGGGTCGGCGGGGTCCAGCGCCTGGGAGGGGGGCAGCATCGGCCTGCCGTACATCTGCTCCGCCTGCTCCGCCCCCACGAGTATGGGGATCTGCTGTCCGTTCTCGCCGGTGCGCACGCCGACACAGAAGATGGGTTCGCCCTCCCGCACCTGGGGCAGCCACTCGGCGGGGTACTGGGCCAGCACTTCGGGGTCCACCGGCATCAGGTACACCTGCATCCGCTTGGATACCTCCACCGGGTCCTCCTGCTTTTGGGACGGGGCCTTTTCCGGCTTCTGGGGGGCGGGCTTTTCGGCCTTGGGCTGCTCCTGGACTTCGCTGTCCGGCTGGCCGGTCTTGGCCTTGTCCATCAGCTTCTGGAAGTCGCTGTCCCCGTCGCCCTGGCTGGTCTTGGGCGGCTGGGTCTGGGACGCCACGGCCTGGAGCAGATTCAGGGCCACATTGTTTGCCTGTTCCATTTTGTTGTTCCTCCTTTCCTGATTTAATCTATATTCCAAACGGCGCAAGCGCCGAATTGGACGCAGCATATTTTATGCGCCGATGTTGGCCCGTGCCCGGGCGGAGCTGACGAACTCGTCGATGAGGTTTTCCTCCGCCTTCTGCTCCGCCTTGTGGTAGTCCTCCAGCTTGTGCTCCCTGAGCTTCTCGATGGAGGACGTATCGATCTTGGCGTCCACCACCTCCTGGCGCTTTTTTTCCTCTTTTTTGCGCAGGGCCTCCAGCTTTTCCGTCTCCCTCTGGATGTCCCGCTCCAGCACCCGCAGGCCGTTCTGGTACACCATGGCGTCCGCCACGGTGATCCCCTCCGCCTTGCGCCGCCGGTACTCCTCGTCGCAGTCCCGGTAGCTCTTCCAGGCCGCCTCCAGCACATCCTCCTGTGAGCGCACCTGGGCCAGGATGGCGGCGTGCTCGCCCTTCAGGGCGTCCAGCACCTGCTGCTTGTAGGACAGCACGGAATCCAGGGAGAATTTGAACTTCTTCATCTATTTCTACACCCCATAAAGGTTATTGGAGGATCCTGGCCAGTTCTTCCACGCACTGCTCATAGGAAAACGCCTCGTCCACGTCCTGGGTGAGGAAATCGTTCACCGCGTCGATCTTGGACATGGCGAAGTCCAGCTTCCGGTTGGTGCCCGGCTTATAGGCGCCGATGGCCACCAGGTCGGCGTTCTTCTCGTAGACGCTCATAATGTCCCGCAGCCGGGAGGCCAGCTGCCGGTGCTCCGGCGAGACGATCTCCACCATCAGACGGGAGATGCTGGCCCCCACGTCGATGGCGGGGTAATGGTTAGAGTTGGCCAGCTGGCGGCTGAGCACGATGTGCCCGTCCAGAATGCCCCGGACGGTGTCGGCGATGGGCTCGTTGGTGTCGTCGCCCTCCACCAGCACGGTGTATACGCCTGTGATGGAGCCCCGGCTGAAATTGCCGCTGCGCTCCAGCAGCTTGGGCATCTCCGCGTACATGGACGGGGTATAGCCCCGGCTCACCGGCGGCTCGCCGATGGCCAGGCCGATCTCCCGCTGGGCCATGGCAAACCGGGTGAGGGAGTCCATCATCAGCAGCACGTCATAGCCCTGGTCCCGGAAATACTCCGCGATGCCGGTGGCCACGCTGGGGCACCGCATCCGCAGCATGGCGGGCTGGTCGGAGGTGGCCACCACCAGGATGGACCGCTTCATGCCCTCGGGGCCCAGGTCCTTCTCCACGAACTCCAGCACCTCGCGGCCACGCTCGCCCACCAGGGCGATGACGTTGATGTCCGCGGTGACGTTCTTGGCGATCATGCCCATCAGGGTGGATTTGCCCACGCCAGAGCCGGCGAATATGCCGATACGCTGGCCCTTGCCGATGGTGATGAGGCCGTCGATGGCCTTCACCCCAAACTGGATGCGCTCCCGGATAGGGGGGCGCTGCAATGGGTTTATGTAGTTCCCTCCCACCCAGTAGGAGGTGCCCCCCTCAAAGGGGCCCTTGCCGTCGATGGGCTGGCCCAGGGCGTTGATGATCCGCCCCCGGAGGAACTCGCCCACCTGGAGGGTGAGCTGCCGCCCGGTGTTGCGGACAAAGTTGCCCGCCGAGATGCCGTTCATGTCCGAGTAGGGCATGAGCAGGATGTGGTCGTTCTTGAAGCCCACCACCTCGGCGGTGACCTGCCCGCCGGAGTCGCCGTTGTAGATGCGGCAGATGTCGCCCACGGCGGCGCGCCCGCCGGAGGCCTCGATGGACATACCCACAATGTTTTCAATTTTCCCCGTCAGGCTGTAGGGCTCCGCGTGATAGATCTGGCGGGTCATCTGCTGAAAGATGGAAGGCATGGTCTCCTCCGTGGCATCCATACCGGGTTCCCCGCTTTAAAACAGGTTCATCCCCGGTGAGCTGTTGGCGGTGTCGTTTAAAATGGTGCGCAGGTTGTTGAGCTGGGTGGCGGCGCTGGCGTCCACGATCTCGTCGGGCATCTCGATGATGCAGGTGCCCGACTCGTCGTCCGCCATGGGGATGATCCGCACCCGGTCGGACAGGGCGGACAGGGCGTTGGTGAGGGACGCCGGCATCTGGCTCAGCCGCCTGGCGTCGCACTCCGCAATATATATATGGACCCATTCCTTTTTCTTGCGCTTGTCGATGGCGGTCTGGATCATCCGGCTGATGACGTCGGCGCTGCTTTTCAGGCTGACGCACACCACCTTTTCCGCCACCGCCATGGCCAGGTCCCGCAGGTCGTCTACGCTCTGGTCCATCTGCCGGTCCAGGGCGTACCCCGCCTGCTCCATGAAGCGGTGGACCTCTTCTTCCAGCCGTTTGGCCTGCTCCTCCCGCTCCACGGCGGCCTCCTGGCCGGCCTGGGCCATCCCCTGGACGTAGCCGTCCTGGTAGCCGTTCTCCCTGGCCTGGGCGAATACCTGCTGGGCCTCCCGGTCCGCGTCCTCCCTGGCTTGGGCCAGCAGCTGGTCGGCCTCCCGCCGGGCGTCGGCCATGATCTGCTCCGCCTGGATCTGGGCGAAGCTGATGGGCGTTTCCTCCGCCTCCGGCTCCGGTTCCGGCTCCCCGTCGTCGATGCGGACGTCCAGCCCGCCCTCGTCTTCAGGGCCGGTTTCCTCCTCCGGGTCGGGGAACTCCTCCAGGGGGGCGGGCTGGGACACCTCCAGATCCTTCGCGTCCGGGAAGCGGTAGGGCTCCGCCTTCACCTTGTTGGAGAACGCTTTGAATATGTTAGGCAATGATATCGTCCTTTCCGCCCTTCGCGATCACGATCTCGTTCTTCTCCTCCAGGCTGCGGATGATGTCCACAATGCGCTGCTGGGCGTCCTCCACGTCCTTGAGCTTGACGTTGGTTGTGATCTCCAGATCGTCCTTGATGTTCTGGGCCATACGGGTGGACATATTGCTGAGCAGCTTCTTGGAGACCTCCTCGTTGGCGGTCTTGAGGGCCAGCACCAGATCCCGCGGGTCGCAGTCGCGGACGAAGCGCTGGACCGACCGGTCGTCCATGGTGATGATGTCCTCGAACACAAACATCCGCTTGCGGATCTCGTCGGCCAGCTCCTGGTCGTAGGCGGACAGGCCGTCGAAGATGTTCTTCTCGCTGGCGCGGTCCAGGTTGTTCATCACGTCGGCCACATAGTCGATGCCGCCCACCTTCACGTTGGCGTTAGTGACAATGTTGGAGAACTTCTTGCGCATCTCCGCCTCAATGATCTTGACGGCGATGGGGGACACGCTCTCGATCTTGGCCATGCTCTCCACCACCTGGACCTGGCGCTTCTCGTCCAGCTGGGAGATGACCGCCGCCGCCTTGTCCGCGTCCACATAGGACAGCACCAGGGAGATGGTCTGGGGCCGCTCGTTCTGAAGGGCGGAGAACAGGGATTTCTCGTCCGCCTTTTCCATAAAGGAGAAGGAGCGGTTTTGCAGCGACTTGGTGACCTTGCCCAGCAGCTCGTCCGCCGCCTGGGCCCCGTAGGCCTTTTCCAGCACCGACCGGGCATACTCCAGGCCGCCCTCGGTGACCGCCCGGTTGGTGCGGCACAGCTGATAGAACTCAAACAGGATTTCCTCGGTCTGCTCCGAGCCCAGGAAGCCCATCTTCGCCACCTCAAGGGTGAGCTGCTCCACGTCGTCCGGCTCCATGTGCTTGTAGAGGGCGGAGGCCCGCTCCGCGCCCAGGGCAATGATCACCGTGGCCGCCCGCTGGGCGCCGGTGAGCGGGATCTCATTTTTAACTATCTTTTTTCTGGAGACGGGAGCCTCGGCGGGGGCCGCCTTCACCTCAGTTGCCGGGGCGTTAGCCATTGTCTCCATCCTCCTTCAGCCAGCTCTTGATCAGCAGGGCCGCGACCTCCATATTCTCATCCACATAGTCCCGGATGTTCTGGCGCAGCTCCATGCTCCGTTCGGTGTGCAGGTCCATCACGTTGGCGCCGGCCACCGGGTTGCCGTCCTCGTCCAGCTGGGGCGGCACAACCACGGGCTGCCCGTCCTCCCCGATCTCCACGGTGGCGCCGGGCATGGACGTGGCCAGCAGCTCCTCCACGGCCTTCTCCTCGGCCTCCAGCTTCTTGCGCTTCTTCCGGCGCAGCAGCAGGATCACCGTCAGCACGATGACAAACAGCAGCAGCCCCGCGCCCGCGGCGATGAACACCCAGTAGGGCAGGCCAAACAGCGTGCCGGGATCGGTGGGCTGGGGGTCCACAGGGGGATTGTCCACATCCACAAACGGGTCGTTGATGACGGAGAGCTTCCAGTTGTCGTACTCCAGGCCGGTGGCCTCGTCGATGAGCGTCGGGGGGATGTTGGTGGCGGCGGCGATATTCGCGCGCATAGTCTCCACGTTCACCGGGGCCTTCGCGCCGTTGATCCACACCGACACGCTGATGTCCGACAGGGTGGCGCAGTGGATGATCATTTCCGTGTCCGTAGTGGGGTTGTCGTAAATCCGGTTGGCCTCCTCGGACAGGATCCGTTCCAGCTCGGCCTGGGCCTCCCCCGGCTCCACGTTGGTGGGCAGGTCGGCGTTGGTGGTGGTGCCCACTACGCCGCCCACGGCGCCGTTGTCCGGGGTGTTGAACGCATAGGCGTAGAACTCGCTGCCCAGAATGCCCCGGCCCCCGGTGGAGCCGTCCTGGGCAAACGCAGGCAGGGTGACGTCGTGGCTGTTGACGGTCTTGTTGCCCAGCTCCACCGTGGAGTTGACGACGACGGACACGTTTTCCTCACCGCCGCAGCCCTTGGCCAGCAGCGCCATGATCTGGGTGCGCAGGCGGTTGTTGATCGACTCCTCCACCTGGAGCTTCAGCCAGGAATCGCTGGTGCTGTTCCCGCCGCTGAAATCGCTGTAGGTGTTGCCGATGCTGTCGCCCACCCACACATTCTCCACGTCCAGCCCCGCCACGGCGTGGGACACATAGTTGCGGATGGCGTTGACCTGTTCGGTGGTGAGCAGCTTGCCCTCCTGCATGAACAGCGTGACGCTGGCGCTGGCCTCCACCACGTTGTTGCTATCCAGCACGTATTTCCTGTCCTCGCCGGGGTCGATCTGCACGTCCACGTCCCGGACGCCGGGGAACTCCCGGATGGTGCGCGCCAGCCGGTCCTGTAAATCCAGCTGCCAGGCCCGGTCCCTGTCCACCATGGTGGACAGGGCGCCCACCCGCTCAAAGTACCCGCTGGGCGACGCGTTGGAGGAAGAGTACTGCTCCTGGAGCAGCCGGGCCTTCAGGCTGGCCGCCTGGCTCTCCGGCACCGTGATGGTGCCCGAGCCCTCCATGCGGTAGTCTGTGACCCCCTGCTCATTGAGCCAGGCCAGCACGGTGCTGGTCTCCTCGTTGGTGGCCCCGGAAATCAGCGTGGCATAGGGCCGCGTGTTTATGTACCAGACGACGCCGGCCACGATCAGCACCAGGACCACCGCGATCAATATCCATATTTTCTTGGAAACCTTCCCAAGGGCTGCCTTGACCTTATCCAGGTAGCCCTTCAGCTTTTCCTTGTTCAAGTGCCATCGACCCCGCTCTCCGCGTTCTTATCCGGCCTGCGTCAGACGTTCATATTCTTCAGTTCGTTGTAAGCGTCCAGCGCCCGGTTGCGCAGCTGGATCAGCAGGTCCACCGCGATCTCGTTCTTATACGCGGCAATGCCGATCTGGGCGGGGTTGTCCAGCTGCCCGGTGGCCAGCAGGTACTGGGCGTGGGTGAACTCCGCGTCGGTGTCCTTCACGTTCTGGATCAGGGAATTGAAAATGGAGCCGAAGGCGCTCTCGCCGGCCTTTTCCGCGGCGGCCTCACCCTTTTGGGCGGCCTGGGCCTGGGCCAGCGCCTCCATCCGCTGGGCGGCGGTCAGCCCGGACAGGCTGCCCAGGGCGGTAATCCCATCAAATGCTGTACTCATTGCCGGTTCTCTCCTTATCTGTTAGGGTGGCGTTACCGCCCGATCTCCAGCCCGCTGGAGATGACGGATTTCAGCGTGTTGAACGCGGTGACGTTGGAGGCGTAGGCCCGGGAGGCCGCCATGGCGTCGGCGATCTCCTTGACCATGTCCACGTTGGGCATCTCCAGGTAGCCGTCCTCGTCCGCGTCGGGGTGGGTGGGGTCGTAGACGATCTTCATAGGCGTCTCGTCCTCCAGGATATCGGTGACGATGACGCCCCCCGCCGTGGGGTTGACCACGCTGTTGGGCACGGTGGAGCCCGACGCCGCCACCCGGGCCATGGCGTCCCGGAAGCTGTCCCGGCCGCTGACGGCCTGGAACACCACCATCTTCCGGCGATAGGCCCCGCCGCCGTTCTCGGTGCGGGTGGTCTGGGAGTTGGTCACGTTCTCGGCCACGATGTCCAGGCGCAGCTGCTGCGCGGTGAGGCCGGAACCCACGATATTGATTGTACTCATGAAAGCCATTACGATGTACCCCCTAATTTTACTGGCCCCGGACAGCCATGCGCAGGATGGAATAGTGCTTGTTGATGGCCTGGTAGACATACTGCTGCTGGTACGCGTTGCGGATCATCTCCACCATCTGGTCGGTGGTGTTCACGCCGTTGTCGTCCATGCGGGTCTGCTCCTGGGCCTCGAACACCACGGGCTGGGCCTCCTCGATGGCGCTGCGGATGCTCTGCCGGGACAGGCGTCCCACGCCCTGGCCCCCCTGCTGGCCCATGGCCTCCGCGCGGCCCGCCGTCGCCAGGCCCTCCAGCCGGGTGCGCAGGCTGTCCTCGAAGGTGACCACCTTGGCCTTGTAATTGGGCGTTTCCGCGTTGGCAATGTTGTCCAGAATCGCGGCCTGCTTGGTCCACAGGAACCCCATTGACTTTTCCAGCAGGAGCTGGGAATTACTGGTCATAAAATCCATCATAAGCCCTCCTGGGTGTCCGTGTATGGGCGCACATCCTGAATACTATGTACGCCCGCGGCGGAACATACGTAGTTTATACCTTCGTCAAAATCGGGCCGTTCTCGGTACTGCCGCAAGGGCAGACCTCCCACAGCATAACGGCACTTTATTATATCACAGTGTCTCAACGGATGCAACCCCTTTTTTATTCCCGCCCCTGGGTCAAACCGGCTCAATTTATCCCAAAAAACGCGTTTTTCGGGCCGCTCAAGTATTTTCTCCTGTTATTGGAAAAAACAGGTTTTGCTTCCTTTTAGTGGATTTTACGCGGGCAGAAAAAGGGGCACGCCCCGCCTTCCCCGGCGCATCTGTTTCCACCGGAAACGGCAAACAGGGCCCCTCTGCCGGGGCGGCAGAGGGGGCCTGTCTTTTCCATATTCAGCCTATTTGATATACTTCGCCAGCAGCCGTATGACCTCCCGCACATCGATGGGCTTGGCGATGTGGGCGTTCATGCCGCATTCCAGGCTGCGCTTCACATCCTCGGCGAAGGCGTCGGCGGTCATGGCGATAATGGGTAGGTCGCGGTCCTCCCGGTCCAGCCCGCGGATCACCCTGGTGGCCTCATAGCCCCCCATCACCGGCATCCGGACGTCCATCAGCACCGCGTCATAGTACCCCACAGGGGATTTCTGGAGCATTTCCACACAGATTTGGCCGTTCTCCGCCCATTCCAGCTCCAGCCCTTCCCCGCTGAGCAGCTCATAGGCAATTTCCCAGTTGAGCTCATTGTCCTCCGCCAGCAGGACGCGCTTGCCGGACAGGTCCCGGCGGTGCTCGTCCGGCTTTTCGTCCTCTACGGGCGTATCGGTAAACTGCCGCAGGGAGTTAAACAGGGTGGATTTAAACAGTGGTTTCGAGATAAAGCCGGTGATCCCCGCCTCCCGGGCGTCGTGTTCGATCTCGGCCCAGTCGTAGGCGGAAATCAGCAGGATGGGCACATTGGCCCCCATTTCTTCCCGGATGCGCCGGGCGGTGGCGATGCCGTCCATCCCGGGCAGCTTCCAGTCCAGCAGGATGATCTGGTAGTCGTCCCCCCGCTTGTGGCGCTTCACCACCATGCTTAGGGCGCTCTCCCCGTCCAGCGCCCACTCGGCGCTCACCCCGATGGAGCCCAAGGATGCCACGGTGGACTCGCACAGCTGCTGGTCGTCGTCCACCACCAGCATATTCCAGTTGGGGAGGATCATATCCTCCTCCATCACTTCGGCCTTCTCCAGGTCCAGGGTGACGGAGAATTCGGTGCCCTGCCCCTGATGGCTCTTGACGTCGATGGAGCCGCCCATGGCGTCCACCACGATGAACTTGGTGATGGCCATGCCCAGGCCGGTGCCCTCGGTGCGGTGGACACGCTGGCTGTCCTCCCGGGCAAAGGAGTCGAAGATGTGCTCCATAAACTGGTCGGACATCCCGATGCCGGTGTCCTTCACCTGCACGTGGATGCGCACAAAGTCCTCCCCCTTGGGGGACGCCTCCTCGTACAGCGCCATGTGGATCTCGCCCCCCTCAGGGGTGAACTTGATGGCGTTGGACAGCAGATTGAGCAGCACCTGGTTGAGCCGCACGCTGTCGCACAGCACGTTCTCGGTGGAGATATCGTGGATGAACACGTCGAACTGCTGCTGCTTGGCCTTCACCTGGGGCTGGCAGATGGACACGATGCCGTCCACCACCTCCCGCAGGGACACCTGGTCCAGGTTCAGCGTCATCTTGCCGCTCTCGATCTTGGACATATCCAGCACGTCGTTGATGAGCCCCAGCAGGTGCTTGCTGGACAGGGTGATCTTCTTCAAGCAGTTCTGCACCTGCTTGGTGTCGTCGATGTTGGCGGTGGCGATGGCCGTCATGCCCACAATGGCGTTCATGGGCGTGCGGATATCGTGGCTCATGTTGGACAGGAACTCGCTCTTGGCCTGGTTGGCGTGCTCCGCCTCCTTCTGGGCGGCCTCCGCCGCCTGCCGGGCCTCTTCCAGCTCCCGCAGCTGGGCCCGGGTGAGCTGGAAGTATTTGAAGAATACCAGCAGCAGGGCCCCAAGCACCACCGCCGCCACCAGTACGGTGAGCCACATCCACTCGAGGGTGAAGTGCCGGATGGTGCTATCCATGGAGCCGTAGGGCATAAAGGTAATCAGGTACCACTCGGAGTAGGGCAGGTGGGTGCAGTACAGATGGTACCGCTCCCCCCCCATGGTGAATTCGTTGGAATAGTCCATCCCCTCGGCCATGGTGGCGGACAGCACCTCGATGTACTGATCCGGCGTCATGCCGCTGATGTCCTCGTACATGGCGCGCACCCGCTCGAAATAGCTGTTGCGGTAGGCGTCGGCGGTGCGGATCACAAAGGACCCGTCCTTGCGGATGATGTAGGAGTAGGCCCGCTCCCGGTTTTCCTCCAGGACAAGGTTGTCGCTGATATAGGACACGGGCAGGCCCACCACCAGCGCCACACAGTCATGGTCCTCCGCAGCGGGGAAGGGCGAGGGCATCCCCAGCAGCACCACCTTCTCCCCCGCGGCGTTCACGCCGATGGCCACCTTCTGCTGGTTGTCCTCCAGGGAGTCCAGAAAGGGCTCGGGGTCGGATACCGTCACCGAGGAGCCGTACAGCATCCGGATGGCTCCGTCGCTGCCGCAGAAGCCCAGATAGTCAAAATCCCGGGCCTTGGCCCCGGCGATCAGCTCTTCCTGGAGCGCCTGGTCCTCGTGGATCGCGGCGGATGGGATGGTGTCGGCCAGGGAGCGGAGCTGGCCCATCTGCAAACTGATGATGCTGTCAAAATGGTCGGAGGTCTGCTGGCTCATCCGGGCCATATAGAGCGTTCCCACCTCGTTGATGGCGTAGGAACTCTGGCGGCTCATGTGGATGGAGAACAGGGAGAACACACACACACACAGCGCCACAATCCCGATGAGGCTGCCCCGCAGAAAGCGGGTTGTTTTGTTCTTCATCCCTCCAGCCCCTCCTGGAATGCCTGAATGGCCTGGTACGCGCGCTGATAGTCCTCCTTCACCTGCCGGACCATTTCCTCCTCGTCGGGCCGGGGTGGGGCGCCGTCCCGCAGCGCCTCCGTGAGCCGCTCGCTGGATTCCAGCAGGGAGGTAAAGGCCAGGTTCCCGCATACGCCCTTAATCGTGTGGGCGGCCCGGAAGGCCTCCGCCCGGTTCCCCTCCTCCAGGGATTGGCACAGCAGCCCATAGCTCCCGTCGTTCAGGAACTTCAGCACGAATTTCTGCACCAGCCGCTCGCTGCGCAGGCGGCCCATCACCTCGTCATAATCACCGCCCAGAGCGGCATAGCACTCCTTCAGCGTCATAACTTGCACTCTCCTTTTACAAATCAGTCGGCCTGCCCGCCGTCAATGGGTGAAATCACGGACAGGGTCTTCCCCATGGTTTCGTCATAAAAGCGGAAGTGGCCCCGGCCGGACCGCTTCACGGTATATAGGGCCTGGTCGGCGGCCCGGAACAGGGCGTC
>CATLEJ010000028.1 GCA_949916125.1 uncultured Oscillospiraceae bacterium
GTCAATCACCGTGAAGATGGCGCCCCGGAAGGTGCGGGCCATGTTGGGCACCGCGCCCATGGACAGGCCGCAGACGATAAACAGCTCGCGCTGGAAGACGCTGGCGCCCTCGCCGCTGAACACGGCCACGATGGCCACCGCCAGCATGATGCCCGGGATGGAGCCCCAGATATCCACAATGCGCATCAGGATATTGTCTACGCTGCCGCCGAAATACGCGGCGATTACGCCGATGGTCCCGCCCACCAGCACGGCCACCGTCACGGCCAGTACCGCCACCGGCAGGGTGATGCGGGTGCCGTAGAGGCAGCGGGTGAACATATCGCGGCCCAGCTGGTCGGTGCCGAACGGGTGCTTGAGACAGGGACCCATAAACTTGTCGGGGGTGTTGACCTGGTCATAGCCGTAGGGCGCGATGACCGGCGCAAGGATTGCCACCAGCACCAACACAATCAGGATGACCAGGCCCAGGATGGCGGTCTTGTTGCGGATCAGCCGCAGCCAGGCCTCGTACAGCGGGCCGGACCGCCTTACTTTGCCGTTCCCCGCCTTCTTTTTCGCCTCAAACTTCTGGATGGCGGGCGTTACATTCTTTGCCATTATGCAGCCACCCCCTGTTGCTCAAGCAGTTTTTTGAACTGGCGCTTGCTCGCCTTCTTGCCCAGCACCTGGCTTTTCAGGCGCGGGTCGATGATCACGTACGCGATGTCAACCAGCAGGTTGACCAGGGTGAACATCAGCGCGGTGACCAGGATGCCGCCCAGCATACCGGGGTAATTCTTGCCGTTGATGGCCGTCATCACGTAGTTGCCGATGCCCGGCAGCGAGAAGACCACCTCGATGGCCATGTTGCCGCCCAGCGCGTTGCCCAGGCCGGCGCCCACGCTGGTGGCCACCGGGATCATGGCGTTGCGCAGCATATGGCGCAGCACAATGGTGCCCTCCTTCTGGCCCTTGGCCCGGGCGGTGCGGATGTAATCCTGCCGCATGACTTCCAGCATGGAGGAACGGGTGATCCGGATGTTGCCCGCCATGGAGCCGATGGTACACACCACAATGGGCAGCACCCAGCTGCTCATGTCGCCGGATACGAAAAACGCGGGCAGCAGGTTCAAATCCACCGAGAACTTTGTGATCAACATCATGGCCAGCCAGAAGTTGGGCATGGCCACAAACAGCACCGACAGGAACAGGATGGCCGCGTCGATGAAGGTGTACTGCTTCAGCGCCCCCCAAATGCCCAGCGGGACGCCGATCATAAACGCGAAGAAGGTGGAGGAAAGGGCCAGAATAATGGTATAGGGCATCTTTGCCAGCACCTCATCCCGCACGGGCTGCATGGTGGTATAGGAGGTGCCGAAGTCAAACTTGGTGAACACCCCCGCCACATAGTTGGCCCAGCGCTCCAGCACCGGCCGGTCCAGTCCCAGCCGATGCTCCACCTCCGCAATCTGCTCGGCCGTCGCGTTTTGGTCCAGCAGCGCGGCGGCGGGGCTTCCGGGCATAAAGACCGTGATCGCAAACACGATGGTGATGACGCCGACCATGACCGGGATCAGCCACAGCAGTCTCTTTAATATGTATTTGCCCATGAAACAGCGCCCCCCTCGTTATCGGATGCGTTTCAGCGCGATGACCTGGTGCTCAAAATTCGCGTGGGTGGGGAACAGGTACAGGTTGCCCTTGCTGTCGGCGGCCAGGTCGTGGGCCCGCAGGCTATCGTTGAAGAAGCCCAACTCGCCGACGATGTTGAAGGAGAGGTCGAAGATGGTCAGGAAGCCGCCCCGGCCCACCACGTAGACATACTCGCCGTCGGTGTCGATGCCGGAGGGCTGGCCCAGGTCGTGGCTGCAGTAGGCCAGCATATTGCCTTCGCTGTCCATCACATGGACGGCGTCCTTCTCCCGGTCGCACAGCCAGACATGGTCATTGGCGTCCACGCAGATGGCGTGGGGCACGATGAACTTGCCCGGGGTGTCGGTCTGGGCGTCAAACACGCCCTTGCCGCCGAAGGTCTTGAGGTATTTGCCCTGGCGGTCGAACTTGTGGATGGCGAAATTGCCGTAGCCGTCCGACACATAGATGTTGCCCTTGGAATCCACGTCCACGTCGTTGCAGTTGTTGAAGTACTCGGTGGTGAACTCGGTGTCCTCAAAGCCCTTCATCTGCTGGTAGGGGCCAAACTCCATGCCGTGGAACGGCTCGGTGGGCAGGATGCCGCGGTGCCAGCGGGTCATGAACACGTCGTTGGCGGGGTCGTCCCTGTGGTTGTGGCAGCCGTCGTAGGCCTTGCCGATGGTGCGGACGATCTCATCGTCCATGCTCAGCTCCACCACCTGCTGCTGCATCACGGTGGCGATCAGGATGGTGTTCTCGGCGGTCACATTGCCGAAATGCACCGGGCCGAACTTGCCCTCGCCCAGCCGGCCCAGGTAGTGGCCGTCCGGATCCAGCTTGACGAACATGGTTTTGGGCCCGGGGGACATACCCACGCCGCCGCCGCGCAGCACCACATACAGGTTGTCCTGCGCGTCGCAGAAGCCGCCTGAAACATTGCCCAGATAGGGCAGGGTCTTCAGGTCGGCGGGCAGGTCCTTGCTGTAGTCCATGTCCAGCTGGTACTGGAACCTGCCGTCCGCAGTGGTGTAGATCACCGTCTGGTGCGTGGCACGGGCAGGATCGCCGTGCATCATTTTAATTTCGCCCATGGTATCTCCCCTTACTTCATTGTAATTATATCGCGATCCGGCCGATGGCCGGACAAGAGCGACCCGCGTCAGACCGCCTCATCTATCATGCCGACGGCAACGATTTACACCGCGGAGCTCAAGGCGCAATCGATTGCACTGTCAGAATAGCATAATCAAGTCGTATTTTCAACTACTTATGCGCAAATTCCACTTAATTAACAAAACTGAACACCGTGTTTTGTAGCTTATGACTAAATTGGAACTTAAACCCAAAAATAATGCATGACATCGTTTTCATCATTTTGGACGGATTGGATGATTTGGGAGGATTTTTTGAGTATAAATTTTTGTTTAGGCTGTGGTATACAATATCCCTATAGAAAACCGGGCCATTTCCGCTTGCATTTCCGAAACTCTTTCGCTACACTAAAAATACAGACGATTCGAATCGACGCGAAGACGGCCCTGCTGCCGGGAACGACTTCCCTGCCCCCGGCCGGGCCGCCCCGCACAAACCACAAAACAGAACAGAAAGGAGCCCTCCCATATGGACATCAAACGTGGCACCGCCAACCGCAGAAAGGTTATGAAAAAATACATCGAGTCTGCCGACGGCAAGTTCAAGTACCAGGTGATTCTGGACTTTATGCAGAATATGCCCGAGGAATACAAGTACGTGCCCTTCTGCGGCAACATCGCGGGCGGCTGCTGTGACAAGGACGGCAACATCTACTGCGGCCTGCGCGGCGGCAGCTTCATGAGCCCCCTGCCCCTGAGCTGCTATATCGTGCTGGACAAGGACGGCAATTTCGTCCGGGCCATCGGCTCGGGCAACATCCCCGGGATGCACTTCGGCGAGATCACCCCGGACGGCAAGACCCTGATGTTTGCCGACGTGGGCGCCAACCGATTCGTCTCCCTGGACCTGGCCACCGGCGAGGCCAAAACCGGCCTGGCCCCTGTCCACCAGATCCCGCAGAACAACGTCAACAAGAACATCAAGGCCGATTTCCGGATGCACGACGGCCTGTACGCCACCGAGCCCCTCCACGAGGAGGCCTGCGGCGGCTCCTTGGAGTGGTACATGATGCGCGCCCATATGACCTTGGGCGAGCCCTTCCACAACCCCACCGACATCGACTTCGACAGCGAGGGCAATATGTATATCTCCGACGGCTACGCCAACTGCGCCGTCCACAAGTTCGACAAGCACGGCAAGCATATCAAGACCTGGGGCGGCTCGGGCTACGACCACTTCTTCGACAACCAGGACACCCCGGGCAAGTTCCTGGTGCCCCACTCCATCTGCGTGGACGCCAAGGACCACATCTGGGTGTGCGACCGGGAGAAGGACGCCGTCCACGTCTTTGACACGGAGGGCAACCTGCTGTTCTACGCCAAGGGCGACCTGGGCCAGCCCTCCGGCGTGGACGCCAACAAGGACTACATCTATGTCTGCGGCCGCGGCGGCTACCTGACCATCTTTGACACCGAGTTCAACATCGTGGCCGAGCTGGGCGAGTTCAACGGCGACCTGCGCGCCCACTCCGTGGCCTGCGACGAGGAGGGCAACGTCTACCTGTTCCCCACCCATGCCAACACCGAGCACCAGGTCATCGCGCTGAAGGTGGTCAAATAAGAGGCCGCCTTTCTCCCACGCAAAAACCCCCCGGCGTCGGGCCCCTCAAGGGGGCCCGGACGCCTCGTTTTTTCCGGATATGGCGGGAAATCCCACGCCGGCGGCGGCACGGCTCAGCCCGCGCCGCGCCGGGCCACGTCCGCCCGCAGGAGCTCCTCATTGCGGGCAAACCACTGCTCCAGGTAGTGCAGGTAATCCTCCAGCGCCTCGGTGCAGTAGCGGCCCTTGGGGCGCAGCAACACCATCTGGCCCGATTCACAGGCGTCTACCAGGGGGAGAAAGCGGAACTTGCTGTCACCGCTGCCGGGGGAGTTCATCATGGGGATGCAGAATACCGCGCCCAGCCCCTTTTCCGCCGCCGAAAACAGGACCTTGTGCTCGTCCAGCATCAGCACGTTGCAGCTCACCCCGGCGCTCTCCAGAAGGCGGGTGGCTGCCTCATAGGTTTTGGAGATGTTGCTGCAAAACAGCAGCTGGCCCTCCAGGTCGGCCACCCGCAGCGTCTCCCGCCCGGCCAGGGGGTGCTCAGTGTTGACGCAGATATAAAACGGGGTGGTCATGATGACCCGCTCCTCCAGCCGGATGTCCCGGGCGTGGCCCAGGATCACGCCGGCGTCGGCCTGCCCGTGGATCAGGCGGTCGACGACCTCGTCCACCGCGCAGCAGCTCACCTCGATGCGCGGCTCCGGCCTCTGGCCCAGGTAGTCGTCGGTGATGTGCTGCACCATGCCGAAGGCGCTGGCCACCCGCAGCGCGCTCCCCGCCTGGTCGGCCAGCTTCCGCGCCTTCTCCACCCCCTCGTCCAAAAGGGAAAACACGCTGTTGACATAGGACAGCAGGCACTGTCCGGCCTCGGTCAGCCGGATTCTGTTGCCCTTGCGCACAAACAGGGCGTAGCCCAACTCCGCCTCCAGCTTTTTGATGGTGACCGACAGCGCCGGCTGGGTGATATACAGCGCCTTGGCCGCCTGGGAGATGTTTTCGGACAGGGCCACCTCCCGGAAATACCGCAGATGATTCAATTCCATAAACGGCACCTCCTGTGCTGGGCCCGGCGGCGGAGCGCACCCCTTCTTGGGCCGGGACGCCGCCGGTACGTTTTTGAAACGGTATCCACGCTCTGCCCCCGCCGGCAGCGCCATTGCGCTATTAGTGTAGCCGATGCACGGGAAAATGTCAATATCCGCGCTTTTATGGCACAACAGAGGCAAATGCAGGAGGAATCGCAGATTAGGGCGAGCCGCTTATGCCAGCCCGGCCGCGCGCGGCATTTCCCTGTGTTTCTGTTTTAATCTGCTAAATAGGTATCATGTATGTCCAGGTTTTTGTGGTGTATATAACCAAATACCCCTTGATAATCCCTCATACCGATGATACAATAAAAATAATTGATGGTATCGTGCGTTGTTGCGGCTTGCAGAAAACGGTTGTCAATGTGAATATGGAGTTCAAGTAAAGGCGAGGGATAGCAGTGTCAATTTTTGATTATTTCACTTCAAAAGCGGCAGATGAACTGGAACGAAAACCATTTTCCTCCACTCCCTACAGGAATCTGGCGCCGGCACTGAATCAAGCCGGCGAGGACGCAAAGGCGCGGTATCCGGATGACGGTGAAACGGTGGACGATTTTGTTAGGGCCTTGAAGGGGATATGCAAAATCCGATACAAAAAGACGCCAGGCGCCGACCCGCAGCCCATAAAAGCGGCGGCACAGTTTTTCCTGTCGAAGGATCGGATGAGCGCCTATGCGTGCCTGCTCCCGCCGGAGAATGACGGGGCTGGAATCACCCTGGAAGAATTTTTGAAAGAAATGCGCTATGAGGGGATCAGCTGCGGCGTTTTGCAGGAGAATGTCCAGAGAGAGGCCGGGGGCGGATACCTTCGCATATTCCAAGCAGCGCGGGGAACGCTGCCTCAAGCCGGGGAAGACGGCAAGGTGACCGAGCTTTTCCAGCGGTGCGAAAAAGTGTGTTTGGATGCGCAGGCTGACGGCCTGGTGGATTTTAGTCAGGGCATCCAGATGCAGCCCATTCGAAAAGGGACCGTAATCTGTAAGATACAGCCTCCCGTGGAGGGGACAGACGGCTTGGATGTAACGGGGCAGGTACTCCCCTGCCCGCAATCCGACAGCGCCTATATTCCCCAGGGAGAAAATACTGCCGTCAGTGAGGATGGGCAGGCGCTCACAGCCAGTGTGGATGGGATCCTGTATATCAAAGACGACCTGTTCTGCGTTCAGGAGCAGACGATCATCGATGGCGATCCATGCCAGTTTCAGGAGCCGCGGAAGGTTTCGGGGGACGTCTATATCCAAGGGGATGTGGACGGCGGGGCGGTCATCGCAGCTACCGGCGATATCGTGATCAACGGGAAGGTAGGGCGGGCCCGCATAACCTCGATGGACGGAACAATCCGGGTTCAGCAGGGGATCTATGGGACAGAAGGCAACACTTTTTTGAGTGCCGCCCATCAGGTGCAGTCCCCCGTGGTGGAACAGGCGGAGGTCATCGCGGGGGTGAGCCTAATTGCGGAGACCATCATGGACAGCACGATCCGCTGCGACGGGACGGTTTACGCCATGACGGGGCGGGGAATGATCACAGGGAGCCTGATCCGCGCAGGGGAAAGTATCCTGTGCCTGCAAATCGGCAACCTGACCGGAGGCCGCAACCGGTTTTCGGTCGGCTACCCCCCGCACAGCCCCGAGTCGTGGAACCAGCTCAAGACGGAGCTGGCCGAGACAAAGTCGATCATCAAAAAGCTGCTGGCCAATATCGCCGACCTGAGAAGAAAAGGCAGCCGGATCTCGGAGATGGAGAAATCGGTGCTGGAGCGGCTTGTGGAGCAGCGGAATCTTTATGTGGAGCAGCAGTCGTCATTGACGGCAGAGCTAAGTATTCTGGATGAGCTTCTGCGGAAAAGAAGCAGTGGGCGGATACAGTGCGAGAAGCTGCATCCTTTCCTGGAGGTCCAGATCGGAAAATTGACGCAAGAGATCGCGACTGAGGAGGAAAACTGCAATATTCATGCTGTAGACAGCTGGATTCTTTTAAGATAGGTGCCGGCCCGTCATGGGGAAAGGCGCCGTCGATGTCTCGAGAATACCGGGGAGGACGGCTGAAAAATCAGGCGGAGGAGAATTGCGCAGGCGGAATTCACTTCCGCCGAGCATTCAAATCAAACGGGTGGAGCGACCAACGGGAGCGAAACCCAAAAAGAAAGACACGCTGTAAGCGTGTTTTTCTTTTTGGTACGGGCAGTGGGGGTCGAACCCACACGGATTGCTCCACAGGAACCTAAATCCTGCGCGTCTGCCAATTCCGCCATGCCCGCCTATGGGCGGCGGGGGAATACCCCCGCCGCGTTTTCATCCTCACCACACCAACGTGGCAAAGTAATCCTCCGGCGTCTCCGCCCGGCGCAGCAGCTCCACCGAGCCGTCCTCCCGCAGCAGCAGCTCCGCGGATCGCAGCTTGCCGTTGTAGTTATACCCCATGGAAAAGCCATGGGCCCCGGTGTCGTGGATGGCCAGCACGTCGCCGACCTCAATCTCCGGCAGCGCCCGGTCAATGGCAAATTTGTCGCTGTTTTCACACAGCGAACCCACCACGTCATACACCCGGCTGCAGGGCGCGTCCTCCTTGCCCAGCACCGTGATGTGGTGGTACGCTCCATAGATGGCCGGCCGCATCAGGTTGGCGGCACAGGCGTCCACGCCGATATACTCCTTATAGATGTGCTTTTCATGCACGGCGGTGGTGACCAGATGCCCGAAGGGGGCCAGCATAAACCGCCCCAACTCGGTGTAAACCGCCGTGTCTCCCATCCCCGCCGGAACCAGGATCTCCTCGTAGGCCTTCCGTACCCCTTCGCCGATGACGGCGATGTCGTTGGCGCTCTGGTCCGGGCGGTAGGGCACCCCCACCCCGCCGGACAGGTTGATAAACGCCACATGGCACCCCGTCTCCTTCGCCACATCGGCGGCGGTCTGGAACAGCAGCCGGGCCAGGGCGGGGTAGTACTCGTTGGAGATGGTATTTGACGCCAAAAAGGCGTGGATCCCGAACCGCTTCGCCCCCAGCTCCTTCAGCCGGGCGAACGCCTGGGCCAGCTGGGGCCGGGTCATGCCGTACTTGGCCTCGCCGGGGTTGTCCATCACCTGGAAGCCCTCCTTGCTCTCCCCCAGCGTGAACACCCCGCCGGGATTGAAGCGGCAGCACACCGTCTCGGGCACCCGGCCCAGGACCCTGTGCAGGAATTCCACGTGGGTGAGGTCGTCCAGGTTGATGACGGCCCCCAGCTCCGCCGCCAGCTCAAACTCCTCCGCCGGGGTCTCGTTGGAGGAAAACATGATCTCATGGCCGGAGAACCCGCACCGCTTCGCCATCATCAGCTCGGTGAGGGAGGAACAGTCCACGCCGCACCCTTCCTCCCGCAGCAGCTTCAAAATGCCGGGGGTGGGGGTGGCCTTGACGGCAAAGTATTCCTTGAACCCCGGATTCCAGCCAAACGCGGCGTTCAGCGCCCGGGCGTTTTCCCGGATGCCCCGCTCGTCGTAGATGTGGAAGGGGGTCGGATAGGTCTGCATGATCTCCCGGGCCTTGGCCAGGGTGAGAAAGGGCTTCTTCATCTCTGTTTCTCCTTGGGCGCAATGGATTTGTAAAGGGTATCATACAAAATTCAGCGGGAATTGTCAACTGCAAACCGCACAATTTACGGTCCGATTACGGTCCCTGCCCCCAAATATTCACGGGGTCCCCTCACCCCAGTTTTTTTCCCTCCGCCGCCAGCCCGTCCAGGCCCTGGCCCTTCAGCGCCCGCTCCAGCAGCTCGGGCAGCCGCTCCGGCGCGCAGGCAAAGCAGGGAATGCCCATAGCGGCGATGCGCCGGGCCGTCTCCGGGTCGTAGAAGGGCTTGCCCCCGTCGGCGATGGCCAGCAGCGCCACCACGTTCACCCCGGAGCCTTTCAGCTCCTCCACCCGGCGCAGCAGGGCCGCCCGGTTGCCCCCCTCGTACAGGTCGGAGATGAGGAAAAACAGGGTTTTCGCCGGGGCCTCGATGAGCCCCTGGCAGTAGGCGATGGACTTGGCGATGTCGGTGCCGCCCCCCATCTGGAAGCCGAACAGCAGGTCCACCGGGTCGGCGCACAGGGGCGTCAAATCCATAATCTGCGTATCGAAGGCCACCACGCTGGTTTTCACCGCCGACATGGACGCCAGCACACAGGCCAGCACCGACGAATAGATGATGGACTGCCCCATGGAGCCGCTCTGGTCGATGTCCAGAATGACGTGCCAACGGTTGACCTTACTGGAACGGTCGAAAAACCACACCCGCTCGGGGATCACCGTATTCAACTGCGTGTTGTAATTCTTCAGATTCCTCCGAATCGTGTAGGGGAAATCGATGGCCGCCGCCGACGGCAGGGGGGAGTGGGCCCGGCGGTTCAGCGCCGCCGTCACCGCCCGGCGCACGTCGTTCTCCAGCATCTTGTTGATTTCCTCCACAATTCTGCGGATGAACTTCCGGGCGGACTCCTTGGACTTCTTGGGGATCTGATCCTTGAGCATCAGCAGCGTGGAGGCCATGTTCAGGTCCGGCTCCAGCCCCTCCAGCAGCTCGGGCTCCAGCAGGAGCTGTTTGAGCCCCTTGCGCTCGATGGCGTCGTTCTGCACCACCGCCACCATCTCCGGATCGAACAGGGTGCGCAGATCCCCCAGCCACCTGGAGATCACCGGGGAGGACGGGCCCTTCCCCGCCCCGCCGGACGCCCCGCCGCCGCTCCCGAAGCTCTCGCCGGGCCCGCCGTAAATCGCCCCCAGCGCCCCGTCCATGAGCAGCTCCTCCTGGGACAGGCCCCCGGCCCCCATGCCGTTGAAGGAGTCCTCCGTCTCCGCGCCCAGAATCAGCCGCCAACGGGATAATTGTTCGGCCTGTGCCATGGCCCGCACCCCCTAAATGTCGTCAAAATCGAACTCGTCCAGGCTGTCCAGCACCGCCTGCTCCGTCTCGGTCACGTCGTTCATCAAAAGCTCCGCCGCCTGCCGGGCATTGACGCCCCAGATCTCCCCCAGATTCTCCGCGATGTCGTTCTTTTCACTGGGGGAGAAATCCGCGAAGGCCCGCCGCAGGAACACCAGCGCCCGCCGGAAGGTCTCGTCGTCCAGGCCGCTGAGGTACTCGTCCAGCTGCCGCCACAGGCTCAAACGGGCGATGAGGGCATAGCGGTTTTTGCCCGCCAGCCCCTCGAACCACCCCGCGCCTAAATCGGCGGGCACGCCGGGGGACAGCCGACGGGCCACCTCCCGGGACAGCAGGCTTTCGTCCGCCTTGCCCCGCTCCAGCAGGATGGCCATGGCGAAGCCGGAGCAGCGGGTGTTCAAATCGTCCCGGTCGGAGACATCGGTGAGCAGATCAATCCACCGCCCCTCATCCAAAAACTCATGGTTGAGCTGGAGGGCGTTGAGCTGATCCATGGCGCGGCACACCGCCGGCGCGGCCTTGGCGTCGCACACGCAGGCGTCCGCCAGCGTCAGGCACGAGCGCAGGTAGAGCTGCTTGATGAGCGGCACCACCGGGGCCGGGTCAAACCGCCGCAGGTCGCCGTACCGCACCACCAGCGACAGCCGGGAGGCCGTCTCCGCCACCTCCGAGATGGCGGCGGAGTCCACCGACAAGCCCTGCAAAACCGACAGGGCATGGGCTGCGGCGGCGGGCATCCCGCACAAAAATGCGTCCTGGAAGATGGCCGCCGCCTGGGCGATAGAGCCGCTGTTGTCCGCCCGCTCCTTCAGGGCGAAGGCCGCCGCCCCCTCGATGGTATCCCCCATGAGGGCGGACTCCACGATCTCGATCTCCGCCTCGGGCGTCCACCGCAGCTCCCAGTACTCCCCCCAGTTGGCCCCGTCCTGCCGGGAGGGGAGCAGGTTGGCAAAGTGCACCCCTAACACCCGCAGCCGGTGGAGGAAAAACGACCGCCGCAGGTCACCCAGCGCCGCCGCCTCCGATTTTACGTTCAGCTTTTCCCGCAGGTCCAAATCCAGCCGCTGCAATTCGGCGGTGCGGAACTTCTCCAGCCGCAGCTCCTTGAGCTGCCGGTAGAAGTCCTCCTGCACCGAGGTGCGGGCCACCCCCTCCGGGAGGAAGCCGATGGTCTTGCCGATCTCGGTGTCCGCCGCGGCGACGGCCAGCTCGGAGAAGCTGCCGTGGCCCATGGTGGTGACGGAGGCGTCCCGCAGGTCGGACAGGGTGGGGTACTTACTCCCCCGCATGGCGGCCAGGGTATTGGCCAGCCGCACCGCCTCGATGACCTCGGCGGAGGACACCAGGTTGCCCGCTTTGCGGTGGGCGGCGGCGAGACGGGTGAGGTAGAGGTAAGCCCCCTCCCCCACGCCGCCCCGGTTCAGCGCGTCCCACAGCAGCTCGAAGTAGGCCGGGGCCTTGTTCCCCGCCCCATAGCCGGAGCGGGAGGACAACCGGTAGTAGGAATAGGGCATCAGGGTGGCGCAGCAGTCCGCCTTGGGCAGGGCTTTTTCTTCCTCGTCGGTCATGGGCTGGTTTTCCTCCAGCCCCGCTACGTGGAAGGAACCGCACACGCAGAAGATCTTCTCCGCGGGCACGCCGGAGGCGACAGCCTGGGCGATGACCCGCTTCATGTACGCCTCCCGCACCACGGTTTCCGCCAGATCCTGCCCGCTCTCCAGGGACGCCGAGCGGAGCTGCCGCCCGAAGGTGTTGTTGACGGCCTGGAAGTCCTCCCCGTCCCCCAGCTGCTCGAAGTTCCGCTCCCAGAAGGTGTCGTGATCCTCGCCGGTGAGGGTTTCCAGGCGGCGGTAGACGCTCTCGGTGGTGACGGGGGCGTCCGCCTCCCCCGGAGCGTCGTTGCCAGCCTCGCCGCCGTTGTCCTCATCTGACCGCAGGGCGGCCCGTTTTGCCGCCGCCTCCGCGAACGCCAGGAACACCGACGACGGCAGATCCATAAACCGGCACTCCACCCCGTGCTCATGGGCCCACAAAATCGCCTGGGTCTCCGGGGAATAGACGGCAAAGGGCCACAAAACCGTCCGCACCGGCGGCTCCTTGGTATAGGCCAGGATGGCCGCCGGGAACCGGGTGGACCGATGGCACAGCCACTCCATCTGGCCGTTCAGGTCGCTGGGCCCCTCCACCAGCACCAGCTCCGGCTGTGCCTCCTCCAGCGCCCGGCGCAGATGGTACGCCGCCGCCGGGGACAGGTGGCGGACGCCGAATAACGTTGGGCCTCCCATCACCCGTTCAGCTCCCGGCAGGCGCGGTACAGCGGCAGCCACTCGTGCCCCCGCTTCTTCATCACGTTCTCCAGGTACTCCTTCCAGGTCACCTTGTCGTGTTCTTCATCCTTGACCACGGCCCCCTGGAGGGCGGCGGCCAGGTCCCCGTCGGAGATCCGCCCGTCCCCGAAGCTCCCGGCCAGGGCCATGGAGTTGGCCAGCAGCGAGATGGCCTCGGCGGTGGACAGCACCCCGGAGGTGGTTTTCAGCTTCTGCTTGCCGTCCAGGGTGGCCCCGGAGCGCAGCTCCCGGAAGATGGTGACCACCTTCTCCACCGTGTCCTCCCCCGGCTGGCGGGCGTTCAGATCCAGCCCCGCGGACAGCTGGTGTACCCGGGTGCGCACGATGTCCATCTCCGTCTCCATATCCGACGGGGTGGGCAGCACCACGATGTTGAACCGCCGCTTCAGCGCCGCCGACATATCGTTGACGCCCTTGTCCCTGGTGTTGGCGGTGGCAATGACGGAGAAGCCCTTGGCGGCGGGCACCTCCAGCCCCAGCTCGGGCACGCTCAGCCGCTTCTCCGACAAAATCGAGATCAGCGCGTCCTGCACCTCGCTGGCGCAGCGGGAAATTTCTTCAACGCGGGCAATCGAGCCCGTCTCCATGGCCCGGTAGACCGGGCTTTTCACCATGGCCTCCGGGCAGGGCCCCTTGGCGATGAGCATGGCATAGTTCCAGGAGTAGCGGATCTGTTCCTCGGTGGTGCCCGCCGTGCCCTGCACCACCTTGGTGGAGTCCCCGTTGACGGCGGCGGCCAGGTGCTCGCTGAGCCAGGACTTGGCCGTCCCCGGCTCGCCGATGAGCAGCAGGGCCCGGTCCGTCACCAGGGTAGCGATGGCGATCTCCACCAAGCGCTTGTTGCCCATATACTTGGGGGTGATCTCCACCCCCTTGACCTTGGTGTTCCCCGTCAGGTAGGTCAGCACCGACCGGGGCGACATCCGCCAGCCGGTGGGGACACTCTCCGTCTCCGCCGAGATCAGCGCGTCCAGCTCGGTCTGATAAAGCTCCTCCGCCGGGAGGCGCTGTACGTTTTTATCTGCCATCTTCGTTTCCCTCCGATTACGGCCGCATTTTGTTCCACTCGCTCCACTCCGGGAAGGGCCTGCCCGCCCGGAGCTGCTCCATCGTCCAGGGGAGCGTCAGCTCCGCCATGGCCAGCTCGCGGCCCGCGGGCCGGATCCATTTGGCGTCCAGCACCTCCCGGCACAGCTGGGCCACCTCGCCCGCGGGCAGAACCTTGGACGCCTCGTTGAGCAGATCCCAGACGTAGTAGATATAAACGGGCTTGCCCTTCTTCATGGCCTCGCCCAGCACCCCCTTGGGGCTTCCGCCGAACCGCAGCAGATAGCGGCTGAGGCTGTTCCAGCCCCCGGTTTCCACCATACGCTTGCGCAGATAGGGGATCATCTGGGCGCACTGTTCCGGATCGCCGGGGTTGGCCAGCTCCGCCAGGGTTTTGTCAAACCCGTTCACCTCGTCCACGCCGCCGAAGGGGTAGTACCGTCCCATATTGGGCTTGCAGACGGCGTGGGTGAGCCGCTCGATCCACCGGGAATCCAGGTTCTCCCCGGCGGGCTGGCCCCCGACGATGACGTGGCGCCCCTGGCCGTTGTTCCAATATACCTTGGTCAAGGATTTCAACAGCACATTGTTCAGTGTCTCCTTGCGCTCCCTGTCCAGCAGGGGCTTTTTCGTCAAAATATAGGAACCGTACTTGTCATAGACCTCCGCCGCAGGCAGGGACAGCAGCGCCGCCAAAAAGCTGATGTGTACATAGCGGGTCATGGCGGGGCGGCTGTTAAAGAGGTTCAGGCAGTAGTCCCGCAGGGGGCCGGGGCCGGTGTGGCACAGGATATCCTCCAGCCGTTCGGTGAGCTTGACCCCGAAGAAGCACGGGCGGCCCTTCTCGTCCTCGATCCGGTCGAGGGCCTCCATGCGGCTGTCCGCCCAGCGCCAGAACTCCAGCATCACGGGGGAGTCCTTTTTGCCGATGGCCCAGCACCAGGTCGTGAGGTCCGTGCCCTCGTCATAGGTGGGGCGCGTCCTCCCGTCCAGGAATTTCTCCAGCTTCTGCCGCAGGCCGGTGGTCACCAGCCCGATGGCCCAGTCCGCGTTGGAGGGTTGCAAGAATTTCACCGACTGGCTGTGCTGCTCCAGCTCCTTTTCCCAGAAGGCCGCGATCTCCGCCCCGTCCTGCTTGGCCAGGGCCTCCAGCGCCGCGTCCCGGTTGGCCCCCCGCTCGGACTTGGTCAGATCCAGCAGCAGGGCGCTGTTCTCCGCCGCCACGCCCAGGGCGGTGATCACCGCCGCCCGCACGTCCTTTTTCGCGCTGGGCAGCACCTCCCGCAGCCAGGGCGCGGCCTGCGCGCCCTCCAGGGCGGAGATGACCTCCACCCGGCGGGCCATCTCCTTCTTCCCGGCGGGGTCAAAGCCCTGTTTCAGCACCGGGACGACAGACGGCCTCACCTGCTTCAAAATCCTGGCGTTCAGCTCCGCGATCTCGCCGTAGCTGTCCCCCAGTCCCCTGACCACCGCGGGCAGCACCCGGTAGTCCTCAAAGAATTCGGGGTGGTTCTCCCAGGCGGATTGGATGACCTCCATCCGCCCGCCGCCGGTGGTGGTCAGGGCGGTGAGCAGGGGGCTGATCTGCCCGTAGGAGATCTGGTGGTATGTCCCGCCCCCGGCGGGCAGGGGTTCCAGCTCCCCCTCCACGCCGGTTTTGGCCTGGGTGTAGGCCACCGCGTCCACCAGGGCCAGCACGTCCAGCAGCAGGCCCGCCCGCTGCTCCTGGGGCGCGGAGAGCAGCTTCGTCAGCCCGCCGTCGATCTTCCCGAACACCGGGCTGGCCGCGGCCAGGGGCTTCAACCCCTCCGCCGCCCGCTGGAGCCGGAAATCCTCCCCCAGCAGGGACACCCCCGCAATGGCGGCGTATTCCAGCCGCTCCTTCACATCATAAAGAGGCTGTAAATTCATCCCCGCACCTCCTCAATATTGCAGCCGGAGGATCTCGTCCGGCGTCACCACGCTGTAGGGGTGGAGGCAGAGGGATTTGTCCCGCCCGTCGTAGAACATCAGCCCGAACAGGGCGCTGCCCGCCGGGACAGCCCGGGGCAGCATCCCCAGCCGCTCCATGCAGGCGTGATCCGCCCCGTCCTCCGCCCTGTCCCGCAGGGCGATCCGATCACCCGCCGGATCCTCCAGCACGTATTCGTCCCCGATCTTCCCCAGCTGTCCGATGGGCAGCAGCACCGCCAGGAACTTGGGGGCCAGGGTGTTCTTGATCTTCCCCTTGACCAGCTTCACCGCCGCCGCCAGATCGGGCTGGGCCAGCCTGGGCAGGGCGGCCTGCTCCTGGGCGGTCAGGGGCCGGGTGGAGGCGTTGTCCCACCGCACCCGGCGGTCGCCCTCCCCGGGGTAGATGTACAGGGCGGGCACTTCCAGCAGCCCGAAGCGGCTGTCCTCCCCCTTGACGTACTTCAGCGCCTTCAGGGGGCGCAGGTTCAGCGTCTGCCAGAGCTCACCGCTGTCGGCGTCGATCCACCAGCCCCGCTCCACATACTCCTTCTTGGCCTGGTCAAGGGACACGTCGAAGGAGAGCTGGGCCAGCCGGGCGTTTTGCTTCACCGCGCCGATGGTGTCCAAATCCTCCAGCTTCCACACGCCGCCCAGGGCCTCAAACAAGGCGGAATCCTCGGCGGAGAAATCCCCGGCCTCCAGCTTGCCCTCCAGGAACACCCGCCCCTTTTTGATGGTGGAGCGCAGCGCCACCAGCAGCCGCAGGGCCTCGGCATAGGCGGCGTCCGCCTGGGCGGGATCCTTCTGGACGCTGCGCACCGTCAGGGCAATCCGGGTAAAGGCGGTCTGGGGCCCGGTGAGGTAGCAGCTGCCCAGATCCTTGGCCAGCTTGTCGAAGGTCTGGGCGGAGCTGCCCGCCAGGGTACCCAGGCCGGAGGTGAGCAGCTCGTCCACCATCTTCTCCGCCATGTCCAGCCCCTCCAGCTGGCGGGCCAGCTTTTTCTTCCGGGCGGCGGCGTTGGGCTTTTTCGGCTTGGCGGGCTTTTCCGGATCGTCAGCCGCGGCCTCTTTTTTCGCCGCCCGGGCGGCCTGCTTGGCCCGCTTGTCGGCGATGTCCTGGGGGATGTCCGCAGTCTCGAAGGGCTTGGCCCCCAAAATCTCGAACATCAGCCCCAGGGCGTGCTTGCAGGGGAACTGCCGGCTGGGGCAGGAGCAGCGGCAGGTGGGCGCGTCCTGGTTGGTGAAGTCGATGGACACCCGGTAGGGGTTCTTGCCGCTGCCCGCGCACTCCGCCCAGTAGAGGGTGCCGTCTTCTGTCCTGTGGTGGGCGGAAAAGCTGCCCTTTTTGGACAGCTTCCGGCCGTTTTCCGCCGCCGCGGGGTTGGGGGCTTGCAGGAGGATGAACTGTTCCGTCAAATCCATGGGGATTACTCCTTCCTATGGAAGATAAATCAGCCATATTGTACTACATTATACCGGCAGACGCAAGAGGTTGTGGCCAGGCTCAGCCTATGATAAAATGAAGAAAATTTTTCGCGGCGGGGCATATCCCCACCCCGCCTGCGTTTTTATAGGTGAAGGGAGGCGATGAGATGGAAGACGCCGCCATCATTGCGCTGTATTGGAGCCGCGACGAAAACGCCATCACGGAGACCGACAGAAAATACGGTCCCTACTGCCGCGCCATCGCGCAGAATATCCTGTCCGTCCGGGAGGACGCGGAGGAGTGCGTCAACGACAGTTACCACCACGCCTGGAACGCCATGCCGCCCCAGCGGCCCGACCGCCTGCCGCCTTTTCTGGGGCGGATCGTGCGCAACCAGTCCATCAGCCGCTGGCGGAGGGAGCGGGCGCAAAAGCGGTATGCGGGGCTGGAGAGCCTGCTGTCCGGGCTGGATGAGTGCCTGCCGGATCCCCAGGACGTGGAGCGCACCGTGGAGGGCCGGGAACTCACCCGCCGGGTGGAGGCCTGGCTGGAGGGCCTGTCCCGGGACGACCGGGCGGTGTTCCTGCGGCGGTACTGGTACGGGCAGGAGGTGCAGGCGCTGGCCAAGGCCTGGGGCGTCAGCCCCAACCAGATGACTAAGCGGCTCCAGCGGCTGCGGGTCAGCCTGAAGCGGAACTTGGAACAGGAGGGGATGATTGTATGATGACAAGGGAAACGCTTTATGACGCCATCACGGAGGTCAGGGACGAGCTGATTATCGAGGCTATGGAGACAAAGCCCGCCAAAAGCCGGGTGCGGTGGCTGAGGTTCGGCTCCATCGCGGCGGCCTTCGCCGTGGTGGCGGGCCTGGGGGCCGGGGTCGTCAGCGGGAAGATCCCATGGCTGCGCATCGGCGGAAACGAGGCGGGGGGCGGCGCCGACGGCAGCATGGTGTTCGACTCCTACGCCGGGCCGGTGTTCCCCCTCACCACGGTGGAGGGCGGAGACGGCTTGACGGCGGAGCGGACTGTCACCTATGACTTCCAGGGCTGGATGGCCGGCGACCCAGACCGGCCCTACTACGGCCTGCCGGTGACAGATAGTTACACCCTCACCAACCCCACCGGGGAGGACAAGACCGTCACCCTGCTCTACCCCTTTGCCGGGACGCTGTTTGACTTGAGGCACCGGCCCACCCTGACGGCGGACGGGGCGGAGCTTCAAACCACCTTGCTCACCGGGCAGTACTCACAGCTTGCCACGGGGCGGCCCGGGGGCCTGCCCAGCCTGAACAGCCCGGACAGCTGGGAGGAATACCGGGCGCTGCTGTCCGGCGGGCGCTACCAGGCCGGGGCGCTGGAGGAATGGCCCGACCTGTCCCACATCCCGGTGACGGTGTATGAGATCACCAACCCCTGGGCGGAGCCGGGGGTGGGGAACAAGGGGGACGGCAGCTACAACCCCACTCTCCACGCGGAGATGGAGCTGGACTACGGCAAGACCACGGTGCTGTCCTACGGCTTTAACAGCGGGAAGTACGACCGGGACAGCGGCCGGATGCGGCAGGGCTTCGACGCTCCCCAGCCCCCAAAGGAGGGGGCTTCCATTGATCCCGGCTTCTACGAAAAAGAGCGGGCCCAGCCCCATTTCCTCATTGTCATCGGGGAGCCGCTGGACAGCTTCCGGCTGGTGGGCGTGTCCACCGGCGGGCCGGAGAGCACCGACTATCTGGAGTGGGGCGTGGACATCGGGGCCGACCTGCGGCAGTACGAGACGGATCTGGACAGCGCCCTGCGCGCGGCGGCGGGGCAAATGCGCCGTGGCGCGGACGGCGACGCGGAAAGTACGGAGGACGGCCCGGACTTCGAGCTGTATTTCGGGATGCTGGAGGACTGCCTGCTGGACACCGGCATCCTGCTGGACGATCCGGAGGAGCGTTATGACTTCACCTCACTGGAGGATCTGTATCCCGAGGTGATCCAGCGGGTGTTCTATCTGGAGGCGGAGGTCACCATCCCCGCCGGGGGCAGCGTCACGGTGGAGGCCCGGATGATGAAGGAGGCCAGCTATAACCACGCCTGCCACAGCAAGCACGACAAGGACATTTACGGCTACGACCTGGTGACAAAGCTGGGCACCAATCTGGACATTGCCGCCCAGACCGCCAAGGCCGTCAACACCGACGGCGTGGAGATCGTCCGCCAGAACTTCGGCTTCGACTGGGAAAACGGGGTGGACACCGTCGCCCTGGACCCGGAGCAGGAGCACTACTACCTGGAGGTGCGCCGCGCCGGCGCGTGATAAAAGAGCATCCCCGCCGGGAGCCCCGGCGGGGATGCTTTGCTTTACGATGGTTCCAGCGTCACCCGGATGGACACCGGGTTGTGGTCGGTGTACTGGAACTGGTTGTCCAGCGTCTCCACGCTGTCCAGCCCCACATTGGGGGAGAGGATAAAGCCGTCGATGACGTAAAACTGGTTGCCCGCGGGGTCGGGGTCATAGGGGTGGTTGAGCAGGCGGCAGCTGGGCACGGACAGGTCGCAGGCGAACCGCCAGCCCTCCGGGAGCATCTCCTCCCCCAGCACCCCCGGCGTCCACAGCCCGGCGTCCTGGATGGGGAAGGCGTCCAGCGCGCCGGGGAAGGTCTGGTTGAAGTCGCCCCCGGCGATGACGTAATTGCCCTTTTCGTACTCGGCGGTGAGGAAATCCATCAGCGCCTTGGTCTGGGCGGCCTTGCCCTCGCCGTCGTCGTAGGCCTCCAGGTGGAGGTTGACCAGCACCAGCTGCTTGTCCGTCCCCTCCAGGGGCACATAGCTCACCAGCAGGCACCGCTTCAGATTGGCGGCCCGCACCGGCCAGGAGAAGGGGCAGGGCAGGGCGATGCGCTGGGCGCTGTCCACCCCGAAACGGGACAGGGTCTGCAAACCGCTGTGTACCTTCCCGATGGGGGGCCAGGGGAAGGGGACAAAGTCGCAGGAGTAGTTCAGGGCGTGGGAACTGGAATAGGCCCCGGTCCCGTCCAAGCCGCCCAAACGGAGGGCGTCCCAATAGACATTGCTCTGATCCACGCCGCGGGTGCGGCCGGAATCGGTGTCCACCTCCTGGAGGAAGTACACGTCCGCGCCTTCCCCCGCCAGCAGCGCGGAGAGGCCGGCCAGGTTATCCGCCTGCTGCTCTTTGGTGGGGGCCACGTCCTTCCCGCCGTCCATGAAAAAGTCGGACTCCGCCCCCAGCCCGGCGTACCCGGTGTTCTGGGACAGGACGGTGAGGCTGTCCCCCACCGCGATGGGCGCTTCCCCGCCCCCCAATACCTCCAAGTCCTCCAGGTTGGCGGGCTTGTACTCCCGGATGGTGAGCCACCCCACCAGCCCCGCAAAGGCCAGCACGGCGACGCCCACCACCGCGCCAATCCCAATCAAAATCTTTTTTGCCATGTGCGCACTTCCTTTCATAGGATGATTATACCGGAAGCCGCGCCGTTTGGCAAGCGCCCCCGGCCCTGTTTCCGGCCGCGGCCCCGCCCGCACCCGTTTTGTCCGGCCGCATACAATGGGAGTGGAAGGGGAACGCCCTACCCGTCTCCCCTCTCATCAACCATAAACCGGGAGGTACTACTATGGCCGATTACATCGAGCCGGGCCCCATCTGCGATACCGCCGGTATCCGCGAGGCCGTGTGCATCCACACCCGAAAGATCTTTGACTCCTGCCGCGACAAGGACTGCGTGGAGGACCTGCGGCTCTACCCCACCGTCAGCTCCCAGGCCGTCATCGACCGGGCCATCAGTTTGAAGGCCGGCCAGGCTGAGCTGCTGTACGCGTACATCGACGTGGAGCCCGTGGGCTTCAACCGCGGCTATTTCACCGTGGACGTGCGGTACTTCTACCGTGTCACCGCCGACGCCTTTGTGGGCGCGGCCCGCCCGGTGTCCATCTGCGGGCTGGCGGTGTTTGACAAGCGGGCCATCCTGTTCGGCAGCGAGGGCAGCGCCAAGGTGTTTTCCTCCAACAGCCGGGTGGCCGACCTGGACGAGCAGAACCTGATGAGCACCAACCTGCCCATCGCGGTGGTCAACTCCGTGGACCCCATCATCCTGAGTATGCGCCTGTCCGACCCCTGCGACCCGCCCGCCTGCGCCTGCGGCGACGGCGCCGAGGTGCCCGCGGGCATCGCCGGCTGCTTCCCCGGGGAGCTGAACATGGGCGGCGAGGGCCGGAGGGTGTACGTCACCCTGGGCCAGTTCTCCATCATCCGCCTGGAGCGGGACAGCCAGCTGCTCATCCCCGCCTACGACTACTGTATGCCCAGCAAGGAGTGCACCGGCGGCGGCAGCGAGGAAGACCCCTGCGCCATCTTCCGCCAGGTGCAGTTCCCCACCGAGGAATTCTTCCCCCCCAACACCATCGCGCCCCCGGAGGGCTACCAGGAGACCAAAAACTATTGCAGCTAAACCTTTTCGGGCGCGGGGCGGGCCTTTCCCCCCGCGCCCGAACGGGCCTGCGGTTCCTTCCTTAAATTTTGATGAAGGCTATTCTCATCGGGGGGAAA
>CATLEJ010000029.1 GCA_949916125.1 uncultured Oscillospiraceae bacterium
TGCATTTCCCGGTCGAACTCGCCGGTCTCCTCCAGCCTGTCCAGCAGCTCATCGGTGAATTCGGTTTCCGCGAACTGCCGGTACAGCTTACGCAGCATCTGCTGCTTCTCGGTCAATATCATACCGCTTCCTCCTTATGACGAGCGCCCCGCTCTGCGGGGCGCTTCCATTAATGCTTTGCCGCACACCTTGCCAGGGTTCAACAGCCCCTTGGGGTCGAAGGCCGCCTTTACCCCCCGCATCAGGCCCATCACAGTCTCGCCCAGGGCTTCCTCCAGATAGCCCTCCTTGGCATGGCCGATGCCATGTTCGCCGGAGATCAGGCCGCCCAGCTCCCGGCCCTTGGCGTAGGCCAGGGCCATAAACTTTTCCGCCCGTTCCAGGAACTCCGCCGGATCCATGTCGTTGGCGCACACATTCACGTGGACGTTGCCGTCTCCGGCGTGGCCGCTGGCCCGCACCGCCAGCCCGATCTCATCCTCCAGGGATACCACGTAGTTCACAAACTTCGGGATACGGGGGATGGGAACCACCACGTCGCACTCGTCGGTCTGCTTGAACTCGGCCAGGATGGCCTCCAGGGTGGCCCCCCGCACCGACCAGGCGCTGCGGATGGCCTCCGGCGTGTCATAGACGATCACGTCCATGGCCCCGCTGTCCAGGCACAGCTCCGCCGCCTTCTCCATCAGGCCGTCCATGGCGTCCTCGCTGTCACACTCGAAGGTGGTGAGGAGATAGGCGCCCACGTCCTCCCCCTCGCACTTGCCGGGGTACACCGTTTTGCCCAGGTAGCGTTCGATGCCCAGCACCATCTCCCGGCCCAGGAACTCCAGCGCCTGGGGATCCAGGCCCGCCATCTTGATCCTGGGCACACAGGAGATAGCGGTGTCCAGGTCAGGAAACAGCACCAGCAGGCTGAATGTCTGCTTGGGCTGGGGCAGCACCTTCAGGCTCACCTCGGTGATGATGCCCAAAGTGCCCTCCGAACCCACCATCAGCTGGAGCAGGTTGTAGCCCGAGCTGGTCTTGGACACCTCGCCGCCCAGGCGGATGATCTCCCCGCTGGCCAGCACCACCGTCATGGCCCGCACATAGTCCCGGGTGGCGCCGTACTTCACCGCCCGCATCCCGCCGGCGTTCACCGCCACATTGCCGCCGATGGTGGCGAACTTCTCGCCGGGATCGGGAGGATAGAATACGCCGTGCTCCGCGCAGTCATTTGCCAGATCGTTGAGCAGCACGCCGGTCTGGGTGCGCACGATGAAGTTGTCCAGGTCGTAGCCCAGGATCCGGTTCATCTTCTGGGTGTCCACCACCACGCCGCCGTGCAGTGGGACGCAGCCGCCGCACAGCCCCGTTCCCGCCCCCCGTGGGATAATGGGGATGCCGTTGTCATAGCAGATCTTGCAGACCGCCGCCACTTCCTCGGTGGAGGCGCACTCCACCACCGCGTCGGGCATACGCTGGCCGTAAATGGGCATTTCATCGTGGGAATAGTCGGGCTTTATGTCCTCCCCGGTGTGGACGCGGCCGGGAACCGCCGCCCGGAGCTGTTCCAACAACTCCGGCGTCAGGCTCTTACATTCCATACTGTCCCCTCCTTACAGGCCCTTGCGGGCGCGGATCTCGTCCATCATCAGGGGCAAAATGGTGAGGGCGTCCCCCACGATGCCCACGTCCGCCACCTTGAAGATGGAGGCGTCCGGATCCTTGTTGACGGCCACGATGTATTTGGAGCCCACCGCCCCGGAGATGTGCTGCATGGCCCCGGAGATGCCGCAGGCGATGTACAGCCTGGGGGCCACCGTCTTGCCGGACTGGCCGATCTGGTGGGCGCGGGATACCCAGCCCCCCTCGATGGCGGGGCGGGACGCGCCAACCACGCCGCCCAGCAGGGTGGCCAGTTCCTCCACCAGCTGGAAACCCTCGGCGCTGCCCATGCCCAGGCCGCCGGCCACGATGGCCTCGGCCCCTTCCAGATCAATAGCCCTGTGTGGGCCTGGAGGTAAGCACCAGCGCGTCACAGCTCTGCCAGTCGAAGTTCCTGCCGAACAGGGCGTGGCCCTCGGGACTTTGGACGGCCAGGGTGCTGCATCCGAAGGGATTGCTGCCCAAGGAAAAGTCCGCCGACAGCCGCTGGGCCAGGAATCGAATCACGTCCCCGTCGGAGGACGCGCCGCCCGAGGCCAGGAATTCCTCAAAACCGTCGTCGCCAGCGAATTGGGCGGAGGAAAAACCGTCCTCCAGCTCGTTGATTGGGGAGATTTCCAGCGCCTGGGCAGGAGCGGCGTCAGGTGCGCCGCTCTGGGCCGGAGGCTGGGTGTCCGTGGCCGGAGGAATCCTGCCTCCCGCTCCTCCGCATCCGGCCAACGCAGCCAAAACAGCCGCCAAAAGTGTGCAAATCAGTTGTTTCATCCAATTTGTCTCCTTCCGTATCGGGTTTGACGTGAGCACTATGATGCAGGATTGGATAGATAGCAAATGCTTAGCCATCAGACAACCCGGCAAACTGATGGGCCGCTGGTGCCGGATCAGGAAGTCCGATACCAGCGTGATGCCGAACACGCCCGCACAGGCGTACAGCAGGTCGGCCACGGAGGAACCCAGCCCTGTGGTCAGCCCCGCGAGAAAGCCGCTGCTCAATGTCCGCTGGATGGTAAGGGCCCCGATTGCTCCAGCCGGGACGCCAAAAATCAGGCCGATCAAAAGGCCGCGAAGCAGGCAGCTTCCTATCACAGCGCACCTCCTACCGGGCAAAGGTGACTTCTACCCCGCCGCCCCCCAGCGCTTGCCCTAATCCAGCGGGATTGTCTACGCTGCCCAACCGTGTGTAGCTGTAGCCGCTGGTAAAGCTCTCATAGAACAGCACCAAGCAACTATCCCCGTAGAGCATCAGGTCACCAGCATTGATCTGTCCGGGCCGGTAAGGGTCGGCAGGCAGTTCCGTGTCCAGATAGAAAAACTTTTCGTTTCCGTTCAGCTCGCTCATGTCTAATGTCAGTGGAAGCAGATCCACAAGCCGGCGGGCGGATTCATTATCCGCCAGGGTCACGGTAAACTCCTGTCTGTCTATCGTCAAGGTGAGGGTCGTTTTTGATGCCGGTATATCCGAAGCGGCATTCTCCGGCCCGTCCAGCTCAGCAGGGGCGGAATGGTTTTCCTGCGTTTGAGTGGCCGGCGGTATATTGTCTACATTTGAGAGGGGTGTGGCTGCACAGGCGGATAAGGCCAGAAGCATTGCCGCAGCCGCCGAAATACAAAGGGTTCGTTTCATGTCCGGGCTCCTTTCCTGGCCGTGCCGCCGGGCAGCTGCTTTTCCAGCCGGTAGCGCAGATAATCCAACTGATCCAGCTTGCGTTCCTCGTTGTGGACCCGCTCCAACTGGCGGCATCGCTGTGCCCGGAGCAGGCGGAGCTGGCTGGCAATACTCTCTTGCTCGATTGCCGCGGCGAATTGCCGGGTAAATTCCTCCGAACACTCCGCCTCCCGAAGCAGCTGGAGCACATCTTCCCGAACCATCGTGTCGTTCCCCATGGCGCTCCCTCCTTTCGGGCTGATTATACGTTCTGGAGCGGAAAACATCAAATACCTATATCGAATAGGAAGCCATAGTTGACAGGCATAGGTTGAGATGATATGATTTCTGCATCAATGACAGGGAGGTTTATCATGGATATCCGGGTTTTGCGCTACTTTTTAGCCGTCGCCAGAGAGGAAAGCATTTCCGGGGCGGCGGAGTACCTGCACCTCTCCCAGCCCACCCTGTCCCGGCAGCTCAGCGATTTGGAGGCGGAGATCGGCAAGCAGCTGTTCATCCGGGGCAGCCGCCGGATTACGCTGACGGAGCACGGCACACTGCTGCGCAAGCGGGCCTCCGAGATCGTCGGCCTGATGGAAAAGACTATGGGTGAGCTGGCCGCCGACGAGGAGACCATCGCGGGCGATATCTACATCGGCGCGGGGGAAACGGAGGCGGTGCATTTTCTCACCCATGCGGCCCGGCATCTGCGGGATCGGCACCCAGATGTCCGCTTTCACATCGCCAGCGGGGACACCGTAGACGTGACGGAGGCTCTGGACAAGGGTCTCATCGACTTTGGCCTTCTGTTCGGTATCATTGACGAAAAGAAGTACAGCTCCATCGCCCTGCCTGCCTACGATACCTGGGGCGTCATCATGCGCCGGGACGACCCCCTGGCGGAAAAGGAGTATGTGACAGCGGCGGACATGGCGGGGAAGCCGCTGATCGTCAGCCGGGCCTCCCCGGAGCCCGGTTCCCTGTTCGGCCAGGTCATCTCCAAAAACGTGGCGGGGTCCTACAGTTTGGTGTACAACGGCTCCCTGATGGTGGCGGATGGGCTGGGCTATATGCTGTGCTTGGATAAGATCCTCAACGTCACAGGAGACAGCCCCCTGTGCTTCCGCCCGCTTATGCCGGAGGTCAAGGCCCATATGAGCGTGGTGTGGAAAAAATACCAGGTGTTTTCCAAACCCTCCCAGCGGTTTTTAGAAACGCTTCGCCAAACGCTGGCCGATCCGGAACAGGCTTGAATACCAACAAGCAAAAGATGGCCCGGCATTCAAAATGCCGGGCCATCTTTTGCTATGTCTAAAGGGCATGGTTTCCTATCCGAAATAGGTATTTGATTTTTGCCCGCGCAGGCCCTATACTTTGGGGCAGAGAGAGGGCTGCAGACCTTCAAACCGTGAACGGAACGAAAAAACCATCGGAAAGGAATCGAGGAGGAACAAAAATGCTGCAATTTTTAATTGACATTCTGACCCCCACCTTCGAGAACATGGGCGTCTCTCCCACCGATGTGGCTACCTATGTCAACAATCTCGGCGGGTATATTTACGCCATTCTGGGCACCTTTGTGCTGGCCGTTGTGGTCATCGTGGCGGCGCAGTTCGTGGTCAAAAAAGGCAGGCGCCACCTGGTGAGCTGGGGCGCGGCCCTGTCCTGGGTGCTCATCGTCACCATCTTAGCCAATGTCATTTGTTTCGGCCCCATGTATAACAACCTGGCTCCCATTATCAACGGCGGGGGGTCCGTCTCCCCGGAGAGCGCCGCCGCCTCCGAGACGGTGATCGAGAAGGTGGGCGACGAGGGTATCGTGCTGGCAGAGAATAACGGCATCCTCCCTCTGTCCAACACCAGCAAAATCAATGTATTTGGCTGGGCCGCCACCAATCCCATTTACGGCGGCACCGGCTCCGGTTCCTCCAGCAATGAAGGGAACATCGACGTACTCACATCGCTGAAAAACGCCGGTTTTGAGGTGAATCAGGAGATCATTGACCTTTACACCGAATACAGCCCCACCCGGACGCTGGGGGGCAATGTGACCAGCGTCACCTTCACCGATTGGTCTCTGCCCGAGCCCCCCGTGGACCGCTACACCACCGAATTGATGGACAACGCCAAGGCGTTTTCCGATACCGCCGTCATCGTGCTGGCCCGGTCCGGCGGTGAGGGCCAGGACCTGCCCGCCGACATGAGCAAAGTCATTGACGGCACCGTGGACGACGTGCGCCAGACCCTGGCAAACGGCAACGAGGGCTATAACTACTACGCCGCCGCCTACACCAATAACAGCGACGCTTACGACGATTTCGCCCCCGGCGAGAGCTACCTCCAGCTGTCCCGGACGGAGTGGGACATGATCGACCTGGTGGCCACCAATTTTGACAAGGTAATTGTGGTAATCAACGCCAACAACGCCATGGAGCTGGGGTTTGTAAACGACTACGCCTCCATCGGCGCGGTCCTGCTGGCTCCCGGCACCGGGCGCACCGCCATGAACGGCCTGGGCAGGATTTTAAAGGGCACGGTGAACCCCTCCGGCCGCACTGTGGAAACCTACGTGTACGACCAGAAGGCCACCCCCGCCTATAACAACTATGGTAACTTCACCTATGACAACGTGGACGACCTGCTGGAGCAGTATACCGCCTTTGATCCCGGTTTTCAGGGCGTGTTATCCTTCGTGAATTACGTGGAAGGCATCTATGTGGGCTACCGTTTCTATGAGACGGCCTACGCCGAGGCCCAGGCAGGAAATATGGATTTCGACTACAACAGCGTGGTGCAGTACCCCTTCGGCCACGGTCTGAGCTATACCACTTTCACCCAGGAAATTCGTAATTTCACCGACAGCGGCGACGATATCGCCTTCGACGTGGTGGTCACCAATACCGGCAGCGTGGCGGGCAAAGATGTGGTGGAGGTCTACTTCACGCCTCCCTACATCAACGGCGGCATCGAAAAGGCAGCGGTGAATCTGGTGAACTTCGCCAAGACCGGCCTGCTGGAGCCGGGCGCTTCTCAGACTATCCCCTTCACCATCCCCAAGGAAGACATGGCCTCCTATGATTCCTCCGCTATTAAGACTGCCAACGGCGGCTACATCCTGGAGGCGGGGGAGTATACCATCTCCGTCCGGGCTGACGCTCACACCGAGCTGGATTCCGAAACCTTCACCGTGGATTCCGACATCGACTACAGTGCCGATGGCCGCGCCAGCGACCACGACGCGGCGGTCAACCGCTTTGAGGATTACGCCAACGGCGGCGTCACCTTCCTGTCTCGGGCGGACGGCTTCGCCAACTACGATGCCGCTACCGCCGCCCCCACCGACTTTACCATGCCCGACGAGATCCGGGCCTACATAGACGCCCACTCCACCGCACATTATAATCCCGCCGACCACGACGTGGCCGGGGACGAGATGCCCACCACCGGCGCAAAAAATGGCCTGACGCTGGCGGACATGATGGGCAAGTCCTATGACGACCCCGATTGGGAGCGGCTGCTGGATCAGCTCACCCCGGAGGAGATGTCCCAGTTGGTGCAGATCGGCGGTTTCTCCACCGTGGCCCTGGACAGCGTGGGCAAAAAGGCCACCATGGACTCTGACGGCACCGGCGGCCTCAACGATTGGTACGCCGGCGTGTACGGCACTCCCTATCCCACCGAGGTGCTGATTGCTCAAACCTGGAACAAGGATTTGGCCTATGAGGTGGGCGGCGCGATCGGCCAGGAGTACGCCGACTGTCATATCTACGGTTGGTACGGTCCTGCCATGAACACCCACCGCACCGCTTTCAATGGCCGCAACTTTGAATATTACTCCGAGGACGGGGTGCTGGCGGGCTATATCGCTTCCGCTGAAATCAACGCCGCCGGGGAGAAGGGTGTGTACGCCTACATCAAGCATTTCGTAGTCAACGATCAGGAGATCAACCGCTGTACCGCCCAACAGATTCACCTCACCGAGCAGGCCCTGCGGGAGATCTACATGAAACCCTTTGAGATCTGCGTCAAGAACTATGACTTCGACCACAACCCCCTGGCAGTTATGTCCTCCTTCACCCTCATTGGCCCCCGGTGGACGGGCGCCAACAGCGAATTGCTCAACGGGGTGCTCCGGGGTGAGTGGGGATTCCAGGGTATGGTGCTCACCGACTGGTTTGGTTCCTACGGCTATCAAGTGACCATGGACAGCGTACTCAACGGCAACGACATCATGCTGGGCTTTGGCTCCAACGTCCGCACCGAAATTGAGAATCTGGACTCTCCCACCATGGTGAAGGCTCTGCGGCAGGCATCCAAGAATATCATGTTCACCATCGTGCGCAGCGGTAACTACACTATGGAGCAGGACAGCGCCGGATTGGACCGCATGACTGCCATGTTCATTGGTGTTGATGTGGGTGTGGTTGTGGTCGTGATCGGAATCGCCGCGTTCCTGTTCCTCCGCAGCCGCAGGAAGGTCCAGCCCCAATAATTTGCGTTCCTCTTTTTCCTCATTCCTCGCAAGCGCCGGGCCGTCCTTTGGCCCGGCGCTTGCAAAATAAAAACTTCCGTGCTGACAAAATCGCCTGATTAAGGAGGACAACGGCATGAACAATCACAGGAAATGGCCTGCGGGCCCCTTTGCCACACTATGACGGCGGTGCTCCAGCGGGAGGCGGTCTACCTCTGGTACTATTTCGACCTCCATCTGCGCCAGATCTTCCCCTACTGGGTGCTGGGGATGGCGCTGGGCTCCCTGATTTCGGTATTTGCCAAGGAGCGTATCCATGGCCTGTTCCGTTCCCTGCGTGGAAAGCGGCTGGGGATTGCTGGGATCTTCGCTGCCTCCGTCCTGGGCATCGCCTCGCCGCTGTGTATGTATGGCACCATCCCTCTGGCGGCCTCCTTCTCCGAGAGCGGCATGGAGGACGACTGGCTGGCGGCGTTCATGATGAGCTCCATCCTGCTCAACCCCCAGCTGATCCTGTACAGCATGGCGCTGGGCCCCGCCGCTCTCACTATCCGCGTCGGCGCCAGCTTCCTGTGCGGCGGGTTGGCGGGCCTGCTGATCCGGTGGTTCTATCGGGGAAAAAACTTTTTCGATTTTGAAGGCTTTTCTCCCCCAAAAAACCGGGACACCGATCCCAGCCCAATAGTGCGTTTCCTCAAAAATCTGGGACGCAATCTCAAAGCCACGGGGCCCATGTTCCTGCTTGGGGTCGTGCTGTCGGCGGCGTTCCAACGATATGTCCCCGCTGAGCTGGTGGCCCGGCTCTTTGGGGAAAACCAGGGCTTCGGCGTGCTGATGGCGGCCACCATCGGGGTGCCGCTCTATGCCTGCGGCGGGGGAACTATCCCGCTTTTGCAGGCGTGGCTGGCAGACGGCATGACCATGGGCAGCGCCGCCGCCTTCATGATTACCGGTCCCGCTACCAAAATCACCAACCTGGGAGCGGTGAAGATCGTGCTGGGAGCCAGACGGTTCATCCTCTATCTGGGGTTTGTCATCCTGTTCGCTCTGGGAACCGGGTGGCTTGTCGATACATTCATTTGAAAGGAAGATCCACATGAAAAACGCCCGACGTATCCTAACTGTCCTGATCGTTTTCGCCACACTTATGATGCTGGCCGCCTGCTCTGCCGGACAGGCGGAACAGCCGACGGCAATCCCCTCTGCGGCGACCGGGCCGCAATCTCTTGCCGCTGCTTCCGCCTCGCAGCCGCCATTTACCGACGTGCCCGCTGACGCGGATTACGCCGAGGCCGTGGCCTGGTGCTGGGAGCAGGGCCTGATGGAAGGCACCTCAGATACCCGGTTCTCCCCGGATTCTACCCTGACCCGGGCCATGGTGGCCACGGTGCTCCACCGGGCGGCGGGGGAACCGTCCGTCAGCGGCACCCCCGGCTTTATAGACACCCAGCCTGATGTGTGGTACTCCGACGCCGTGGTTTGGGCTACGGATGAAGCCATCGTTCGAGGCTACGGCAACGGACGGTTTGGCACCGACGACCCCGTGACAAAGGAACAACTGGATATCATGATCCGCCGCTATCAGGGGGAGGATCCCGCCTGGACGGGCAGCCCCGCGCTGAACGTACCGGCCACCCGCGCTGAGGCCGCCGTGGCGTTCTATTCCAGTCTGAACACCCCGCCGGAGCAGAACAGCGCCATCACCACCAACGGCGGCGCCACCGTAATCCTGTCCGACCTGGAGCACTATGACGCAAACGCCGGCAGCACCGTCTACTACACCAGCCAGATCACCCCCGAGAGCCTCATGGCCATCTATGAGGCCCTGAACTGGACGCCCACCGGCAGCGTAGCGGTGAAGCTGTCCACCGGCGAACCTCCCGCCAGCAACTATCTGGATCCGGCCCTCATCAAAGACGTGGTGCAGGCGGTGGAGGGCACCATCGTGGAGTGCAATACCGCCTACGGCGGCTCCCGGGCCAGCACCGCCATGCACCTCCAGGTGGCGGAGGATCACGGCTTCACCGCCATCGCCCAAGTGGACATCATGGATGCGGATGGCTCCATCGCCCTGCCCGTTACAGGCGGGGACAATCTGAAGGAAAACTACGTGGGCGCCCACTTCAGCAACTACGACTCCTTCCTGGTGCTCTCCCATTTCAAGGGCCACGCCATGGCGGGCTTCGGCGGTGCCATCAAAAACATCTCCATCGGCATTGCCTCATCCCAGGGCAAGGGGCACATCCACTCCGGCGGCAGCGGCGGCTCCATGTGGGGCGGCAGCCAGGACGCCTTCCTGGAGTCCATGGGCGAGGCCGGGAAGTCAGTGGTGGAGGCGCTGGATGGCCAGATCGTCTATATCAGCGTGATGAACCGGCTGAGTGTGGACTGTGACTGTGACGGCAACCCGGCCCAGCCGGATATGCACGACATCGGCATCCTGGCCTCCACCGACCCGGTAGCGCTGGATCAGGCCTGCGTGGATCTGGTGTATGCCTCCGAGGACGGCGGCTCCCTTGTCCAGCGCATGGAGTCCCGCAACGGCATCCACACACTGGAACACGCCGAGAAAATCGGGTTGGGCAGTCGGAGCTACCGGCTGGCGGACATCAGTGCTCAAAGCGGCTCCTGAACTTGCCGCACTTCTGTTCCCCGCACCCGCGGGGTCAACAGATTTCATTCGCCCGCTCCTTTCCCCATTCCGCGCAAACGCTCGAAAACATTGATGCTTTAACGCAGGTACTGTATAATGGATCAAATCAAAGGTAGCAAGGAAAAATGTTATGATTTTCAAGGCATTTCATAATTTGGAGCTGTCCGCTTTGGGATTTGGCGCGATGCGTCTGCCAGTGATCAATGGGGATGACAGCCAGGTGGACGAGACCGCGGCAGCCCGGATGGTGGATCGCGCCATGGCGGCGGGAATTAATTATTACGACACCGCCTGGGGCTACCACGGCGGGAACTCGGAACTGGTATTGGGCCGGGCACTGGGCCGATATCCCTGGGACAAAAGTGCACTGGTTTACACTAACCCGATTTGTGTTGACGATGTTCAGAAACTTTGTTTACCGCTCTCCACCTGGCGGGGTACCCCTCTTCGTCAAATGATGGGGTAATAGAACTATATAAAGTAGAACAAGTATTGCAGCTGTTTAATCGGCAGAAACCTTGGCAAAATTGTCACATCAAACTATTGTGTTCCCATTAAACTGCTCTTCAATTTGTAGTGCCTCGTCCAGCTGATCGTAAATCAACAGCTGCATCAGGAAGACAATATACCACGCTCCCGTAACCGGCAGCAGAAACAGGGACCAGGGGGCAAATAATACCAGTACCGCGATATAGGCCAGTTGGAGCAGGCCTGTGCCCATCACCCGCCAGAAGTGTTTCACACAGAACAAAACGCAGTTGCGCAGACGGATGGCGGGGGACTGGCGGAACAGCACCAGCTGGGGCCAGTACAGCGTACACAGAACCAGCAGAAGCAGAAGGGAAAACAGGTAGAGCAGCAGTGTGCCCAGGCTGGGCGGCGTCTCCGCCCACCAAAACAGCATAGCCATAAACGCATACAGCCCGGACATCAGCCCCAGGATCGCCCCTGGGAACAGGCTTCCCAGCCAGTTTTGCTTCCAGGCCCGCGCGTAGGCATCCTTCCACGGAGTCGGGTCGTCCCGCAATCCCCGGAGGATGGCGTCGTACAACGCCGCCAGAAACGGCCCCGCGATCATCCCGCCCAAAATGGAGCAGGGGAGGAGCACCAATACGCTGGACACCCCGATAGAATAGAAAATCCCGGCGGCCAAAGGCAGGCATCCCAGCAGCGTCAGCAGGTTCACCTTCCACCATTGGCCGAAGCGAATGCCAAGAAGCTGCTTGTAGCGGTTGAAGCCTGTCTGGCGGACACTCTCGTCATAGCCGGGATCCTCCCGAATAAACATTCCCATGATATGTCCTCCTCTATGGCATGGCGTAATGGCAGTTGTCCAAAAACTGGGCCAGCAGCTTCTCCGCGTCGCCGTCGAACCCCTCCCGGCAGGTGAACTCCACGCTAACCGCGTAATTCCGATACACCCCGAAGGCGGAGGCTCCCCGGGCGTAGGGATTTGTTTTCCCGTCAAAGGTGTAGGTGATGAGGCTGAACTCCTGGCCGTTGTGGACCGCTTCAGCTGTTTCACCGACAGTATATTGTGCCTGGGCCATCTCCTGCCACTGGGCCATGGTGTCCTGGGCTTCCTCCCCGGATTTGCAGCCACCCAGCAGGAGATAGACCTGGGCATCGTACAGGGTGGCCTCCTCGCCGTCCGCGTTGGTGTAGGGTTCCCCCTCGCCGATAGACCAGGTGGCGTAATGCATCCCGTTGGCCGCCAGCGCCTCGTTGTTCTCCCTGGCTGCCATGCCGTCCGGGGTGTCCACGCCGACGACACCGCCCACCGTGACCCACTCCTCGCTCCACGCGGCGCCGTCCGCGGCCTTCTCCGGAGTGGGGAGCGCCGCGCAGCCCGCCAGTCCCAAACACAGGGCCGCGATGAGCAAGCATACCGCTGTCCGTTTCATGAAACCGCCCCTTCCGTCAATTTCTCCCACAGCGCCGCGCACCCGTCCGGGTATGCGGCGTCTTTTTCTGTCCAAAAGCCCCGCCGGGCCACGGCCAGCCCGGACACCAGCTCGCGGTTGTCCCCGCTCACGGTCTCCCCCAGCGCGCTGTAGCGGTAGCTTCCCAGATCCAGCCCCGCCAGGGCGGGGCACTGATCCCACAGCCAATACGTCCCCTCGGCGGAGGGGTTCTCATCCTCCGGCAGGGAGCCGTCCAGACGGCACAGGGAGTGGTAGTCCCGCTGGAACCGCTCCGGATCCTCCAGCAGGAAGAAGCAGCTCTCCCCCTCCGTCAGATCCGCCATCAGCTGGATCTGGGCGGCCATGGCCGTCTGGGGGTCGGCGCTGTACAGCGGGTACTGTCGGAGGGACACCGCCACCTGGCCGTCCCCGTTGACATCTTCACCCAGGGAGGCCAGCCCCGCCTCCAGCGCGGCCGCGGTATCCTCGGGCAGGGCGCTGGCGCCCACATAGGCAAACCGGTAGTCCGGCCTGACCTGCCCGATGCCCAGGGCGCTGTAGATGAGATTTCCCCCGATGACCGCCAGCACCACGCCGATCAGGACGTGCCACTTATGGTAGTGCCACCAATTTTTCCGCTTCTCCGTCGGGGAGAGTTCCACCTTCTCCCGGGGCTTCACGTCCTTGTACTTCCATTTTAAATACTCGCTCGCCATGGCTGCCTCCTATTCTCTGGTGGTGCCGCCGGGGGCGTAGCTCACCGGGAGGCACACCAGCGCCGGGATGTTGGAACGGTCCTTGGTCAGCAGCAGATCCACGGCGGTTTCCGCCAACTTCCGAGTCGGCTGGACGATGGTAGAGCAATACAGCTTATCCTGATCGAAGTGCCGCACGCCGTCAAAGCCAATGATCTGCACGTCCTCCGGCACCCGGACGCCCAGCTCGGACAGCATCCCCTGCACCTGCCAGGCCAGCAGGTCGGTGGAACAGAAAATACCGTCGATGTCCAGCCGCCCGGCAGCCATGTGTTCCTGGAAGAAGGCCCGGAACCGGGCATAATCCTCCCCGTCGTTGAGCCGGAGGGCATCGTAGGGGATGTTTCTGCTCCGGCACGTCATCTCGAAGCCGTCCCCCCGTTTGTCCGTCTCGCTGGGGCTGGCCGAGCCGGTGCGCAGGAAGGCCAGCCGGGTGCAGCCCAGCTCGATCAGCTTTTCCGCCGCCAGCCGCCCGCCGCCGTAGTTGTCCGCCGCCACGCAGGGGATGTCGGGGCCCAGGCAGCGGTCAATGCTGACAAAGGGCAGCTCCCCGTCCAGCGTCAGGGGGTTGTAGGTCAGGCCGATCACGCCGTCCACCTTGTTCTGGCGCACCATCCCCACGCACTCCCGCTCCGCGTCGGGGTGGGAGGCGGTGACGTACAGCAGCATACGGTGTTCCCGCTGCATAAGGGCGGTGCACAGGTGCTGGGCCAGGGCGGCGAAGAAGGGATGGTTCACCCCCGGCAGGATCACCGCCACATTGTAGGTCTTGCCGGAGCGCAGACCCCGGGCGTACTGGTTCACCTGATAGCCCAGCCGTTTTGCGGCCTCCTCCACCTTGATCCGGTAGCTGTCCCCCACGGGCAGGCCGTTGAACACCTTGGACACCGTGCCCAGGGCCACCCCGGCCTCCTGGGCCACGTCCTTCATGGTGGGCGTTGTTCCCTTCATTGCGCTCTCCTCCAGATGAAACATTTCATAAACCGGGCCGGTTTTGCTCCCGGCTTTCCTTGTCAGCCCTATCATAGCAGATGGGGATGGCGGTTGTAAAGAGGAATTTCACCATTTTTTCATGAAACGATACATTTATCTGTTTTGCACAGAAATGAATGGATATTCTTGTACATCTCAAATAAAATTAGAGCAAGTGCCCAATTTTATCCGAAAAGGGGTTGACATCTCCCCGAGCCCCTGCTACCATAAAGGCACATTCCAAATAACGTTTCACAATACAGCGAGCAGGTGGCGGGAACAATATGACCGGAACCGTTCCGTGAAACATTATATGGAGAACAAGTTTTCAAGGGAGAGTGAGCGCAAATGAGCAAAAACGCATCCCCGAGCCGGACCGCTGCGCCGGACATTCCCCAGGGCGGGCGAATCTCGGTGGCGGGGGCGGCGGCCCTCAGCCGCCCGTCCCACACCAAGCCCCTGGGGCGGAGGCTGGCGGACAACTGGCAGATGTACGCCCTGCTGGCCATACCCGTGGTGCTGACGGTGGTATACAAGTACATTCCCATGTACGGCATCCAGATCGCCTTCCGGGACTTCGACCCCAACCTGGGCTTCCTGGAGAGCGAGTGGGTGGGCCTGAAATGGTTTGCCCGGTTCTTCAACGCCCCCACCTGCTTCCGGATGATCAAGAACACGGTGCTCATCAGCCTGTTCAGCCTGCTGTGGAGCTTCCCCATCCCCATCATCCTGTCCCTCATCATCAATCAGGTGCGGTTCCACCGCTTCAAGCGGGTGGTGCAGACGGTGCTCTACGCCCCCCACTTCATCTCCACCATGATCATCTGCGGCATGATCCGCATCTTCCTCAGCCCCACCGGCGGTCTGCTGAACCTGCTGCTGGGTACCCAGATCGACTTTCTCACCCAGTCCTCCGCCTTCCGCACCATCTACATCGCCTCCGGCATCTGGCAGGACGCGGGCTGGGGCTGCATCATCTACCTGGCCACCCTGGCCAACGTGGATCCCGGCCTGTACGAGGCCGCCAAGGTGGACGGCGCATCGGTGTTCCAGCGGATCCTGCACATTGACCTGCCCGAGCTGCTGCCCATGGCCATCCTGAACCTGATCATGGCAGCGGGCGGCCTGATGAACGTGGGCTTTGAGAAGGTGTGGCTGCTCCAGACCGACCTGAACAAGGCCACGTCGGATGTCATCGCCGTATACGTGTACCAGCAGGGCATCGAGCAGGCCAAGTACAGCTACTCCACCGCCGTGGGGCTGTTCAATACCGCTGTCAACATCATTTTGCTGCTGGTGGTCAACAAGATCGCGTCCAAGGCCTCGGACGTGGAATTTGTCTAAGGAGGCGGGCTCATGAACAAACAGGCAAAAGGTATGTCCGACCGCACCAGCGACGTCATCCTGGTAGCGATTTGTGTCATCGTGCTGCTCATCGTGGCCTATCCGCTGTACTACGTGGTCATCGCCTCCTTCTCCAACCCCTACGACGTGTACGCGGGCAAGACCTTCCTGCTGCCCAGCGGCTTCACCCTGGACGGCTACAAGGCGGTGTTCGCCGACCCCAAGATCATGCCGGGCTTCTTCAACTCCGTGAAGTATACCGTTGTCGGCACCATCTTCTCCGTGGTCATGCTGTACATCACCGCTTACCCTCTGGCTCAGAAGGATCTGCCGGGGAGCAAGTTCCTCAGCCTGTTCTTCGTGTTCACCATGTACTTCGGCGGCGGCATGATTCCCACCTACCTGATCGTCAAGCAGACCGGCCTCATCGGCAATATGTGGTCGCTGTTCCTCCCCGGCGGCGTGGGGGTGGGCAATATGATCATCGTGCGCAACTACTTCCAGAACAGCATCCCCCACGACCTGATCGAGGCGTCCGAGATCGACGGCGCGTCCAAGTTCCGCACCTTTATCAGCGTTGTGATCCCCCTGTCCATGCCCATCCTGGCCGTCCAGGCGGTGTTCGCCATGGTGGCCTACTGGAACGACTGGTTCACCGCCATGATCTACCTGGGCGGCAAGGGCCAGCCCCTGCCCCTGGTGCTGCGGGGTATCCTGATCAAGAGCGCCGCCTCCACCGAGCAGGCGGGCATGATCGAGGGCGGCTTCGCCGAGCTGAACAAGCTCACCGAGATGATCAAGTTCAGCTCCATGATCGTGGCGGCCCTGCCCATGCTCATCGCCTACCCCTTCGTGCAGAAATATTTCGAGAAGGGCTTCATGGCCGGCGCGGTCAAGGGTTAGGTTTCTTTTTCTCGAGAGAAAAAGAAACCGAAAAAGAGCTTGAAACTCGCTCCGGACACGGCTGTGACCGTAAAGTCCTGCGCCGGCCACGACACGCTTCAATTTTAGAACAGTTTTAGAATGGAGCATACGACAATGAATGTGAAGAAATTAGTTTCCGCCGCTCTGTGCGCGGCGTTGGGCCTGAGCCTGCTGTCCGGCTGCGGTCTGGGCAGGGTGGGCAGCGTCAACAACGGCGAAGTCAATATGAACACCGATCAGACCGAGTTCCACGTGGTCAGCGGCATTTCCGCCCTGTCCTCCGGCTATGACGACACCCCCGTCCTCAACGAGATGGCGGAGGCGGCGGGCGTCAAGATCGACTGGGAGGTCATGAGCGACTCCCTGGGTGAACAGGTGAACATCCGCATCACTGGCGGCGACCTGCCCGACGCCTTCCAGGCGGTGGGCTTCTCCAACTACGACCTGGCCCGGTATGGGCGGGGCGGCACCTTCCTGGACCTGACCCCCTACATCACCCCGGAGATCATGCCCAACCTGTACAAGATCCTGGAGGAGAACCCCTCCATCCGGGCGGCCATCACCCAGGACGACGGCGGCATCTACGGCCTGCCCTCCGCCGAGATGATGGGCACCGGGGCCATCGGCGCGGAGGACGATATGTCCATCCACTCCATCCAGCAGTTCTCCATGATCAACAAGCGCTGGCTGGACGAGCTGGGCCTCAGCGTGCCCGAGACGGTGGAGGAGCTAAAAACCGCCCTCCAGGCCTTCAAGGACAACGATATGTCCCACAAGGTGTACGGCAACGATCCCGGCACCACCATTCCCATGACCTTCGGCTTTGACCAGTGGTGCTGGGGGCAGAACATCTTCTACGCCCCCTTCGGCGTCACCAACTGGTCGGATGTGTGCATGGATCTGCGGCTTACCAAGGACAAACAGGTGGTGTTCGACTGCGTCAGCGACGAGTACCGCAGCGCCGTCACCTACTACCACGACTGGTACGAGGAGGGCCTCATCGACCTGGAGGTGTTCAGCCAGACCGACACCCAGTACATCGCCAAGTGCACCCAGGGTTATGTGGGCGTGGCCACCTGGTGGGAGATCGCCGAGCTCACCGGCGACTATGCGGAGGATTACGTCTACCTGCCCCCGCTGAAGGGCCCGGACGGCAAGTGCACCGTCACCCTGAAATCCGCGGGCAGCGCGGTGAACTCCGGCCAGCTGTCCATCACCGCCGACTGCCAGAGCCCCATCAATCTGCTGAAGTTCTACGACCAGTGGTATACCGGTGAGCACGTGATGCAGCTCCAGTACGGCCCCATCGGCGTGTACTTCACCGAGAAGGACGCGGACGGGATGTGGATGTCCATCACCGACGAGCAGGCCCAGGCCCAGTTCGGCAAGAGCGCCGGCGAATTAAAGAGCGCCTCCGAGGTGGCCGGCCCCAAGCTGATCCTGTCCGATTACTACACCGACGTGTTCCACATGGAGGATCGGGCCGTCCAGCGCCTGGAGGATCTGGAGAACTTTTGGTTCAACTATGTGGAGGATAAGACCATCTACCCCGTGGACTGCGTGTTCACCAGCGAGGAGCTGGACACCATCGACCTGTACCGCACCGACTTCGAGAACACCGTGAAGGAGCGGGAGGCCCTGTGGCTCCGGGACGGCGGGCCCGACGACGCCGAGTGGGATGAGTACAAGGAGTACCTCTCCAAAAAGTGCGGCATGGACCGGCTGCTCCAGGCCTATCAGGACGCCTACGAGCGGTACGCCGCGGCGGAATAAGCGAAAAAGACGGAAAGGGGGCGGCCCAGTGCCGCCCCGTTTCCAAAGCCGGTTGACATTTTCCCCGGCTGACCTTATCATAATCTGGATTTGAGACGGCCAAGGAGGTTGCAAACCATGACCAGTAAAGCCCTGCAAAAGGCCCGGGACTTTGAAACCCGGTACGGCCCCCACATACCCGATGCCGAGCGCCCCGCCTTCCACGCCACCCCTACCATCGGCTGGATGAACGACCCCAACGGGTTCTCGTTTTATAAAGGGGAGTGCCACCTGTTCTACCAGTACCACCCCTATTCCACCGAGTGGGGGCCCATGCACTGGGGGCACCTCAAAACAAAGGATTTTATCCGCTGGGAGTGCCTGCCCTGCGCGCTGGCCCCAGATGAGGAATACGATGCCTCCGGGTGCTTTTCCGGCGGCGCGGTGGAGCTGCCCGACGGGCGGCAGCTGCTGATGTACACCGGCGTTCAGCGCCACCACAATGCCGAGGGGTTCCTGGAGGACGTGCAGACCCAGTGCGTGGCCATCGGCGACGGCGTGAATTATGAGAAATGGGGAGATAACCCGATCCTGGACGGCAAGGATCTGCCCCAGAAGGGCAGCACCATTGACTTCCGGGATCCCAAGGTGTGGCGGGGCGAGGACGGGAATTTCTATGCCGTCATCGGCAACCGCACCGGGGACGGCAGCGGATCCATCCTGCTCTACCGGGGAGTGGAGGACTTCAAGGGAGAGCTGGTCCGGGTTTTGGACCGCAGCCGTAACCAGTATGGACGGATGTGGGAGTGTCCGGATTTCTTCCAGCTGGACGGCAAGCATATCATCCTCACCAGCCCCCAGGACATGACCCCCATTGGCCTGGAATTTCATGCGGGCAACGGCACCCTGTGCCTCATGGGCAGCTATGATTCAGAAAAAGGCTTTACCCGGGAGCGGGTGCAGGCTATCGACTATGGGCTGGATTTCTACGCCCCCCAGACGCTGGAGGCTCCGGATGGGCGGCGGATCATGATCGCCTGGATGCAGAACTGGGACACCGCGGGGGCAAAGCCCTTCCACTGCCGCTGGTTCGGCCAGATGACCCTGCCCCGGGAGCTGTCCATTGAAAACGGGCGGCTGTACCAGCGCCCCGTGCGGGAGCTGGAGGCGTACCGGCACAGTCCGGTGATCCACCACCACATTTTGGTCAGCGGGGAAACCAACCTGCCCGGCATCCAGGGCCGGACGCTGGACATGACTGTCATCGTCAAACCCACGAGCCCCGGCTCTTACCGCTGGTTCCGGCTCCATGTGGCAAAGGATGGCCGGCACGACACCATCATCCGCTACAAGCCGGATGAGAGCACTGTGAAGATCGACCGCTGCCGCAGCGGCCTGCCCCGGGATATTGTCAATACCCGCAGCTTTTTGGTGAGTCCCCGGAACGGGGAGATCAAACTCCGGGTGGTGCTGGACCGGTTCAGCGTGGAGGTGTTCGTCAACGACGGCGAAGCGGCGGCCACCGCAGTGATCTACACCCGCCAGGAGGCGGACGCCATTACATTCGAAGCGGACGGCCAGGTGCTGGTGGATGTGGAGAAGTACGATCTTGTTTTTGATGGGGAGGGTTAAGCCATGGCCGGTAAGCGTTTCGATGTGACCGCCTTGGGCGAATTGCTGATCGATTTTACGGAGAACGGGCGGAGCGGTCAAGGCAATACCCTGTTTGAGGCCAACCCCGGCGGCGCACCCTGCAACGTGCTGGCCATGCTGAAGAAGCTGGGCCGGTCCTGCGCCTTTGTGGGCAAGGTGGGGGAGGATATGTTCGGACATCTGCTCCGGGACGTGGCGGCGGAGGCCGGGATATGTATGGACTATCTGGTGTTCGACAAGGACGCGCGTACCACCCTGGCCTTTGTCAAAACCTTCGAGAACGGCGACCGGGACTTCTCCTTTTACCGCAGCCCCGGCGCGGACATGATGCTCACCGAGGATGAATTACCCCTGGATGCGATTGCCGGCAGCCGCATTTTCCACTTTGGCACCCTGTCCATGACCCATGAGGGGGTGCGTCGGGCCACAGTGAAGGCCGTGGACTGCGCCAAGGCAGGGGGGGCGCTGATCTCCTTCGATCCCAACCTGCGCCCGCCTCTGTGGGGCAGTTTGGACGAGGCGAAAAAGCAGATCGAATATGGTCTGACCCGGTGCGACGTGCTGAAAATAGCCGACAATGAACTGGAGTTTATGACTGGGGAGACGGATTTCGACAAGGGCGCGGCCATCCTGCGGGCCCAATATCCCAATATCCGCCTGTTCAATGTGACAGCGGGGGCGGATGGCAGTTACTCCTACTATGAGGGCGAGCGGGTATTCGTTCCCGCGTGTACGCTGGGCGGCACCATCGAGACCACCGGCGCGGGGGATACCTTCTGCGCCTGCGTGCTGAACTTCGTGCTGGAACGGGGGCTGGACGGACTGACCAAGGATGATCTCACCGCGATGCTCTCCTTCGCCAACACGGCGGCCTACCTGGTCACTACCCGGAAAGGGGCCATCCGCTCCATGCCGGAACGGGCCGAGGTGGAGGCCTTATTACAGTGCTGAAAATGGGGTGCGGCTGAAGCAGCTACGACTGCTTCAGCCACACCTCAAACTCTGCCAGCGTGAGCTTCCCCACGTCACACTCGTCCCGCTTCTCCCTGGCCCTCTCGCTCCAGTCGTAAAACTCGTCCTTGGTGATGCGTCCGGCTTTGATCCAGGCGAACCGCCTCTTGTACTCCCGCCGGAATACTTTGAACGTCTCGTCTGTACTCTTGCTTTTCTCCCAGACCCGGAACGCGCCGATCTCTCTGCAGGTGCGGCCCTTGTCATCGGCGGGACGGTCGCAGTACTCCGTCCCGCCGTGGCCTGTCACCGCGAACAGCCGTCCACAGTTTTTGCACCGGCGCATTTTGATCTCCCGCTTCAGGCACTCCCGCAGGTGGTAGTCGATCAGGTCATACACCGTGTCCGGGCACAAGAACTCCGCGAAGGTCTGGTGATACATCAGCTCATAGCTCATCTTCTGTGGTCGAAAACGAAATACATCTTTTCCCGCTTGCTCCGCTTCAAGGTAGTAGGCGGTCATTTTTTCGTCCACGGATTTGTCGCTGTCATCCTCTACCCAAATGTGGGTAAGCAAATCTAAAGCCTGCCGCTGGAGCCGCGCAAGGTTGTCCGGCATCTCGTCCAGATACTCCACCTGCAAATAGTTCTGCGGGAACTCATAGCCGAGATACCACGCCCTGTCCAGGCGGTACCTCCAGTCCAAAAAGAGCAGCACAAAAGAGGGGTGGTAATTTGTCAGGCCCGCAAACATCTGGCAGACGCGGTCAGATTCTTCCCGGCTTTTTTCCGCGATGACCGTACGCACCCCGTCTGCCAGCGGCTGGAAGGCCAGACGGATCTGCTCTA